>CAJQQZ010000022.1 GCA_905480575.1 uncultured Alphaproteobacteria bacterium | reverse complement strand
CAAAACCGGAAACGGCTGGCTCCTTCAAGAGCCGAACGTAGTCCTTCCAGCTAGCTGGAAGGACTACTATGTCAGATTAAGTCGGAACTAATTCACTTTAGCCCAAGCGGAGTAAATCCCGAGCGTAACAATCGTTAGCAAAACTTTCACTATCCAAATACCAAAGTATTCTTTGGCATTCCCGGTAAACTCAAATTGGTGTCTCTGCTTCTGAATGAGAGAGCTAGTGCTTGCTTCTTCCAACTTCACACCCCAAGGTTATTTGTCGCTTCACTTTAAACGTAAGTTTTCGGGTTACAATTAAATTCGCTCCTTATCTAGCCTCATTAAAGAGCTTTTCGCTCGCCCTTATCAAGCAACCAGATACTATCTTCTTCTAAGCAAACGGTCGAAAGCAACTTCCCATAGGCCGCTCCTGTGTCAATGTTGAGCCGGTTGCCGTAGTGGGTGACTTTATCAACGGGCGTATGCCCATGGACAATGAGTTTTGGGTGCTCGCCTTCATACTTGTGAAACTCCTGCCTCATCCACAACAAGTCGTCTTCGATTTGGTTCTGCAGAGGGACCCCCGGTTTGATACCAGCGTGACAAAAGAAGAATCTCGAAGTTTCATGGCAGAGAGGAAGACGCTTCAAGAATTCATAGTGCTTATCAGGAACAGCGCTCAGGGCGGCTTGGAGTAGCACGTCGATGCCGAAATCTTCTGGTACTTCTAGACCATAAGACAGAAGCGTCTCTCGTCCCCCCATGCGAGGATGGAGCCAGGAATAGTCAGATCGCAATCTTGCATCAACACGATGTGGATCTTCCAAGAACCATTGAAACAACCGGTCATGGTTGCCCTTCAATACGATCCATGGCTCGCCACGTTCAACCCCAGCGATCAAGAAATCAATCACACCTTTGCTGTCTTCACGCCGATCAACCAGATCACCGATGTGAATTACTTCATAGTCACCGATTGGGTTTCGGATTAGGTCCTGTTGAATTCGCCGATGGGCCTCGATCAACTGATTGAGATCGCCGTGAATATCACCAATCGCGTAGTATCTCGCCAATTACGAACTCCTGACAAAACCGGCATGTTTGTCGACCAGGTTGAACAAAGTTTTGTCAGAGATATAGTTCTCCAAGTTCTCATGAAACTGTTGAAACATTTCTGCGTGATAGCCAGCGTGATCGCCCGACATATGGGGTGAAACGACGAGGTTCTTAGTCGTCCAAATCGGGCTGTCTTTTGGTAGGGGTTCCGTCTGAAAAACGTCGAGCATTGCTGACGCTATCGAATCAGAATTGAGTGCCGTCATTAGCGCTGCCTCGTCCACTGCTCTCCCGCGGCCCATGTTTAAGAAGCTTGCGTTTGGACCCATCGCCTCAAAAAACTTGGCGTCGAAAAAACCGTCCGTCGCCGCAGTTGACGGCATAATACCGATCACCCAATCATAATTTTCAAGATTGTCCTTGCTTTCATCTTGAGCGATGATTTTGCCGAAAACTTCGTCGCCTGCCCTACTCGAACGACCGACGCCGTCAACTTCGATCCCCACAGCACGGAACAAGCGTCCTGTTTCACGCCCGATGCCCCCAACACCAAATACTATAGCCTTCGTCCCAGCAACTTTTCTGTTCCCGTGATAATCCCAAAAACTGTCTCTTTGACTATCTGACAGGCGACGGAAACACTTTGCTTCTGACAAGACAAAAGCCAAAGCGAACTCTGCCATTGAAACATTAAAGAGGCCGTGCGCGTTGGTTAGAACAACGTCTGAATTCGCGAGGGCCGGGAACAACACAGCGTCAACCCCCGCCCCGCACCAATGTATCCATTTCAAGTCAGTCGCATGGCCCCAAAGTTCCTCAAGATCGTTGCCACGAAAGTTCCAACCCAACAAGACTTCGGTGCCAGGCAGCTCTCGCTCCAGTGCCGCTTTGTCCGGCGCAAATACAAACTGATGATTTGAAACAACGGCCGACAAACCTGGAACATCATCAACAGAACTGGCGCCGTTAACAAGGATCTTCATCAATACTACTCCTAAAGGGTGCCGCCCTAGATTGTGTCAGGCTTCAGGCACATGCAAATCAACGTCTAGAGAGTAGTAGAGATGCGATGGCCAGGTCTATAGAAAAGGCGAACAAATGTAATAGCCTTACCGTTCACTTGCGTAATGCGCTCCAAAACGAAAAGCGCTTCGCCTTCACGACATCCCAAATTCTCGGCTTCCTGTTGCCCGGCATTGAGCGCATAAAAGGCCACATCGCCTGCGGAAAATCCAGAATTCTGAAGGAGCCATTCATTCGCGCTAATCTTCGTTAAATCAGCCTGCTCAAAATCGGGTACTACATCCAAATTCACCCAACGGTCTTCAAAAGCGTATGGCTGGTTGTCGGCCATATGCAGAGACTTCACATGCATAACAAAGCAGTCTGCGTCGAGAGAAAGCTGAGCTCTAATTGCTGGACTAGGCTTTCTTTTTTCTTTTTCGATCACGAGCGAACGATAGGTGCATCCCCTGCCCTCGACTTCCTCTCTAATCACAGGGATCGGCAGAGTGGCTTTTCTGACCGGGTTGAGGTTTACCTTGGTTCCACCCTTACGCCGCCGGTCCAACAAGCCATCAGCCGACAAAGCATTCAGGGCACGGCTTACCGTTGCACGAGAACATTCAAACTCTCGAGCCAGATCATTTTCGGTTGGTATGATTGTGCCCGGTTTCCAAATTCCAGCCTGAATGCGGCTTAGAACTTCGTCCTGAATTTCATGCCAAGAATTAAGAGATTTGCTCGTCATTACGATTAGATAGCGCGAGAACGTGCAATTTACCACAGTCTTTTTATTATTATGCTTGCGCATAATAAAGAATCAGGTGAAAGATCTCATAAATGAGAGACCAGTGGGTTTGCTTTGTGAACTCGCGTCTCAAGAAAGGAAGTCTAATGGCACAAAAAGTCCTAACCCACTGCAGAATCGCGACGATGAACAAAGGCGAAACCGCCTATGGTTTGATCGAAGATGGCGCCATTGTTCTGTCAGACGATAGGATCGAATGGGTTGGAAAGGCGAGCCAGCTTCCGCAAGCTTATGCAAAAGCGCAAAACGTGGACTTAGGTGGCCGCTTGGTCACTCCAGCGCTGATCGATTGTCACACGCATTTGGTCTTTGGCGGTAACCGAGCCTTAGAATTCGAAATGCGCTTAGAGGGTGCCACATACGAAGAAGTCGCGCGCGCCGGTGGCGGGATCGTCGCCACAACCAGCGCTACAAAATCAGCCACCGAAGAAGAGCTCCTTGCCTCCGCTCTCCCTCGCCTGGATGCCTTCATTGCCGAAGGCGTGACCACAATTGAAATCAAATCTGGTTATGGCCTGTCCATTGAAGATGAAATCAAAATGCTGAAGGTGGCGCGGCAGCTAGAAAAAGAACGCCCTATAAAGGTTGTAACGTCCTGGCTCGCTGCTCATGCCCTTCCGGCTGAATACAAAGACCGAGACAACGAATATATCGAGGAAATCGCCTGCGAAGGTCTGCGCCAAGCTCATGCCTTGGGTTTGGTTGACGCCGTTGACGGTTTTTGTGAAGGCATTGCCTTCTCGGTTGAACAAATGGAACGGGTGTTTGATGTAGCCAAGGAGCTCGGTCTACCCATCAAGCTTCACGCTGAACAGCTGTCCAACCTAGGCGGAGCAAAGATGGCTGCCGAACGAGGAGCACTTTCGGCTGACCATATCGAATACCTGGATGCGGCTGGAGTTGCTGCAATGGCAAAGGCTGGCACCGTTGGTACCATATTGCCCGGCGCTTTCTATACAATACGAGAAACCCAGCTGCCACCGGTCCAGGCATTGAGAGATGCCGGTGTAGACATCGCTATTGCCTCGGATGGCAACCCGGGTTCTTCGCCTCTCTTCTCCGTTCTGTTAACGATGAACATGGCTTGTACGCTTTTCAGATTGACGCCTGAAGAAGCGCTCGCAGGCGTCACACGAAATGCGGCGAAAGCACTGGGACTTGAAGAGGACAGAGGCACTATCGAAACAGGAAAAAGAGCGGATCTAGCCGTTTGGAATATAGGGATGCCGGCAGAACTATCTTACCGCATCGGTTTTAACTCGCTACATCAGCGCATATTTGGTGGTGATCTCTAATGGAACTCGTTCCTGGAAAAGCCAGAATGGACGACTTCAAGAGTATATTGGCAGGTGCGCCAGTTACCCTCGAACGAGCTTGCAAACCAAACGTTGAAAGAGCGGCTGAAATAGTTGCAAAAGCAGCTGCAGGTGACGACGCTGTCTACGGCATCAACACTGGTTTTGGCAAACTGGCCTCGGTTCGTATCCCACCGGAAGATGTCGCAACACTACAAAGAAACTTAATCCTCAGTCATTGTGCAGGTGTCGGTGATCCCTTGCCGGAGGATGTCACGCGCTTGATTATGGCTTTGAAGCTTCTCTCGCTCGGCAGAGGCGCTTCGGGTGTTCGTTGGATTGTCATTGAACAGCTTGAAGCCATGTTAGAACATAGAATTACGCCTGTAGTTCCAGGGCAAGGATCGGTCGGTGCTTCTGGTGATTTGGCCCCTCTCGCCCACATGACGGCCGCGATGTTGGGCGAAGGAGAAGCCTTCTTTGCCGGACAGCAAATGCCCGCCTCTAAAGCTCTCAAGCTAGCAGGTGTCAAACCCTTGGTTTTGGGTGCGAAGGAAGGATTGGCCCTGATCAACGGCACGCAAGTATCCACAGCCTTGGCTTTAAAGGGATTGTTTGAAGCTTGGCGCAATGCCATGACATCACTTGTGACAGGAGCCCTCTCCGTGGATGCTGCAATGGGATCTTCCGCTCCCTTCCGCCCGGAAATTCACGAGCTACGCGGGCACAAAGGGCAGATTGATGTCGGCATAAGCCTTCGCTCTTTGCTCGACGGTTCAGAAATTCGCGAAAGCCACCGAGAAGACGATGAACGTGTTCAAGACCCCTATTGCCTGCGATGCCAACCGCAAGTTTTGGGTGCTTGCCTCGACTTGTTAAGACAGGTGGGACAGAGCCTAGAAATAGAAGCCAATGCGGTAACCGATAACCCTCTGGTTCTGGACGACGGTTCCATTGTTTCAGGTGGCAATTTCCACGCTGAATCAGCGGCCTTTGCAGCCGATCAAACTGCCATCGCCATTTCTGAAATTGGATCGATTGCGCAAAGGCGCGTTGCTCTCTTGGTCGATCCTGCTTTATCTTTTGGTCTTCCAACCTTCCTCTCTCCCAAGCCCGGATTAAACTCTGGTTTGATGATAGCCGAAGTCACATCAGCCGCCCTCATGAGTGAAAACAAGTCTTTAACGAACCCTCGCTCAGTTGACAGCACACCAACATCAGCCAATCAGGAAGACCACGTTTCAATGGGGTGTCACGCCGCGCGGCGATTGATCGAGATGAATCAGAACCTGGCCGGTATCCTAGCGGTGGAGGTCATCGCCGCTGCTCAAGGTGTAGAATTACGTGCTCCGTTGAAAACCAGCAATGCCCTCCAAGGCAAAATCAATACCTTGAGGTCTTCCGTTCCTAGCCTTGAAGATGACCGATACGTTGCCGATGATATTGCAGCAGCCACTCAAATGATTAATGCTGGCACGCTCGTGCCAGACGATGCACCTGTACTATAGGATAAAAAACGATGTCGAAATCACGTCATAACACGCGCTCAGTTAAGGCACCGACAGGCCCTGAACTCAACTGCCTGAGCTGGACAACTGAAGCGCCCTTCCGCATGATCCAGAATAATTTAGATGCCGAAGTAGCAGAGAACCCTAACGAACTGGTGGTCTATGGTGGTATCGGCAGAGCAGCCAGGACTTGGGAAGATTTCGACCAGATCACCAACAGTTTAAAGACACTCACCGAGGAAGAAACCTTGTTGGTTCAATCCGGCAAGCCAGTTGGCGTTTTCCGCACGCACAAAGACGCACCACGGGTTTTGATTGCCAACTCCAACCTTGTCCCTCACTGGGCCACATGGGACCATTTTCATGAACTCGATAAAGTCGGTTTGATGATGTACGGCCAGATGACAGCAGGGTCCTGGATCTACATCGGCACACAAGGGATTGTTCAAGGGACTTACGAGACCTTCGTAGAAGCTGGCCGTCAACACTACGATGGGAACCTGAAAGGTAAATGGATTTTGACCGGTGGTCTCGGCGGCATGGGCGGCGCGCAACCGTTAGCGGCGGTCATGGCCGGAGCCTGCTGCCTTGCTGTCGAATGCAATCCTGAATCAATCGATTTCCGTCTTCGTACTCGATACGTTGATGAGAAAGCTGAGACCCTTGATGAAGCGCTTGCCATGATCGATCAGTGGACCGCGGCTGGCGACGCTAAATCTGTCGGTCTGCTCGGAAATGCTGCTGATATTTTTGCAGAACTCGTAGAGCGCGGGGTCAGGCCTGACATGGTCACCGATCAAACCTCAGCCCACGACCCAATCAACGGATACTTGCCCCAGGGCTGGACTTTGGCCGAATGGAACGCGAAGAAAGAAAGTGATCCTAAAGCCGTTGAGAAAGCAGCTCGTGCCTCAATGAAGAACCACGTTGCTGCGATGGTCGATTTTTGGAACGCTGGAGTGCCGACGCTCGACTACGGTAACAACATCCGCCAAGTTGCGCTCGAAGAAGGCCTCGAGAATGCCTTTGCTTTCCCCGGGTTTGTTCCAGCCTACATCCGCCCACTCTTCTGTCGTGGTGTCGGTCCTTTCCGCTGGGTCGCTCTTTCTGGTGATCCTGAAGACATCTACAAAACCGATGCCAAAGTGAAAGAACTGCTGCCAGACAATCAACATCTCCACAATTGGTTGGATATGGCAAGAGAGCGTATCTCCTTCCAAGGCCTGCCTTCCCGCATTTGTTGGGTTGGCTTGGGAGAGCGCCATCGCCTTGGCCTGGCTTTCAACGAAATGGTCGCCTCTGGTGAATTGAAAGCACCTGTTGTCATCGGACGAGATCATCTCGATTCAGGTTCTGTTGCCTCTCCGAACCGCGAGACCGAAGGTATGCGCGATGGCTCCGACGCTGTCTCCGATTGGCCCATGCTCAATGCTTTGCTGAACACTGCCTCAGGTGCCACCTGGGTCAGTCTCCACCATGGTGGTGGGGTCGGCATGGGTTTCTCTCAACATGCAGGCATGGTTATTGTGGCTGATGGCACGGAAGACGCGGCGCGCAGGCTTGAACGCGTGCTCTGGAACGACCCTGGCACCGGGGTCATGCGTCACGCTGATGCTGGCTATGAAGAGGCACTTGATTGTGCCAAAGACAAAGGGCTAAATCTGCCCGGAATTCTGGGGTAAGGAAAATTCATATGATCACCGAACAACAAATCTCTGATTTTGAGCGCGATGGTGCGGTTCTGCTCAAGGGTGTTTTCAATGATTGGATTGAAGGAGCCCAGCAAGCCATTGAGGAAAACAAAGCCAATCCAAGCTGGCGCGAAAGAACCTATAACCCAGAAGATGGTAGTTCGCCTTTCTTCCAGGATTATTGCGTTTGGAATCAGTTTGATGGTTACCGATCCCTTGTCGCAGACTCTCCAATGGGAGCAATTGCTGCGAAACTCATGCGGTCAAAGAAAGCGCGCATTTTCCATGATCACATCCTGGTTAAGGAGCCCGGCAATTCAATCGTAACCCCATGGCATCAGGACTCGCCTTATTATCTGGTCGAGGGCGAGCAAACTGTATCATTCTGGGTTCCACTTGACCCAATCCCACGCGAACGCACGATTGAATACGTCGCGACCTCTCACAGTTGGGGCAAAAATTTCAAACCAAAACGCTTTGACGGTACGGACCTTTTTGAAGGTGACACATCGGAAACCGTGCCGGATGTCGATGCGAACCGTGACAGCCTCAATATTCTAGGCTGGGAGATGGAGCCAGGCGACGCCGTTGCTTTCTCTTTCCGCACTCTCCACGGAGCCCCCGCAAACGCCTCCCCTTCCCGCCGCCGCGTAATTTCCGCTCGCTGGGTCGGTGACGATGCCAAGTTCGTCAAACGGCCCGGTAATACCTCTCCGGCTTTCCCGGAACTTGAATATGAGGATGGTGCTCCTTTTGGCGGCGAGGACTTTCCTGTCCTTTATCCAAGGTAAAAAAAAGGGCCGCCCAAATTGGGCGGCCCGAGTTTATAGGGAGGAATGACCCATGTCAGGGTCGGTCGATGGTGTATTTCTACAGCATCAAGGCTTAACGCCAGCTGAACGAAGAAGCTTAAGCTTCAACCTTGCCCGCCGTCGTGACTGGTAGAATTCTTGAAGGAAGGCTAACAAGATAATTGTAGGCTGTTTTAAAACCGTAACGAATGGCTTCAGCGCGCAACTGTCTCGCTTTGTCAAAAGCCATCGCGTAGTCTGCTTCACTGATTGTATAAACTGTATTCTCTGACATCTTCTTACCTTTCATGGCTCTTTGGGGGGGGATGAGAGCCGCTTGCTAATTACAAGCCTAAGATAAGATTTTATTTCGAAATGAGTACTGGTCCATTTCGCTTACCAGCCATGCGATTTATGCACAGCCGACACAAAACTGTCACAATCGCGACAGGAGCGATAAGGCGCAAGGCTTGTTCGATGACTAAAATGAGAAAGCTCAACAAGCCGTTGAACTTACGAACTGTCAAGCTTTCAGTTCGAGACTTACGGCCCCAAGGCCTTCAAACGTTGCTTTGGCTTTGTCACCGGGTTCGATCCAGATGATATCGGTTGTTGTACCGGTGTTGTGTATGTTCCCAGCTTTCAGTCCCTCGCCGTCGCGAGAACGCGCGTTGGCAAACCAGACAAAAGCCTCTAGAGGATCGCCAAGAACGTTGCGCCCACTGCCTTCCCGCACGATCTGGCGGTTCACCTCAAGAACTACCGGCATGTTGATAAGATCGAGATTTCGCCAATCTGTTCGACCTTCACCGTAGATCAAGGCTCCGTCAGTCCCGTTGTCTGCAATGACAGACCAGACATCCTGTTTAGGCCAATCTTTCAAATGTCCGGCGACAACTTCTATTGTTGGATGCACAGTGGCAATAGCTTCTGCCACTTCGTCGCGCGAATAGGCTTCCTTGCGGCGAGGCAAGTCCTTGCCTAACCGAAATCCGTACTCGCATTCCAGCACTATTGGTGGAAAATCACTAGAGTTAAGGACGGCTGGCTCATGCGAAATGAACCTACTCAGCAACCGGGCGTAGTACGGTTCTTTCAAATCAAGCAAAGTCTGGATAGAAACATTAGTGCAAGCGCAATACCAGCCACCTATCTCCCAGCCAAGAAGTTCGATGAAGCGATCCTGAATGGCATAGGCTTCCTGAATATTTCCAGGCCTCACGGTTTCAGGAATGCAATCGATAACTTTGTTTTCTAGTCTGGCTTGTGTGAGAATTTCAGCAGCGCTGTCAATGTCATTTGGTGTCATTAGCGATCCCATCTGCGACCTGCCGCAGCCTCTAACTCAATACAAATTTGTAAACTAGATGACTTAGAAATCCAGAAACTTTCTAGAGTTAACCCAAAACCGCTTATGTTGGAAACTCATTTTCCAAGTCTTCCGCGAAGTTTGGGCCCAGTGAAACTCAATAATGCCCTAGTGGTTAACTGAGCAATGAAGCAGACCAGCAGTCGTACTTAAGTCGCTCCTGAGGACCTTTTAGCCGCGTAGGCATAAAGCATCAAAGCAAAGAAAACGACCGCACCACCAAACATCGTCGTGTTAGCAGGAACAATACCGTAGACGAGCAACACCCAGAGCGGGCCAAAAACAGCTTCGCTCAGAACGATTAATGAGAGCTCGGCACTTGGGACAACTATGGAAGCCAAAGTTATCAATATAAAGCCAACCCCGACAGTTACGACACCAAGCAATAAGGCGAGTCCTAGATTGTAATAGTCGATCTCGAACTCAGGCATCATGAATGCCGAAATTGCCATCGCCACCAACCCTCCCCAACCAGTAGCAGGCACCATATCGACTCCTGGGTTAGAACGGTATGAAATAACCATCAAGCCAAAGGTTAACGCAGCCGCGAGGGCGCATAGGTCACCAAAAATATTACCATTGCCTAAACCTTCGCTGACCATAATCGTAACACCACCCATGGTCAGCAGTATAGCGAAAGCCGTCATCTTATTGATCCGTTCCTTGATCAGCAACCAGGCAAGAAGCGCTGTCATTAACGGGCCGCCAGATAACAGAAACAACGCACTAGCCACAGTCGTGTTAAGGAGTGCAAAGACGTAAAAGCAGAAACCCATGCCCAAGAAAACACCGCCGATCAAACCAGCTTTGCCGATAGAAAGCGTCGCTGACACCACTTTGCTGCGATAACGAAGCAACATGAAAGAGATGATTACGATTTCAAAAGAGAAAGTTCTGTAAAAAAGAATTTGCCACGCGTTGGGATTATCCATCGCATGGAAGATCACTCCACCGAAGCTAAGCGCAACACCGCCTAAAAAGCCTAGCAATATCCCCATAGGATATGTCAAGATTCCGCTTCTCTTCACTTCTTCCATTGTCGAACCACAGAATCACACCAGCCAATAAACCCCTGGATGACTTCTTCTTTATTGATCTCATTAAAGGATTCATGACGGCCACCCTCGTAGAGTTTGTGTCGAACTGGTTTAATGCCGAGCATCTGATACTTCGTCACTAACCAACGCGCGGCCTCCCCATCCCAGCTTAGAGCATCTTCAGTACCGCCAAAAATGTAGACAGGAAGCTTCTTCGGAATGCGCTCCATCCGGCTGTTTTTGTGCAAATCTTTAAGAGCAGTCATCATGTCTATCGCGCCCTGACTGGTGAGGTCAAAACCACAAAGAGAGTCGGATAAGAAATCACGGCAAACCTGTGGATCACGTGAGAGCCAAGCGTGGGTTTTATGGGCATCCTTGATGTGTTTTGAAAACTTGCGCTTCGCGACAAAACCTAAGAATGGTCCGGGTTTGCGTCGCCCAAAAATAGCACGTTCGATTTTCGCAACGGTGATCCCAACTGATACTAGAAGATCGGCAATGCCCGTTCCCGACAAAGCCAAAGCATCGATTTCCACGAGGTCCTTGTACAGTACTTCCTGGGCGATGAACGAGCCCATCGAATGTCCGATCAAAATCAAAGGCAGATCAGGATGGGCCTCCTTCGCGTAAGCTATCAACCCGCGCAGATCGCGCACCACTCTGTGCCAGCCGTTTTGGTCACCAAAGTGTCCGAGGGTTTTGTTCTCTTCATCCTTGGCTCGGGCTGCCGTCAAACCATGACCTCGGTGATCAGGGATATAGACATGATAGCCTGCTTCCACCAAAGCCTCGGCGACATGCGAATAACGCCCCGAATGCTCTGCCATACCGTGAGAAATCACGACAACACCTTCGGCATCTTCCGCACGGCTATGGCGCACGAAAATCTCCAAACCGTCAGGCGCGGTCATAAAAAAGTCAGTGTCGTCAATCATTTGAAGTCTCTGCAAAATAAACTGTCACATCTTTGCACTGATTGAATGAAAAGCACCAGTCGAAAAAGCCATTTCTTGACCCATGACCTCAGCTTTCCTAACTAGCGTAGAGAGAGGCAGAAACATGCAACAACTTATTAGAATGGCCGCCGAAATTGGCCCACTAGCGATCTTTCTGATTACTTACAATCGTACCGATTTACAGACGGCAATAATTTCCTTGATGATAACTGCTCCAATAGGAGTTGTACTCTATTGGTTTGTCGAAAAGAAATGGCCTTTCATGCTTCTGTTAGGAGCAGCCATGGTTCTTATTTTTGGCGCTGCTTCTAGCTATTTTGAAAACAATGATATTTTCAAAATGAAGCCAACGTTCGCCTATATCCTCTTCACTGCTCTTCTTGGTGGAGGTTTGTTGTTTGGTAAGAATTTCATCAAATTGCTGCTTGGTTCTTCTTTGACATTGAGAGAACCCGGCTGGCGTTATCTGGCAATAGCGTGGGCAGTTTTCTTTCTGCTAATGGCAGGATTAAATGAATTTGTTTGGCGCAATTTTTCGGAAGACTTTTGGGTGAAATTTAAAGTCATCGGTTTCATCTCCATTACCTTGGTCTTTGGGTTGGCCCTCACACCGATCATCCTCAAGTACAAAGTGGACGAAGAAGAGTCCTAGCCATCGATGTAGGACGACTGGCCGCCATCAACGACAAGCGTAGAACCCGTCATGAAGGAACCTACGTCCGAGGCAAGCAAAAGCAAAGGGCCGTCTAACTCGTGGATTTCTCCATACCTTCCCACGGGGATAGCTCGTTTGACCTTGCCCCCACGCAGCGTTTCATCCATTTTCAGATAATCGCGCGTCATATCGGTCGGAATAAAACCGGGGGCCAAGGCGTTCACACGAATGCCTTTCTTCGCAACCTCTACAGCTAAGGCTTTTGTTAGTTGTTCGATAGCAGCTTTGGACGCGCAGTAAGCGGCGATTTCCAATGAGGCCCTGTGCGCCATGATGGAAGCCATATTGATGATACTTCCGCCCTCTTCATGGGCGATCATATGATTGGCAACGGCCTGTGCCATGACCCAAGTGCCATTGAGGTTGGTGTCAATTATCCACTCCCACCAGAGGCGCCAGTGACAATGGCCGCTTTACCATCCAATTCAAACATTTTCCCACCCAACTCAAACACATTCTCGCCGTTTCCCTAAGGAAGGGCTTTTCAATTTTACCGGTCAACAGTTTTGACAAAGGACCGAAATTACCGATGTTGACCATTTATAGCGAGCCTCGACAACAGAGCAATAGTCCATGATCTCTTGCTCGTCGGCCGGCTCATCTTCGTTTAGAGTGTCAATGCAAAAGAGGTTCACGCCATTAAGCGGTAGTTTTGATCGTTACAACAGCCTGTTTCAACTTGTGCCGAAGTAGGGTGTCCTAGTTTATTGATTAGACGGCAATAACGACAACGTCTAATCTGCTGCTGGTTCTAGAGTTTGGCCTGTTTGAAAGAAACCGATATGCGCATTGATTTATTCTCCGATCCGATCTGCCCGTGGTGCTACATCGGTAAACGCCGTTTAGAACAGGCACTCGCCACTTACCATCGCCCGCTGGATAACCTAGAGATCGTCTGGCGCGCGTTCCAATTGAACCCGGACATGCCGGAAGCTGGGATTGATCGCCAAACCTATCTGTCTACGAAATTCGGTGGTGAAGACCGTGCTACTCAGATCTATCAGAATATAAGTCAGGTTGGTGCCAGTGTCGGAATTGACTTTCAATTCAGTGCAATTCGCCGAACCCCCAGCACCATTAAAAGTCACCGACTGATTAGACTGGCACATGGCTTGGACAAGCAGAACGACTTCATTGAAGAATTGTTCGATGCCTATTTTCTAAAGGGTCAAGACACCGGAGATAACGAAGTATTGCTTACCATAGCAAGCCAAGTAGGCATGGAGCCTGATAGCACTCTGGAGTTCCTGAATAGTGACCGTCTCAAACAAGAAGTTATCGATGAAGACAAGCAAGCCCGGGCAGTCGGACTGAACGGTGTTCCCTGCTTTATTGTCGATAACAAATTTGTTTTGAGCGGGGCCCAAGAACCTCAGTCAATTCAACAAGTTTTCGATCTTGCTTTACAAGAAGCAGGAGAGCTTGAAGCGTCATGACGGAACTCACAATTAGACCAATACGGGACGATGAGAACGATGCCGTTATTTCCATTTGGGAAAAGTCAGGTCTTACCCGTGCCCATAACCCGCCTTTCGAAGATTTGAACTTCATGCTCGCCACTCCAACCTCCGAAGTATTAGTTGGATTGATCGACGACGAAATCTTGGCAACTGTAAATGTCTGCCATGAAGGGCATCGTGGATGGATGTACTACTTGGGTGTCGATCCAGACGGTGGCGGCTCTGGCTATGGCTCTGCCATGGTTGGTGCTGCGGAAGCTTGGCTCAAAGAGCGCAAAGTTCGAAAAGTCCAATTGATGATTCGACCTGATAACAAAGACGTCATGAACTTTTATGACAGATTAGGTTACGAGGACAATCCCTGCGTCCTGAAACAGAAATGGTTGCTCGACTAACGACGTTCTCTAACAGCTAACAAAAAAGGGCAGCTGAAACGCCGCCCTTTTTCTTATTCTTTGTGGTCTCAGTTACAGGATTTGGCTGAGGAACAATTGGGTGCGTTCGTTTTGTGGGTTGTCAAAGAATTGATTTGGCTCATTTTCTTCGATAATCTCGCCACCATCCATAAAGATAACACGATCAGCAACCTGTTTCGCAAAGCCCATTTCGTGGGTCACACAGATCATGGTCATGCCTTCGTTTGCCAGCTCAACCATGGTGTCTAGAACCTCCTTGATCATTTCGGGATCAAGGGCTGAGGTTGGCTCATCAAACAACATGATTTTCGGGCTCATGCAAAGCGAACGAGCGATGGCAACACGCTGTTGCTGACCACCTGAAAGCTGGCCTGGGTACTTTAGCGCTTGCTCAGGGATCTTCACCCGCTCCAAATATTTCATAGCCGTTGCTTCAGCTTCGGCTTTTGGAGTTTTGCGAACCCACATAGGCGCCAGAGTACAGTTCTCAAGAACCGTTAGGTGGGGGAAGAGGTTAAAGTGCTGGAACACCATACCAACCTCACGGCGGATCGCTTCGATCTGCTTAACGTCGTGCGTAAGTTCAATGCCATCCACAAAAATATCACCCTGTTGATGTTCTTCTAGGCGATTAATACAGCGGATTAGAGTGGATTTGCCAGAACCCGATGGCCCACAAACCACGATCTTCTCCCGCTCTGCAACTTCCAAGTTTATAGACTTCAGGACGTGAAAAGTACCGTACCACTTATTCAGGTCTCTAATGACAATGGCTTTATCGCTATTACTCATTTTTCTCTCATTTCAATTCTTGTGTCGATTTGAATGACACTGCGTTAGTGGGTGGTTGCTTTTTTCAGTTTATCTTCAAGCCAAATTGAATATCTGGACATCGCGAAACAGAAAATAAAGAAGATAAGCGCAACAGTAATATAGGCCTCATAGTCCAGACCTTGCCAATTGGCGTTTGTCGTTGATGAAACACCTGCTCCGAGCAGATCCTTCATTCCGATAATAATAACCAAGGTTGTATCTTTGAACAGGCCAATGAAAGTGTTCACGATGCCAGGGATGACGATCCTCAATGCCTGTGGAAGGACAACGAGATAGATCATTTTCCAGTACGACAGCCCCATGGACTGGGCACCTTCGTACTGACCTTTTGGTAACGCCTGAAGACCGCCACGGATCACCTCTGCCATGTAAGCGGAAGAGAAGAGTGCCACACCAACCAATGCACGCATCAGTTTATCAGGGTTCCAGCCCTCTGGTCCAAACAGTGGCAACATAGTGGAAGCCATGAAGAGGATCGTAATCAAAGGAACAGCGCGAACGAACTCAATGAACCCAACACAAACAATGGAAATAATCCGTAGCTTTGACCGTCTGCCAAGAGCCAGCACGATACCGAGTGGCAATGAAGCAATGATACCGGTGATACCAATAACCATAGTCAGCATCAGACCGCCCCAATCGGCTGTCTTCACATGACTGAGCCCACCTCCAGCGATAGAGTCGGACACCATCAAGTTACCGCCTGTTTCAGCTGCATCAAACCAACAGAAATACGCAAGGAGCAACGCTATAAAAGTGCCAATACCAAAGCGAACGAGGGACACCATTGAAGCTCCGCCATTACGATTGAACAATGACCTGAGTACAAACCAGCCAACAACCAAGGGGGCAATCAATCGAAGAATAAAGATTGCGATCAACAAAATTGGACTAAGCAGGTAGTAAACGGCTGATGCCAAACTGAGTATTGCTGCACTGATTTCGAAACTGAACAGATTTGTAAAGATTTTCGCGATCGCACTACCGGCTAATCCCCAACTAACGAGAGGGTTCCCGAGATAAGACGACGCGTTCAACGCAATGAAGTTCAATCCTGAAGGAATTTGATAACCAAGCAACAAAACGAAAGCAATGAAAGGGAAAGCCAACGAATACAGGAGACCTTCTTTGCGATATGGGATTTTCTCAAAAAGCAATGGGATCAAAGCCAAAGCCAACAGTCCCCAAACAAGCCACACACGCCATTGTTGATCTTTGTCATAACGGTAGAACGCAAAGTAATTCGCGCGTTTCTTAATCAAGGTCCAACAGAACCCCTTGTTATCATTCGCCCAGTCGGCAATCGGTGCCAACTTCTGAACCTGTAAGTCAATCGCGTTCAAATCTTTAGCAGCCGCAGCTTCGTCAATCGCCGCCCCAATTGCAACCAAGTCAACAGAGCCAAGCGCGGTTACAAACTCCTCTGGGTAAGTGTTGCCAAGTCTTTCGCCTTTTTCGACAATTTCACCAAGCGCACGAACGGTGTTTCCCATGCCCGCGATCAGTGTCTTGTAAGTCCGGTTTTTGAAGTTGGGATCCTCAACATTTAGCCGGTCCCATTTGGTTTGAACGAAAGCAGTCTTGTCAGCGATATCGCAGGTCGCGTTTGTCTCGCCATGGCTCGTCGCACTGCCGACTGACCAATTGTAGATACCCGGAACAACTAAAATCAGTCCAGCGAGAACCACGAGGGTCAATAGAGAATTGAGGAAGGATGAAAAAAGATTGGCCCTAATCCAACCAACAATCCCGGTAGAAGCGGCTGGTGGTGGCAAGTCAGGATGACTGCCTACTTCGTATACGGTGCCGTCAACAAGCTTTCTTGATGTGTCACTCATGATCAACGCTCCACCAGGGCTATGCGCCTGTTATAAATATTCATCACTGTGGAAATCGACAGCGAAATCACCAGATAAACAAGCATTGTCATTGCAATACATTCAATTGCCTGGCCAGTTTGATTCAGTGTCGTCCCCCCGATGGTTGCCACAATATCAGGATATCCGATTGCAACCGCCAATGAGGAGTTCTTAGTCAGATTGAGATACTGGCTGGTTAGCGGCGGTACAATAACGCGCATAGCCTGTGGAATAACAATCAGGTTCAGGGTCCAGGACTTTTTCAGTCCCAATGAAGATGCTGCTTCTGTCTGCCCCTTGCTAACAGCCATTATGCCGGAGCGAACAATTTCTGCGATGAAGGCTGACGTGTAAATAGTCAGGCCTAACAACAGAACCAGGAACTCAGCAGGAACTGTCGTCCCCCCTTTGAGGCGGCCAAAGTTGTTGGCTTTTGGAAGATCCAACCCGATAGGCCAGGCAAAGAAAAGAACAATTAGAATAGGCACCAAGATGGCAGTGATGAGCGACAACAACACGACCGGTGGCCTCTCCCCCGTGGCTTCCATTTTGCGCTTGCCCCAATTTTTGACCCAACGCGTTGAAAAGAACCCCACGGCGCCAGCGATTAAAACAACAAGGAAAGCAGACCAGCCCATTGATTCGGGCAAGAAACCAACATTGAATGGCATTAACCCAGTCGAAGCACCGATTGAAGGTGCAGGCATATTCACGCCTGCATTGGACAGGTAAAAGCTGAAAGCTGTGTAAGATTCTTGGATCTTGGGTAGAAAGAGAAATATTGAATACCAAAGTAGCAACTGAACAAGCAGCGGAATATTTCGGATAATGTCGATATAAACATAGGCGATTTTTGAAACCAGCCAGTTATTTGAAAGGCGTAGTACACCGACGAAAAATCCAAGAAACGTCGCTAGCACGATGCCTATCGCTGAAACTAACAGAGTATTCAGGATACCAACAAAAAAGATCCGCCCATGCGAATAGGTAGAGTCAAATTCGACGATTTTGAACAACACGTCATAGCCGGCAGGCTGACTCAAAAAGCCCCACCCGGTTTTAATACCTCGAGAGTCGATGTTTTGGGATGTGTTGTGAACCAGGAAAGAAACAAGCAACAACAAGAAAAATATCACAAGTCCCTGTGCTATCTTTCCTCTTACTCTTTCATCTCCAAACCAGGCTCCGATAGAACCCGATGTAGACTTTCCTTTTTCAGACATGCCAAATACCCCTGTGATGTGTTTGATTTATCGCGGGAAACTAGAAACTCCACCCTAAAACATTTCGCTAGTTTCTATAAACAAAAAAAGGGCGACACCTTTCGATACCGCCCCAATTTCTAACCGGTCTTAGCGGAAAGGTGGTGAATAAAGGATACCACCTTGTGTCCACAGAGCGTTCAGACCACGGCTCATGCCGATCGCTGTGTCTGGGCCGATGTTACGGTCGAATGATTCGCCGTAGTTACCAACTGTCTTGATAACGTTTGCAAATGCGTCTGCTTCAAGACCCAACTGAGCGCCCATATCGCCTTCTGTACCGAGGAGACGGTGAACTTCTTTGTTCTTGTTGTCAGCCTGGTCGCCAGCGTTAGCAGCAGTAATGCCAAACTCTTCAGCTGTGATCATTGCGTTCAATGTCCAACGAACAATGTCGCCCCATTGGTTGTCGCCATGGCGAACTAGTGGACCGAGTGGCTCTTTAGAAATGATTTCAGGAAGAACAACGTGAGCTGATGGATCAGCAAACGCAGCACGCTGAGCAGCTAGACCAGAAGCGTCAGTTGTGTAGATGTCACAACGACCAGCTTCATATGCTTTACGGATTTCGTCGGATGTTTCGAAGATCACTGGCTCGTATGACATACCATTCGATGCAAAGTAATCAGCAAGGTTCAATTCAGTAGTTGTACCAGCCTGAACACAAACAGTTGCTCCATCAAGACCAAGAGCTGAATCAACACCAAGAGACTTAGGAACCATGAAGCCCTGGCCATCGTAGTAGTTTACGCCAACAAAATCGAGACCGAGGTTGTTGTCGCGTGAAGCTGTCCATGTTGTGTTACGTGCCAACACGTCAATTTCACCAGACTGAAGAACAGTGAAACGCTCTTTAGATGTTGTAGGTACGAAAGCAACCTTGTCGCCATCGCCAAAAACAGCAGCAGCAACAGCACGACACATTTCAGCGTCGAAACCTTCCCAGCGACCAGCGTCGTTCTGGAATGCAAAACCGATCAAACCTGTTGTTACACCACACTTCAGTTCGCCACGTGCGCGAACGTCGTCAAGTGTACCAGCAGAAGCAGTAGACGCTACAACCGTAGCAGCTGCAGCAGCAGCAAAAAGCTTAAAGCCTTTCATTATGAAATACCTTCCCTGATATTTAAAAAAGCCCAAATGCGGGCCGTCAATAACTCCGAACATCGTCATACATCCTTCAAGCCATGTGAGCTTAGATCTATAGACAAGACCGTTTTGAGGCATATTTCGACGTCCGTTGGCGGACTTTCGCATAAGTCCACGCTTGGAATCAAGTAAACAAATTTGGGCTGCATGTCGTTTTTGAGAGCATTACTGTCGCCTTGCAATTGTCCCGATTCGTTTCCGATAATTCTTTGTTCTCCAGTTAAGAAATGTGGAAAACTTTTGTCGTTCAAGCAATTTTTTGTTGCCAGTTTCATTGAAATCTTCACATGTCGGCCTGGGATTCACTTACTTACTTCCCCAATTGGCAAATAATGAACAAGAAATTCTCGACTGAACAACTCGCCTTCTCCGCTGAAGGCCTTATTCCCGCAATTGCCCAAGACGCGTTAAGTGGTGAAGTGCTCATGATGGCCTGGATGAACAAAGAGGCCGTTGAGGAAACATTAAGCAAGGGACAAGTTTGCTATTGGTCACGATCTAGGCAGTCGTTGTGGCGCAAAGGCGAGAGCTCTGGCCAAACCCAAAAGCTTGTTGCCTTTCGCTATGATTGTGATGCGGATACTATCCTCTTGAAGGTGGAGCAGCAGGGTGTTGCCTGCCATACAGGGCGGAGAAGCTGTTTTTACAATCAAGTCGACAATGGAGAGGTTGCAGAACTGTTGCCCATCGAAACAGCCCCTTCCGTTTTATACAAAAAGAAAGAAAAATAGATGAGTTCAATTCTGGAGCAGGACAAACTCGGCGCTTTTGTTCAAGATCGTCCCGTCGAAATTGATTTGGGTGTGGAAGGAACGCTTTCGGGCAAAACTTTTGCCGCCAAAGATCTCTATGACATCGCTGGCATAAAAACCGGCGCGGGTAATCCAGATTGGTTGGATAGCCACGAAGCGCCGACAGAAACTGCCTCATCAGTCCAAAACCTTCTCGATGCCGGGGCACATTTAGTTGGCAAAACACACACCGATGAGATCGCTTTCTCTATTAATGGACAGAACCATCATTACGGCACACCCGTTAACAGTGCTGCCCCTGGCAGAATACCTGGCGGGTCCAGTAACGGGTCTGCAAGTGCGGTTGCCGGTAAACTCGTCGACTTTGCTCTCGGTACCGACACTGGGGGTTCCGTCAGAATTCCAGCCTCTTACTGTGGCCTTTATGGGATACGGCCCACTCACGGCCGTGTACCAGCCGATGGTATTGTTCCCCTCTCCCCTAACTTCGACGTTGTTGGATGGTTTACGCGCACGGCAGAGTTATTTGCCGATATCGGTGACGTGCTGCTTCCTGGTTCAGATCAAGGCGAATTGAAGCCAAAAACCATTCTGCTACCAACCGACGCCTTTGACCAAATCGAAAGCCAGCACCATGATGCGTTGAAGCCAGCAATCAAAGATATCGCCGAACGCCTCGACTGTGAGGTTAAAGAAATCGATCTGTCAAACGGCCAACTAGCCGATTGGTTCTTTGCTTTTCGGCAATTGCAGTGTGTCGCCATATGGGAAACGCACCGCGATTGGATCAAAAAAGTAAAGCCAACGTTCGGGCCGGGAATAAAAGAGCGTTTCGAGATGACAAGAGATCGATCCGAGAAACCGGAGCTGACCGCCATGGCACATGCCGTTGAAAGGCAGGTTATCGAGAAAATGGACAATCTCTTGAACGACGAGACCATCATCATGATGCCAACGTCCGCCGGTGTAGCTCCCCTACCTGCCGAAAAGCTTACTGCGATGGACGCTTTTAGAGAGCGAGCCATGAATCTGACGACAATTTCTGGGTTCTCTAAAACCCCACAGATCACTATTCCGACCAGTAACCTGGCTGAAGGCCCTGTTGGCCTTTCATTGTTGGCCGGACGTGGGAAAGACAAAGGGCTGTTGAGTTTGGCTCGAAAGCTCAGTCACTACGATGTCGCCTGATCTTTGAGCGAATGACTAAAAGGAAATTGCTAATTCTTCTTCTCCTTTTTGGCGTCGTAGCGATTTCTCTTCTGTTTTCTTTCTTTGTTTTACTTCCCAAGCGTGAGGCAACCTTCGCCAGCTACCCAGGATTTGATGCTTACTACGCTAAGAACCCTCGGCTAAACACTGCGGCTTCGGAGATAGAACAGAAGCTGCTGATCAAATTCAAGCCGGCATTCTTTCGCTCAAAAGGTGGCACCTCGCCGATATCCTTCTACGATGACTATATCGCTAAAGGGCTGCTCAAATCCTTATCAGGAGAAGTGTTGAAGAATTCACCGTCTCGGGAAAGCCTAAACGAATATCGATCACGCGGCGATGTTGAGTTTGTTCACTTGCCAAACGGAAGCGAAAAAAACAGCGTCGCCGTTGTATTCGCCCGTATCGACAACGAGGCCTTTAACAATGGTCAAAAGTACACATTTCTAACCTACAACTTCGTTTTTCCGGTTTCAGGATTAGCCAATGAGCTCCCCTATGGGTTTGGTTTACTGGCACTGCTCTTCGGATGGGATCGAAATTGGCATCAACTTGATCACTACACCGCCGCCACAGTAGTCCTAGAAGGCAAGCAAGATCCCATCGCCCTGCTCCTTCAACAACACAACCATCTCAGCACCTATCTCTTTGGTGAGGACCTTCCTTACCCTTCTGAAAAGAAACCCATCAAACTCGGTTCCGCCTTGGGTTCAAACGAACTCTATCCGTTAGATCTAAAGCGATGTCACAAAAAGCTCCGTTGGCCGACCGTTAACTTTATCACCATTGCCAATCTTGATTTCATGCTTGGCAACGGAAAACGACCATTCCTTTAAGCCTACGATGTTGTTGACCACGAGAAACAGCCCATCAATTACAAGCTTGATTTCCTGCCTCCCTCTGACGCTTTCTACAGCTTTAGGGGATTTCTCGGAAAGCGGAGGCGCTTGCTAGGTCGAACAGGGCCTCCTGGAGCCGATTTCAACACCCTACCTGCTTTAAAACCTTACACACATCAGATGCTGTTTGGATTGTGGCGTACTAACGACACAGAAGCAGTAAGCGAAATCAAGAAAATCTTGTCGAGTTTTACGGTCGCTACCGATTCTCTGGCAAATTTGGAACGAATCTTCATCCGTATGATTGGTGCTTCACAACACAATTAACAACTAGTCTACCGTAATGAGGGGGCTGGTTCATAGGAGAGCGCTTGAACTTTAGGAGTCTCTTAAATCAAGAATCCTGCCACTAATCACAAGGTCTTCCAATCAGCAGCCATTTGTGAAGAAAAACCCTCAACATATTGATTTGTAATTTTTTCTGTACTTTCAGATTCATGCGGTGTACAAAAAGGGAAGCTTTTTATTTTATTTAAGCTCTTTTTAGGTAGTCCCGGCCTTATTTTCGGGAAAACATATTTGAGGTTACATTTGTCATGACTTTTAAGAAATTTCTTTTGCCCGTTGTTGGCGTAGCGTTGATCAGCTCCGTCGCGGCTTGCTCTCGTACTTCCGAGACTTTGGAAACAGGCGATATCTTCGCTCCTGTTCCTACTGCATCAGCTCCAGTGATTGAGCAAACTCCTATCGTTCAAACAATCGAAGAGCCAATTTTTGAGCCTCTTCCTGTTGAAACGGTTCCTGCTCAAACCTTTGCTCCAGCACCTTATCCTGCTCCATACCCAGCACCGATTGTTCAGGCACCATTGCCTGCACCGACACCGGTCTATGCCCAGCCAGCTTTCGACTGTAGCATCGTGCCAACGTCTAAAGCAGGTTTGTCGCTCTATAGAGCGAACTGCCTCTAAAAAGACTTCGGCCTCACGGCCAAAACGATCGTTTGAGAACGCCGTTGAAGAAATTCAGCGGCGTTTTCTTTTTGTGTCTTCTTGTTGGAACAAACTTGAGCGTCGCAACCGCATAACGCCATCAACTCAATTCTGGCCCATTACTCGCTCCCACTTCCCTCACCAGCCTAGACGGAACAGCTAAAGTCCGTCGAGTTAAAGGAACTCACGGCGGAATGGGACAAGCAATTAGCGCCCCCGCCCAACGATTTCCTTAGAATCGTGGAACCCTGTTAAGTGCTCAGATCAAGCACTTGCCATCTAAAAAATTTGGTCAGCCATCCTACAGCATCCCGGTAGTCGCGCGCCCAGAAGAGCAGACGGCCCAGCAGGGGAAATACTGGGCCGTCGAAGATCGGATGAACTCACTACAAGAGGGGGAAATGTCTTGGGGGAGACATGAAAGGTGTGAGTTACGTTAAATTCCGATCTTTTTCGCGAGCACGGCATCATGGCCGTAAATATCATCACCAAACTGGATATACCCCTTCTTATCAACCCAGGCGGTGTAGTAGACAAAGTTCACCGAGACGGGCTGGTTCAATCGAACGGTTTCCGTACGGCCAGCTCCCATCTTTTTCAGTACGAGATCCCTTGACCAGCCCTTTTCCTGTGACATGATCCAATGGGCAAGACCGATGGCGTCGCCAACTCTCACGCAACCAGAACTCACCAATCTCTGTGCAAGCACGAATTTATCTCGCTCAGGTGAATCATGCATGAAAATGGCTTCTGGATTCGTCAAAGAGAAACGAACACCACCCAGTGCATTCTTAGGTCCCGGCGGTTGCCAGAACGTATAAGGCAGATTAGTGGCGCTGTATTTTCGCCACTTAATATTCATTGGTTTTTTAACGCGCTTACCACGTTTTTGGACAACCACTCCCATCTTGTCCAGGATCGGCACTTTTGCTTTCAGGAGTGGCAAAATATCTTCTTTTGCCACGATGTTGGGTACTGACCAATCAGGAGAGAACTTAAGATCAACGATCCTGTCCTTCATAATTGGTGTCGGCCGTTCTTTCTGCCCAATCACAACAGGCATATCGAAAGCGAACTTTGAGCCGTCATAAACGTCCAAGGTGAATGCAGGAAGGTTGAGAACAAGATTGCGACCTGCAGGATGAGTTTCAGGTGTCCTTAGGCGCTCCAAATTGAGAGCAACGAGGCGACGTTGATCTTGCGTCAGGCCCGGCTGTGCCATCGCTGTTCGCAGCCCTTGATACTGTCGGCTTTGTGGCGGCACTGACGCTAACCAAGCACCGAAATCTCTCGAACGAAGTCCCTCAGTTAGAATCTTACCACCAGCACGACGAGAACCATTGTGGAGAAGCCCACGTTTCACATCAACCAGGTACTTCATCAGCCCCTGCGTTAACATTATCTCAGCGTTCACAAAGTCTTCTAAATGGCTGAGTTGGTCCAGCTGATAGGTTTCACCAGGCAAGTAAGCCTGTGGGTTAAGTCCGTCTACATGGGCGTTACGGAGCGTTTTGTGGGCCAGAACACCAGCGGGGTTCCATCCCTCTCGGCGATACCAAAGCGGATAGCCACCCAAAGCACTGTAAAACTCGACAACAGCTGCTACTTCTTTGTTACCAGTCTTGCTCCACTGCTGCAAAGTAACGGCGAATACCTGTTTGAACTTTTCGTAATCTGGCTTCAGTTGAGTTGGCGCTGTAGAACCTTCAATCGTTCTTGACGCTGGCACGACTGCACGGGGCAGCGCTGGCAAAGGCTGCGGTTTGTATTGTGGCTGTTGAATTATTGGATTTGTACGCCGGGCAGTTACGCCGGCGGATGACAAGCTGTAAGGCTGGTGAGCTGGCTGTTGATAGCTTGGTTGGCGATAGTCGGTCCGAACAACGGCACAAGATGAAAGAAGAAGCGTAGAACTCGCTAAAAGCCAACCCATCAGCATCTGGCGAGCGCCAAACCCTCTAGGTTTCTTCCTGTACTCCAACGGAGATTTACCCACAAACAAAGGTCGACCAAATAAATTCAGCATCAATTCAGCTATAAAAATTAGTTTTCTAAAATAAAATGAGAATAAGTCTCGGCAGTAAAATTACTAATATCATAACGAATCCAGATAGAATCCGCTAGTGTTTATTTACCCGACAGAGGGATTTAGTTGTGACATTGATTTGTAGAAGTTCAGACCTGATCTGACAGTTTCCGGATTTTGATGCGGTGTCTGTCGGATCAAATTCAGTTTATGAACTTGGCCTTCCAGATTTCTTTGCCCTCTATCATTGTCTCAAATGGCGTTCTTCCGCAACACCTTTTACCCTGATGAGTTCGTTCATTGTTGTA
>CAJQQZ010000021.1 GCA_905480575.1 uncultured Alphaproteobacteria bacterium | reverse complement strand
TGTTGCGGAAGAACGCCATTTGAGACAATGATAGAGGGCAAAGAAATCTGGAAGGCCAAGTTCATAAACTGAATTTGATCCGACAGACACCGCATCAAAATCCGGAAACTGTCAGATCAGGTCTGAACTTCTACAGTTAATTCGACAAAGTGTCGTTCTCGACTTGATCGGGGATCTTTTGTTGAAACCTACTTCCATTTCGCTTTGCCGAAGATCCCTGCTCTACGCTTCGCTCCGGCTGGGATGACGAACTATTACGGTGACATACATGACCAAAACCACAATCGACTTCCTCGCCGATCTCATTGCTTTTCCGACGGTTAGCCGTGACAGCAACATGGATTTGATCCGATACATCCAGACTTATCTGGAAAGCTTCGGCATAGTCTCGTCGCTGACCTTCAACGATGAAATGACTAAAGCCAATCTTCATGCCATAATCGGACCTGCTGATGTTCCAGGCGTCATGCTTTCTGGACATACGGATGTTGTGCCGATTGATGGCCAGGACTGGAGCCGGGACGCCTTCACACTGACAGAAAAGGATGGCCTGTTGTACGGGCGTGGCAGTGCGGACATGAAGGGTTTCATCGCATCAGTCCTCGCGGCAGTGCCAGCCATGGTCGCCGCTGAACTTAAGCGCCCCATCCATCTGGCTTTCTCGTACGACGAAGAGATAGGCTGTATCGGAGTGCGACGTATGATTGATGTACTGGCAGATGCGCCCGTTAAGCCGACCTTCTGTATCATAGGCGAGCCGACGGAGATGCAGCCAGCGATTGCCCACAAAGGCAAGACCGGCATGAACTGCATCTGCACCGGTGTTGAGTCTCATTCCGCCTTGGCTCCTTTTGGATTGAACGCCATTTATCTCGCCAGCGAGATGATCACAGAGATCCGTAAAATACAGGATGGCATTATCGCGACTGGCGCTCGAGACAACGATTATTCGGTGCCCTACTCCACTCTGCATGTCGGCATCATTGACGGAGGCACCGCCCTCAATATTGTACCCAATGAATGCCGTTTCAAATTCGAGATCCGCAATGTTAAAGCCGAGCCTCCAAGACCGATCGTCCAGAAACTGAAATCAGCCGCGCAAGTGATCACAGACAAGTACAAAGCAGATTTTGCCGACGCCAACGTTGAAATCGAAACCTTCAACGAATATCCAGCCCTCAACACCGAACCGGAAGACGAGGTTGTTCTATTCGTGAAGTCTCTCACCGGTGCCAACGGCCACACGAAAGTTTCTTTTGGTACAGAAGGTGGTTTGTTCCAAGAACGCCTCGGCCTGCCCACGGTCGTCTGCGGCCCAGGCTCTATGTCTCAAGGCCACAAGCCAGATGAATTCATCGCGGTGAGCGAACTGGAAAAGTGTGATATCTTTATGGAGAGATTGGTGGAACGGCTCGCAAACTAGCCGCACCACCAATAATCTCAAACTTTTAAGCCGGTAAGTCTTACTTACCCATGGCTTTCAGCATAGCTTCACCGAGGCCTGCGGGGCTGTCGGAGACAACGATGCCTGCGGACTTCATAGCTTCGATTTTGTCTTCAGCACCACCTTTTCCGCCAGAGATTATCGCGCCGGCGTGACCCATACGACGTCCTGGAGGAGCCGTGACACCAGCGATGAAACCTGCGACAGGCTTCTTCACTTTGGCAGATTTGAGGAATTCAGCGGCGTCTTCTTCAGCAGAGCCACCAATTTCACCAATCATAATGATTGCGTCGGTTTCGTCGTCGCCCAAGAACAAGTCCAGGCAATCGATGAAGTTAGTGCCGTTCACAGGATCACCACCAATGCCGATACAGGTAGACTGGCCAAGACCAACGGCGGTTGTCTGAGCAACGGCTTCGTACGTTAGAGTTCCTGAACGGGACACGATGCCAATACGACCACGCTTGTGAATATGGCCCGGCATAATACCGATCTTGCATTCGTCCGGTGTAATGATGCCTGGGCAGTTTGGTCCGATCAAACGTGTGTTAGATCCCTGCAAAGCACGTTTTACTGTCACCATATCGAGAACAGGAATCCCCTCGGTAATCGCAACAACCAGTTCGATGCCGGCATCAATGGATTCAAGAATAGCACCAGCGGCGAACGGTGGTGGCACAAAGACAACAGAAGCGTTAGCTCCTGCGACATCGACAGCTTCATGCACAGTATCATAGACCGGCAGGCCAATGTGTTCAGTGCCGCCTTTACCTGGTGTCACACCACCAACCATTTGTGTGCCGTAAGCAATCGCTTGTTCAGAGTGAAAAGTACCCTGAGCACCGGTGAGGCCTTGGCAGATAACTTTAGTATTCTTATCGACGAGAACGGCCATTACGCTGCCTCCTTCACGGCTTTAACGATCTTCTCTGCGGCATCCGAGAGATTGTCGCCTGAGACAATCGGCAGGCCAGATTCATTGAGGATCTTCTTGCCCAGTTCCACATTAGTACCCTCCAGGCGAACCACGAGAGGCACGTTGAGAGAAACTTCCCTCGCCGCAGCGACAATGCCCTCAGCGATCACGTTACAACGCATGATACCGCCAAAGATGTTCACCAGGATGCCCTCGACGTTGGGATCTGACAGAATGATTTTAAAAGCCGCTGTCACTTTCTCGGTTGTGGCACCGCCGCCAACGTCCAAGAAGTTTGCAGGCTCAGAACCATAGAGCTTAACGATGTCCATGGTTGCCATCGCCAAGCCAGCGCCATTCACCATACAGCCGATCTGACCGTCGAGCTTGATGTAGTTCAGATCATATTTACTGGCCTCTAGTTCAGCTGGATCTTCTTCATCCTCGTCACGCAACTCTTCGACGTCTGGATGGCGGTAAAGCGCGTTATCATCGAAGCTCACCTTAGCATCCAAAGCGATAACATCACCAGCGCCAGTCACGACCAAAGGATTGATTTCGATCATTGCAGCGTCAAGATCATTGAAAGCCTTATACAAAGTCATCAAGAACTTTACCGCTGACTTCACCTGATTACCTTCTAGGCCCAGTGTGTAAGCTACGCGGCGTGCGTGGAAAGGCATCATACCTGTGACAGGATCAATTGTGATTGTCAGGATTTTCTCGGGCGTGTCATGTGCCACGTCCTCAATTTCCATACCGCCTTCTGTTGAGGCGATCACAGCGATCTGAGAGGAATCACGGTCAACCAACATGCCGAGGTAAAGTTCTCGGGCAATGTCACAGCCTTCTTCGATATAGAGGCGTTTGACTTCCTTGCCCTTAGGGCCCGTTTGTTTGGTGACGAGCGTATGTCCGAGCATGGCATCGGCGCTTTCAACAACCTCATCGATGGATTTAACGACGCGAACGCCGCCCTTACCATCAGGATCATCGGCGAAACGTCCAGCGCCGCGTCCGCCAGCATGGATTTGGGATTTAACGACCCAAACTGGTCCACCCAGCTCTTCAGCGGCACTCTTTGCTTCTTTGGGGGTATAGGCGACAGATCCATTAGGGACCGCAACACCAAATTTTTTCAACAAGCCCTTAGCTTGATACTCATGAATATTCATGCTCGGCTACTTAATCCTATTAGGGGTTAAGAGGAGAATTCCTGGGGAGGAATAGCGATAGGTTCATGACGCTCTCTAAACAAAAAGCGCCGCTTATGCAACAGGCGAGAGTCACTATTTATAACTCTCGCCTGTTGAATTTTAAAACGTCCGGACTAAACGGCCTAACCTTTCGCCGCCAAAGCAGCTACTGCGTCGTTCAATCCTGTAACAGCAGCAACGGAAGCATCAAACATCTTCTGTTCTTCAGCAGTCAAAGTCAGGTCAAGAATGCGTTCAACGCCATTTTCACCGATGACACAAGGTACACCAACGTACATACCATCCACACCGTATTCACCGGAAAGTTTAGCGGCACAAGGCAGAACGCGCTTCTTATCACTGAGGTAAGAACAGGCCATTTCGATGGCAGAGGATGCCGGAGCGTAGAAAGCAGAGCCGGTTTTCAGCAAACCGACAATCTCTGCACCACCGTCACGGGTACGCTGAACGATTTCGTCAAGGCGAGTTTGCGTGATCCAACCCATCTTGATGAGCTCTGGCATCGCAACACCGGCTACGGTTGTGTAGTTAGCAACCGGCACCATCGTATCGCCGTGGCCACCAAGAACAAAGGCTGTCACGTCTTCAACTGAGACGTTCATTTCTTCGGCAAGGAAGCAGCGGAAACGTGCTGAATCCAAAACGCCAGCCATGCCGACAACTTTGTTTGCAGGACAGCCAGAAGCTTCTTGCAAAACCTTAACCATGGCGTCGAGCGGGTTCGTGATACAAATAACAAAAGCGTTCGGGCAATTGTTCTTAATGCCCTCACCTACAGAGTTCATCACTTTCGTGTTGATCCCCAACAGGTCATCGCGGCTCATGCCTGGCTTGCGTGCAACACCAGCAGTCACGATAACAACATCAGAATCAGCGAGATCTGCGTAATCTGTTGTGCCGATGACTTTAGCGTCGAAGCCTTCGACAGGTGCTGCCTCAGCAATGTCCAAGGCCTTACCTTGAGGAATACCGTCCGCGATATCGAACAGGACGACGTCGCCCATTTCTTTCAGACCCGCCAACAGAGCCAATGTGCCACCAATGTTACCAGCGCCAATCAGCGCGATTTTGTTTCTTGCCATGATGTTTCCAACTTTTGCATTAGAGATTCGGTAAATTCATTATTCCCTGCGCCTACTAGACAAAAGGGTGCAAATAGGCAAGTAAATGCCGCTATTTTTGCCTTTCAACGTCTAAATTGTCAGCCAAAATATTTATATAAAATTTTAGGCTCCAATCAGCCGCATAATTTTGACCTACTTTTACCAATAGGCTAGTCTTAGCAATAAGTTCAGGAACAGGAGAAGTCAAAGCGATGAAAATCAAAAACGAGTTACAAAAGGCATGGATGTTCTTCATCAGTCTTGCCTTTGCCACGCTGACCATTGGAACGGTTTATGCTCAAGACAGCAAAGTCGCTCTCGTCATTGGTAACGAAAATTATCGCAATTTTAGCCGTGTTACTGGTGCTGGCAATGATGCAGCTCAGGTTGGCGAAAAACTTGAGGAATTGGGCTTCTCAGTAACGAGCCGAAAAAATCTGAACCGCGCTCAACTCTATCAGGACATCGTTAACTTCTCCCGGCGCGCTCAAAAATCTGACGTCTCTCTTCTTTATTTCGTTGGGCACGGCGCTCATCTAAATGGCCGTTCCTATGTTGCTCCAACCGACGCGGCGCTCACAACCCTATTACACGCAGGTCACGCTTTGATGGATGCATCACTGGTCGTTGACCAACTAGCCATTGGAGAAGGAAAATCTTTTGTCATTTTCGATACTGCTTGGCGAAATGACATCATGAAAGACCTAGGGGTCAAAGACAGTGGTGCTGCTTTGGCTACCTTGGCAGCCAATCCAGACCAGTTTATTCTGTCTTCTCACAGAGCCAAAAAAGCGATCAAAATCCGCAGCAACAAAGGCGGGCATCTGGCCGAGGCTTTGACAACTGTCTTAGATCGTGAGGAGTTAACAACTCAACAAATTGCCCGTCGTATTCAGGCAAGGGTATCTAGAAAATCAAGCCGGGAACAAACGGTTGTTTTTGACAACAGACTATCAAGCGATGTTGTATTCAATCCACGTAAAGGCCCAGACCCGAATTCGGCTGAAGCCATCTTGTGGAATACAATCCAGGGCAGCAATGACGCCAACGTTTTCCGTGCTTATGTGTCTCAATTCCCTAATGGCTATTATGTTGGTGTTGCCCAGCAAAAAATTGCTGAGTTAGAGATCGTCGTTGAACCGGAACCAGAGCCCGAACCACTTCGCTTTTCAGTTCGTCGCATGAATGCCACCTATGTCACCAAACGACGTTCAAACCTCAGAGCTCAACCAACAACCGAGAGTGCACGCGTTGGCTCGATTGGGGGCGGTGTTGAACTCAAGGTTACGGGAAAAGTGAGAAACTTGCCTTGGTACCGCATTGGTTATGGTAACGGCGAGGCTTACATTTACGAGTCACTCATCGAGCTACCGCGCCCAGCCGACGAAACCGCCTGGTTGCGGGTTAAAGGTTCTGACGATGTAGAAGAATTGCAACGCTTCATCAATCAGTACCCATCCAGCTCCTTCGTTCCGGCTGCACGGCAAAAGATCCTATCTATCGTCGGCACCCCAGTCGCGGAACCGGAACCAGAACCGGAGATTAGTCCTTCGAGCAACCGCTACATCGTTACACGTCAGGGCAACTTGCGAGCCGCTCCTAACGCAACAAGTCAGTTCCTTGGCTCAGTCGGTGTTGGTGAGCATGTGACGGTTCTTAGCAAAGTTAATGGCCTCAATTGGTATCGTGTTCGTTCACAAGGTGGTGTCACAGCTTACATTTGGGGCAGGTTGATTGAACCCGCCCCAGCACCTGTTGTTGACAATAGAGACAAACAACTTTGGGATTGGGCTAAAAATCGCCACACGATCCGTGCTTACAACAGCTACCTGAGCCAGTTCCCTAATGGTCAATTTGCTAACAAAGCCAAACGCCGGATGAACCGTTTACTCGAAAAGCAAAGTCAGCAAGAAAGTTCCGTTCGTACGATAACCGTGATGCCGGTACAGTACCGCAACACTGATTTCCCTTCTTTGCCAACGGCGATCACTCAAGCGCTAGGTGGCTTGCAAAACAGTCAAGTCTCCGTTGGCAGCGCGGATGCCGACATCGTTGTTAAAACAGAGATAATTCGCCTCGACATCACACAGACAGCCGATAGCACTTCGCTGGGGCTCTCACTGGGGGCCGCTCTCCTCGGCGGACGTCAAGGCAGTGACGTGTTGCAAAATCTTGGCGGTGCAATGCAGAACAAGGTGAAAGCAGCGATCAGGTTGACTGCGACCAATCGATCTAACGGTCAATCCATCGTTGTTGACGCCAATAGCAAATCTAAATCTCCCACCAGCCTTGGCCAACGGGAAGCGGCAGCAAAAGCACTGAATGCTGCCACTAAAGATGCGTCACAGCGTTTGGCCGCCGAAATAGCGCAGAAGTGGGGTAACTAGGTATCTGGTAGCTCCACTTTGTTCTAAAGGGGAGCTGCCTCAGACAACTCTCCTTTATAGGCGACAATCAATCCTACGATGGGGGCTTCGATACGAACGTTGAAGCTGAACTTGCCATTCTGCTCTTCTTCGAAGCTCTCGCCTTTCGGCAACAGGAATGTGGGCAGCGGCAAGCCCAAAATCGACCAACGCCTTGGGATCAGATACAATCGCTGATCCTGAGCCACGAGCGCCAAACCGACCGTGATCAATCCAAAACGCTCTGTCAAAAGATGTTGATTTCTTCCGGCTCCCAGCGCCTGAAATGATCTAAACTTTCTCCCGCCGAAATTTCTTTCCCAAAGCTCGCCTTCTTCATTTGGCGTGAAAGTAACAGTGACGGACGTGGCTTCGTTTTCAGGTGGGAACCCGATGATTGTTGCGATTACTCGCGCCAAAAAGCCCTTGCCTCTGGAGACTTTTGACCGGCCGCGCCACTGTCGCTTCTCTTTGCTGCCATGCAGAGCTTGAACCTGGGCCGGTAAATCTGCAAAAGCTGAACCTAGCGATTTTTCATAGAGGCTCGCCTGCTCTCCATCAGTAGATCGAAATCCAAAGCTGATTGCGTGACTCCCAAAGGCTCTTTCAAAATCCGAGAGGTCGAGTGCGTTCGTAGCAGCCCTAGCTCCGATAGTCGGGAGGTCGCCATCAACCCATTTGCGAAGTAAGGTCTCAATCGCCATAGAGGGAATGTAGGGGCCATCATCGCCTTCCGCCAACAAATGCCAACTCCTGATGATGGGCTGTCCTTCCTTTTCTCCTGTAACCTCCACGAACATACCGCCGCGGTGTTCACCGTACTTCACCAAGTTGAGCATCCAGTAACAAAGCGGTGCCAAAAACCCCAGAGAAGGCAATCTGAGCATGGCCCTAGATTTGGCGAGAACGTTCAAAATTCGATGCAGAAACTCAGGTGTTGGGCCCGCCCCCATCCATATGTTTTCAATAGAAGGATAGGCCATTGGAAGAAGCTGAAGATCAGGCACATCGACAAGGGAAAAATGGATCGACCTGATCGGCATCTTCCCTGGTGGTGAAATTGTATATCGCAAGGATTCTGCAAGACCTCTTGCCGTGGTTTTCTTCCCATCCCGAATCAGCTTCACTGAGCCGCCTGCATAACCAACCACCGCACGCATGACATTCATCCCGACACCGGCGTAGGGTGATGGTGCGATCCCACCTTTGACAGACTTTATTTCGATCCCTTTAGACAGTTCCTGGACAACAGATGCCGTCAACACTGGGAAGGAACTAACGCCTGCCAAAACCACAACGCCCGCTTTTCTGGCCTGTTCATTCAGCGCTGAAATCCCAAAAACAAAATCAGCAGCGTCGGCAAAGTCCAAATAGTGAGTGCCGGTAGCAATACAGGCCTTTGCAACAGAGTAAGGATCATCACCATAAGACTGAAAAGGACCCGAAGCATCAACAAGGATATCCGGCTGATGTTCTGTCAACGCTGATGAAACAGCGCTTCGGTCTACTTCCAACGGGGTGAAAGTCGCTGCGCTGTCGAGCCCCTTGCAAAACAAACTGGCCTTAGCCAAAGACCGGCCAGCAATGAGAACGGTCAGCTCGGGAAAATCAGCAACCAGCTCAGCCAACCGACCGCCAAACACACCGTACCCGCCAAGAACAAGGACTTTCATAAACCAACACCTATTTGCATTCGAAGTGGTGCCTCATCCATTTATTTCAATCGGTCCAGACTGCGGCAAATGTGAAGCATCCGCAAGATTAGCACATTCCATTTTTGTTAATCAACTATTCGAATTGACCCATGCGATTTGAATTTGCTTGCGGGTCAAATAGAGAGCTTCTAACCTTCCCTCAATTGCATTCCAATCGAGGATTCCTCATGGCACAAACCGGTGCACAACTGCTCGTACAACGCTTGAAAGAAGCGGGCGTCGATACTTTGTTTTCCCTCTCTGGCAACCAGATTATGCCGGTTTACGACGCCTGCATCGATGGTGGCATCCACATCATTCATGTTCGCCATGAGTCGGCGGCCGTCTTCATGGCCGACGCCTACGCTCAAGTGACCGGTAAGCTGGCGGTTGCAATGGTCACAGCAGGCCCTGGTTTCGGCAACGCTGTCTCGCCAGTATTTTCGGCTTTGATGAATGAGAGTCCAGTCTTGTTTTTAAGCGGTGACTCACCGGTAGCTCTGGATGGCATGGGGGCATTCCAAGAGATGGACCAACAATCCATGATAGCGCCTGTTGTCAAATCAACAGCGCGCCCAAAATCTCCGACAGAACTTTGCCACGCTTTTGATGCTGCGCTCGTCACTTCGCTTTCTGGACGCATGGGGCCAACTCATATTTCTTTGGCTTTTGACGTTCTCAATCAAGAAGGCGACAATCCTTCGAAGTCTCAGACTATTGCCGTCAAAGACCTGAGTACAGCGGACGCGATGCACGTCGCCGATGCCATCGCCAATGCCGACAAACCGATCATCTTTACTGGCCCCATGCTGAATGAGGGCAGAGGCAAAGAAGAATTGGCGGCTTTACGTGATGCCTTCCAGATCCCCGTCATTAACCTCGAAAGCCCGCGCGGCCTCCGCGATCCCTCGCTGGGTACTTTCGTCAAGTTGATGAAAGAGGCAGATCTTGTCGTTTCCATCGGCAAAGAACTCAACTTCACAACTGGCTTTATGAAAAGCCCGACCCTATCGGAAGACGTGAAGGTCATTGCGATTGATCCAGACCCGTCAATGTTGAAAAAGACGCGCGAACGGATCGGCCCCAAGCTGACAACCGCTATCGAAGCAGACATGAGACCCGCCGCTCTCGCACTTGCAGCAGTTGGCAAAACACACAACAACACGGCTTGGTTGGCTGCGGTCACAAAAGCCGCGACTAACCGCAAAGTAGCGCCACTACCGAACAATGAATTCCACTCCAACAAGCTGGCTTTGGCTGTCAAAGCGAAACTTGAGAGCCTCGACAATCCGATTCTGGTCTGTGATGGCGGTGAAATCGGCCAGTGGATCCAGGGGTTTTGTCCAACAACGGTTCGCATTACAAACGGTATGTCTGGTGCTATTGGTGGTGCCATCCCATACGCTTTGGGCGCGAAAGTCGCTAAGCCGGACGCCACGGTCGTTGCTTTGATGGGTGACGGCACGGCTGGTTTCCACTTCCCTGAGCTCGATACGGCGGCGCGCGCAAACCTTGCTTTTGTGGCCATCGTTGGCAACGATGACAAATGGAATGCCGAAGTGGAGATCCAAAAGCGAGACTACGGTCCAAACCGTGTTTTTGCCTGCGAACTGAGCGAAGAAGCCCGTTACGACCTAGGCGCCAGCGCCTTTGGCTGCCAGGGTGCATTGGCGAATTCTGCCGAAGAATTTTCAGCCGCCTTCGATGAAGCCGTAACTTCGAACAAACCATCCCTCATCAATGCGCGTATTTCTGGCTACGCCGCTCCGGTTTATTTGGACGACTAAATGTCAACATTGAAAGTCAAAATTTGGCGCGGCGAAGAGGACGGCGAGTTTCAGTCTTTCGAAGTTCCTGCTCGTGAAAACCAAACCATTCTGGACGTCGTAACCGAAGTTCAACGGCAACAAGAACCCGGCCTCTCATATCGCTTTGCTTGCCGCGTTGGGGTTTGCGGATCTTGCGCCATGACGGTAAACGGCAAGCCGCGCTGGACTTGCCGCACTCATATCAATGCTGTCGCTAAAGACGGTGAAATTACAATCGAACCCCTGCGCAACATGCCGGTCATCAAAGATCTGACTTGTGACATGACTGACTTTTTCCAGAAATGGCAGAAGGCTGGCGGTACGTTCAAAGGCACGGTGACACGCAAGGACAAAGTCGTCACTATTCCGCCTTCAAGTCCCAAAAGGCAGAAAGCAGACGCTGGCATCGAATGCATCAACTGTGCTGTCTGTTACGCGGCTTGTGATACGGTCAATTGGGACAGTGAATACCTGGGCCCAGCAGCGCTTAACCGAGCCTGGACCTTGGTCAATGACGAACGCGTCGGCAACCAGAAAGAGGTATTGGATAAAGCTATAGGCGACAATGGTTGTAGCTCCTGTCACAGCCAAGGCAACTGTACTGCCTCCTGCCCAGTTGGCCTCAGTCCTTCGCAGTCTATCCATGGTCTGAAACGCATGTCCCTGCTCTCTTTCCTTGGAACGGAGGTTTGATATGGACCGTATGCTCTTCGTTCTCCAGCGACTGACAGCGTTGCTGCTTTTGCCGCTGATTATCGGCCACCTGATTGTCATACTTTACGCCGTCAAAGGCGGGCTGACTTCGGCTGAGATCTTGGCTCGCACCCAGGGTTCCCTTTGGTGGGGATTGTTCTATGGCCTCTTCGTTGTTGCCGTGGCAATCCACGCACCCATAGGACTGAGAAATATTCTCAAAGAATGGACGCCATTGAGCCGAGTAGCATCAGGCTGGTTAAGCCTTGCTTTTGGTCTCGTTCTCCTTTGGCTGGGCGCAAGAGCAATCCAGGGAGTAGTTCTCTGATGGCGCGTTCGAACAAAGCTGCTCGCAATCACACTTCTTATTGGGCCTCCATTGGCCATCGATTGTCGGGGCTGGCTCTGGCGGCTTTCATTCCCGTTCATTTCTATGTTCTGAGCCTTGCCGCAAATGACACTGGAGCCCTCGATGGGTTTTTGGCGCTGGCTGACCAGCCGCTCTTTAAGATCGGTGAATGGGGCCTCGTTGTCTTGCTCGTCATTCACATGTCCTTCGGCATTCGGGTCTTGATCTTAGAGTTCCTGCCCTGGCGACATGGCAAAGATGGCCGCACGAACCTTGTCTGGGTCGGCTGCATCGCTGCTCTCATAATCGGCGTCTATTTCTTGGTGAGGGCAGTCTAATGGAAATCGAAGTTCTCAAAACGGATGTCTTGATCCTCGGCGCTGGTGGCGCAGGACTTTTCGCAGCCCTTCACGCCAAGAAAGCCAATCCCGATTTGGATGTCACAATCGCGTCCAAAGGTCTGCTCGGTAAATCTGGCTGCACTCGAATGGTTCAGGGTGGCTACAATGTCGCTTTGGGCCCTGGAGACTCAGTTGAACGCCACTTCATGGATACCATTGAGGGCGGCAAATGGCTCCCAAGGCAAGACATAGCCTGGACCCTGATTGAAACTGCCGTCGAACGGGTACAGGAGTTAGAAAACGAGTTGGGCTGTTTTTTTGACCGCAACCCCGATGGCAACCTGCACTTCAAAGCATTCGCAGGCCAGACCTATGACCGAACTGTTCACAAGTCGGACTTGACTGGCATTGAGATCATTGGTCGATTGATGGAGCAAGTTTGGGCGCTCGACATCAACCGTTTGGAGGAACACAGAGCGGTTGAGCTGGTTCCGGCTAAAGACGGCTCTGGCATCGCGGGCGTTCTCATGATTGACGTCCGAACCGGCGGTTATCGCTTTGTTCAAGCCAAGACCGTCATGCTTGGAACAGGTGGTGGGCCATCCATGTATCGCTATCACACACCTTCTGGCGACAAGACCTGTGATGGCCTCGACATGGCCCTGCGCTACGGATTGAAGTTGCGCGACATGGAGATGGTCCAGTTCCACCCAACCGGTCTCCTCGGCGGCCCAGACACCCGTATGACAGGCACTGTGCTGGAAGAAGGCCTGCGCGGTGCCGGCGGCTGGTTGGTGAATGGCAACGGTGAGCGTTTTATGGAGCGCTATGACCCTAAACTGGAACGGGCGACACGTGATATTGTTAGCCGCTCAATCTACGCTGAGATGCGCGAAGGTCGCACGACGCCGCAAGGTGGCATCTACATCCATATGGA
>CAJQQZ010000020.1 GCA_905480575.1 uncultured Alphaproteobacteria bacterium | reverse complement strand
CTGAGAAGAATTGGAGCAAGAACTTTTACCGAAGTCTTCAAGGCAATTGGAGATATCTGCTACATGTTCGAACCAGATGAATGTTTCAACTATTTCAAAGCCGCTGGATATCAATCAAATTAAAACCGAAATGCTTTAGTTCCTTGGCTCCTTCGATAAAGGCCTCACACAAAGGGTGAACAAGATCGAGGTCTGTTATCGGCATTTCACCGTCGCGACCACGGACAGTATCGTCGCCCGGCCCGATCCGTCGCTCTGAACGCTTGAAGTAAGGCAAAACGGCATCATAGCTCCAGCCCTTGTTGCCCATTTGCGCCCAGGTGTTATAGTCGTCGGGTTGACCGCGGACGTAGTTCAGGCCGTTGATAGAACTCGAACCGCCCAATACGCGGCCCTGCGGCAGGATAAAACTGCGGTTGGCGGTATGCTCAGTCGGCTTTGACTTGAAATTCCAGGTCAGTTTCTTGGAATAGATATTCTTGATGTACCCGGCCGGAATATGGATGAAGGGGTTCCGGTCTTCTGCGCCAGCTTCCAGCAAGCATACCGACGCGCCTTTGGCGCTGAGACGGTTGGTTAGAATTGAGCCAGCGGTTCCACCACCAACAATGACGTAGTCGAAAGTTTCCAAATTCTCAGACACGAACTCTTGTTCCTTGCTTTCTCCGGTGATGGAGCCAATTTAGCGATCTGTTAAGTCTTATCCTAGGCCGTTATCTTGTCATCAGTTTTACAGGCCAGGTTGGCGCAACCTGGGCTGGGCCACGACTAACACTTCACCATCGGCGCCTATAACTCGATTGAATGTTCCAAATGCTCAAGGTCTTGATTTTCCGGCAAGCAACTTCCTCGATTAGGCCTTTATTTGTTAGCTGATAAGGCCTTAACTGAATGTAGCCCATCAATCAAAGGCTTGAGTTCGCTTTCGTAATCACGCCAAGCTTCAGAGCTGCCTTTGTACATTTTCTCTCTGACTTGCGTGGCACTGGCGGTTTTGACACTACGTTCGGTCTTGTGGAAGTCCAGGCATTGATCTTCCCAATCCAACTTACAATAGTCCAGAAGCTTTCGAGTTTCGGCCTCTTGATTTTCCGTTAAGCGTTCGTAATGAATATCATAGATCTTGGCTGGGTAAAGTTTTCGCCAATGATCCATCAGGTCAAGATATAGTCCGTAGTAGTCGGCAAGATCTGCCAGATCGTAGGCATATCCATTACCATTCCCTGGAAAATGTCGTTTGAAAATCGACCAGCAAACAGCGACAGGATCTCGGTTGAGGTTTACGATTTTCGCTTCTGGGAAGGCGGAAAGTATAAAGCCTATCCACCTGAAATTAAGGGGCATTTTATCGGTGACGATAGCCTCTGGCACGTCAAGGCCGTCGAGATAATCCAGATAACCTTTATGGATTGCCAAAAGGTTGTCTTTCGTCAAACCCCGGTTTTTGGAGCGTTGGCCTCTATTCGATAGGTCAGGCACAAAATGAGCCGCTAATTGGCCCATTTTCCGCAATTCACCTGCGCCGTGAACCAAGGAATGGCTTGCGAGTATTTGTTCTACAAGCGAGGTTCCTGACCGTGGCATGCCAACGATGAAAAAGGGCTTTTTACGATCGTCACTATTTGATTTCAAAGTGGGGATTGAGTTGGTGGCGCTGAACAGGGCTTTTATTTGAGAGAGCGACTTTCGATCTTTCTCTATTGTGTAATCCAGTTCAATCTTGCGCAGACGGTTTCCTTCTGCAAGCAAGGTAAAACTCAGGGCCTTGTCGCCCAAATCTTCAGCTACTTTGGACAAAGCAAAAGCAAGCAGTTTTTTATCGAAATCGCTTAGTTTGCCGCCTTCGTAAAGCGATTTCATAGCTTCAATCGTTGGGTCGTCGGCCTGATATTTCTTTATCGCGTTCCCACGATTGTAATAGGCGCCCACATAATCAGGCTTGATCTTGATCGCAGTTTCATAGTTCTTTAGCGCATCGTTAATGCGTCCGGCGGTGCGTAGTGCTTTGCCGAAGTCGCTATAATAAACCGGATTTTTCGGTTTGAGCTGGATCGCTTTTTCATAATGACTAAGCGCTTCTTCCAGTTGGCGGGCATCATTCAGCGTGTTTGCCAAATTATGAAAGGCTTCTGCATAGGTCGGTTGCAATTCGACGGCTCTTTGATAGCAGCGAATGGCTTCGCTGTGGCGGCTCAATTGCGCAAAGGCATTGCCCAGATTGTTGTGGGCTTCGGCGTATTCAGGAGCTTTCTTTATCGCTGCTTGAAACTCCTTGATGGCTTCATCCATTCTACCCAAACTGAGATAAACGATGGCTAGATCGTTGTGAATGCTGACATCTTTTTTGTCGAACAGAAGCGCTTTTTTTAGCGGCCTAATTGCTTCTTCGTAATCGCCTATATCAGAAAGAGTGAGTCCCAAAGTTCGATGATAAGGGGCAAATTTGGGGTCACGCTTGATCGCTTTCTTCATAAGCTGAAGCGCTTCTTGCGTCCTGCCTTGCCGGTTGTAGATCACTCCCAATAAATGAAGCGCGTCGGCGTGGCGCGGGTCTAGCTTTAAGGCGCTAGAAAGCTGGTTTTCTGCCAGCGCTAACTGACCAGCTCTCAGATGGAAAAGCCCTTGTTGGACGATTGAATTTACGTTCTGGTTTATCATTCGAGTGGGTCCCGTCTTTCGCCAAAAGCCTATAACATCAATCCGCTTACAGGACTGAACAAAAAAATCGCGCGTCGGTAATGGCGAGATCAATTCGGAAAAAGAGCTTGCCTGCTCAATGTCTCTGCCTTTAAGTGCCGTCGCTAGTTTTTTTTGGGAGATGTATCTTGTCAGATTTTGTTCGGGTTGAAAAACGCGGTCACGTGCTTGAGGTTTGTTTGAACAAACCCAAAGTTAATGCAATCGACTTCGAGATGAGCCGCCAACTGAGTGAGGCATTTGTCCAATTGCGTGACGATCCTGAACTCAGAGTCGGCATTTTGACTGCCACAGGCGATAAGATCTTCTCTGCTGGTTGGGACCTTAAAGCCCTCAATTCCGGTGAGACTCAACTCGACAACTGGTGGGATACAGATGAATATGGCGATGGCGGTTTCGCTGGCTTGACCGAAAACTGGAACCTCAACAAGCCGGTGATTGCGGCGTTGAACGGCCTCGTTATTGGGGGTGGTTTTGAGCTGGCCATGTCGTGTGATCTGATGATCGCTGCTGACCACGTCGAATTTGCATTGCCGGAAATGCCGTTGGGGATGGTGCCAGATGCAGGTGCTTTGCAACGTTTGCCGCGTCGCTTGCCTTACAACATTGCTGTTGAAATGCTTTACCTTGGCCGCCGCATGGGCGCGGAAGAAGCGGCAAGATACGGTTTGATCAATCGGGTTGTTCCCTATGATCAGTTGATGGATGCAGCAAGAGAGTGGGCGGACCAGATGGCCAAAGCCGCGCCTCTTGCGATGCAATCCATCAAGGAAGTCTTGCGCTCTATCGAAGCCGTGCCTTTGGAGCAAGCTTTCGCAACAATGCGCAACGGTGACTTGCCGGTTTATCATGCCATGCTGAAATCAGAAGATGCCGAAGAAGGTGTCAGAGCTTTCGTTGAAAAGCGCGAACCCAAGTTTAAAGGTAAATAGTCATGGCGAGACCAGATCCCTCAGCGGTTAAAACAGTTGCAACCATTGGCGCCGGTCCGATTGGTGCCGGTTGGGCAGCGCATTTCCTAGCACGTGGTTATGATGTGCATGCCTATATTCATTCGATGGATGAAGAAGCAGCTTTTAGGAAAATTCTCGACACCGCATGGGAGAATTTGGAAGAACTCGGTTTAGCGGATGGCGCGTCGAGAGACCGTCTTAAACTGTCCAGTGATTTGAAGGCGACGATGAATGGGGCTGAGTTTGTACAGGAATCCGCTCCAGAACGCATTGAAATCAAACAAGCTCTTTACAATCAACTGAGCGAATTCGTAGCGCCCGACGTTGTGATCGCTTCTAGTACGTCTGGTTTGCCGATCACCGAAATTCAGGCAGACTGCGCCACCGCTAGCCGAACAGTGGTTGGGCATCCTTTTAATCCACCCTATCTGCTGCCGCTGGTGGAGATTGTTGGCGGGGAAAGAACTGATGCCTCTGCCGTGACTTGGGCCAAAGAATTCTACGAGATTGCGGGTAAAGCTCCGCTAGTGATGAAAAAGGAAATTCCAGGTTTCGTGGCCACCAGATTACAAGAGGCGCTATGGCGTGAAGCTCTACACATGGTGGCTAACGGTGAAGCAACGCCAGAAGACATCGACATTGCTTTGATCAACGGTCCCGCACCAAGGATGGCTTTCCAGGGCCAATGCATGGCTTTCCACGTGGCTTGCGGAGAAGGGGGCATGGCAACTAACCTAGACCAGTTCGGCCCTGCGTTGAAGTTGCCTTGGACCCGGTTGGAAGCACCGGAACTCACCCAGGAACTGCGTGACCGTATGGTCGATGGCTGCAACGAAATCGCTGGAGACCGTCACTTTGAGGATATGGCCGCGGAACGTGATCGCGCTATTGTTGGCGTGTTGAAGGCTATACGAGCGGCTAAGAGCTAACAAAAATTAAAGTGAAACACAGAGAGACTTGTATTTTTGTGTTCTTGCTGATTTGCTCAGTTCGCTGCAATTCTTCAGGTCGAGAATCAGTAGGTTTTCTAGTGTTGTGCAACCATGGGTAGCGGCATGTTTTGCGAAGCGCAGAACATCTCTTATGCTTTCATTTGGGTGCCATGTGGTCATCACTAGATGTTCGCCTGGAATATCCTGGTAGTTAAACGCAGTGATGTGGACCTCATCCATGTGATCATGCCAGAGACTACATTCTTTGCCCCAGGCCATCAAATATAAGCACCCCGCGTTTAACAGCCACTCACAAACTTCTAGCTTTTGGTTATCTGTCGTTTCTAGCTCAGAGATTAGAACGCACTTAAATGGCCGCAAATGTTCTATTCTGGGAAGTTCGTAATTTGAGCCGAACTTTAGAATTTCAATATTCAACATCTAGATTTGCTTTCTTACTCTTCTGTACAAAAGAATAGAGTGTCCCAGGCCAGGAGGGGGCGGGGTCGTCTTCTGGCCAGGCCTGTCTGTATTGACTTGGTTTTCTGCCGAAGCACTTCAGGAAAGAATGGGAAAAGTAAGGCAGGGAGTTGAAACCGCAGGCGACAGAGACTTCTCGGATTGAAAGCCTCGTCGACGACAATAAAACCCTTGCGTACTGCAACCGCACCAATCGGCTATACTGAACGATGGAACAACCAACCTCTCGCTTGAACAAGCGCTCTAAGTTGCGTTGGGAGGCTCCAAGAGCGGTGCAAATGGTGGGTACAGTCAATGGTTCCTCAATCGAAGTTTCGACGAGTTCCAAGGCTTGCTTCACTAAAGGATGAAGCTCTCTTGTTATTTCGGTGGCAGCCAATCGTTGAGAGGCGGTTGCAGGTCTGCTGGAATGATGAAGCAACTGGTTGGAAATTTCGGAAGCTAAAGTCTCGCCATGGTCCCTAGCGACAAGCCTGAGTGCAAAATCTATGGAGGCGGAACCGCCTGCTACGGAATGGATTTTACCGTCATGGGTATAGAGCTGTTCTCTGATATCAATGTCTGGGAACTCTTCTTCCAAGCCTGCTTTCAATGACCAATGTGTGGTAATGGTTTTGTTCTCGAGAAGCCCTGCGCGCGCGAGCAAATAGACACCCATCTCAACACCGACGAGTTCAGCCCCTCGTCGTGCTTCTTTGCGCAGCCAGTTGGTTAGCCGGGTATCCTTGAAATGCTCTGCTCCCCAACTGCCGCAGACGAAGGTCAAATCAGGGGTTTGATTGCCTTGTTGATCCAGTTCGAAGCAGTCTAGGGCCATTCCGTTGCTGCCCACAACGCGGTTGCCATGAGGCGAACGATAATCCCAGGAATAGAGAGCGCTGGGGAGCAGGTAGTTCGCCACACGCAATGGCTCAATCAAGCCCGTCACTGTCAACATGTTGAAGCGAGGGATGACGACGAAACAGACGTGGAGACGTTCTTTACTCACTTTGATAGGCTTCCGATTTCCGTTTGCGCGAGAATTGGAGAATTCGTGCTTGGCGTAATAGGTAAAATATTTGGCGAAATAATGAAATATAATTCAAACAGACTGTCAGAAGGTTTTCGCAATGAATAGGGAGATTTAACCATGAATTTCGATGTTGTAGTAACGTGTGCCGTCACTGGCGCTGGTGACACTACGGGAAAGAGCCCACACGTACCGGTCACACCAAAGGAAGTCGCAGAAGCGGCAATCGAAGCAGCCAAGGCTGGTGCCTCCGCGGCTCACCTTCACGTCCGTGATCCTGAAACAGGCGCGGGTTCAAGAGACCCAAAGCTGTTCAAAGAAGCCGTTGATCGCATCCGTGATTCAGGCACTGATATTGTCATCAACCTCACCGCCGGAATGGGCGGAGACTGGGTGCCCAGTGACGATAATCCTGCTATGCCTGGACCTGGCACCGACATGATCGGACCAGAGGAAAGACTGGCGCACGTTAAGGAATGCATGCCGGAAATTTGCAGCCTTGATTGTGGTACGCTGAACTTCGGTAATGGGAACGAGATCTATATTTCTACGCCGCCATATCTTCGCGAAATGGCACGACTGACACAGTCCTGGGGTGTGAAGCCGGAACTTGAAGTCTTCGATCTCGGGCACATTCGTTTCGCCAAACAAATGGTTGCGGAAGGTTTGATTGATGAACCGCCCATGTTCCAGATTTGCCTCGGTATTCCTTGGGGAGCCGATCAAGATGTCGACACGATGAAAGTTATGAAGGATCAGTTGCCAGCTGGCGCTTCTTGGGCAAGCTTCGGGATCTCCCGCATGCAGATGCCGATGGCCGCTGCCGCGGTCGCGATGGGGGGTAACGTCCGCGTTGGTCTCGAGGACAATATCTATCTAGATCGCGGTGTCTTGGCGACGAATGGACAGTTGGTTGAACGCGTGATTGAGATCATCACCCGAATGGGCGCTAATGTTCTGACACCACAGGAAGCACGCAACAAGCTCAAGCTTCGCGGCGCGGATGCCTAATCATGGAGCTTAGCCACGAAAATCAGTTGCTGCTGGAAACAACCAAACGCTTTGTCGAAGAGGAGATCATACCTCACGAGGAGTTGGTAGATCAGCTCGGTGAGGTGCCGGAGGAAATCGGTCGTCAAATCGAAACAAAGTCTAAAGAAATTGGCCTGTTCGCTGCAAACCTGCCAGAAGAAGTTGGCGGCGGTGGTCTGGACTACGCTGGACAGATGTTGATCGAACGGGAGTTTGGTAAAACCTCTCACGCCTTGCACGCTTGGGCCGCCCGACCTACAGAAATCCTGCTGGCTGGGACAGAGGCACAAAAGGAAAAGTATCTCTATCCTTGTGTTTCAGGTGAGAAGCGGGAGCTCTTTGGTTTGACGGAACCCGAAGCAGGCTCCGACATTATGTCGATGAAGTCTAATGCTCGCAGAGACGGGGACGATTGGATACTCAACGGATCTAAGCACTTTATCTCAGGACCAGTGATGCCAGACTTCGCGATTGTCTTTGCCCAAACGGGCGTTGATGAGACCAAACGCGGACCACGCAAAAGAGTAACGGCCTTCTTGGTTGACGTTGGAACGAAGGGTTTCGATATCGCCATTGGTGCCAAGTGCGTTTCTTACCGAGGCTATCACACTTTTCGCCTCAACTTTTCCGATGTGCGTCTTGGCCCGGACCAAATCCTGGGCGAAGAAGGCAAGGGGTTGGAGCTCGCAGGTCAATGGCTGGGTATGGGGCGCATCTGGATTGGCGCTTCGTGCTGTGGTAAAGCAGAGCGCATGTTTGATCTGTCGTCGGATTGGGCGGCGAACCGAAAACAGTTTGGGCAGCAGATTGGCAAATTCCAAAGCACGTCCTTCAAGTTGGCTGATATGGCGATTGAAATGCGTGCGGCTGAGTTGATGGTTCAAGACGCTGTCATGCGTGCAGACAATGAACAAATGACAGATAGTGATGCTGCCATGGTTAAAGTTTATTGTTCTGAAATGCTCAACCGCGTGGCCGACAACACGGTGCAGATTTTTGGTGGTATGGGCCTGATGGAGGAGATGCCAATCCAACGCTTGTGGCGGGATTCCCGCCTTGAGCGGATTTGGGATGGCACGTCCGAGATTCAAAGGCATATCATTTCGCGCGCAATACTGCGTCCGCTCGGGGCATGACACCAGCGCAGAAAGATAATTTGCTGCGATTGCTGAAGCCACGCCATGTGGCGGCGATCGGAGGCAGAGATGTCGAGGTTGTAGCAACAGAATGCGCACGACGCGGATTTGATGGTCCTTTTTGGCCCGTTAATCCTAAGCGTGACCAGATCGGCGGTCATCACTGTTTTGCGTCTGTTGACGATTTGCCCGAAGCACCAGACGCAATTTTCCTGGCTGTTCCCAAAGAGCCAGCGATCGAGACATTAGCGAAACTGAGCCAAATGGGGGCTGGTGGTGTGGTTTGTTACACCGCTGGTTTTGGTGAAATGGGCGAAGAGGGAGCCAAAGACGAGGCACGCTTGATTGAAGCCGCAGGCGACATGGCGTTGATCGGTCCGAACTGCTACGGCATGATTAACTATGTTGATCAGGTCGCGCTCTGGCCGTTCGCCCATGGTGGTACTTGCCCTGGTTACGGGGCGGCCATAGTCACCCAAAGCGGTATGTTGTCGTCCGACTTGACCATGAGCCAGCGTTCTGTGCCATTCGCCTACATGGTTTCTGCGGGCAACCAATCCATTCTCCAGCTCGATGACTTTGTTGATCTGTTCGCGGACCTACCCGAGGTCAAAGTCATTGGCCTGCACATCGAAGGTCTGAAAGACGTTCCGGCTTTCGAAAGAGCGGCACTCAAGGCCCTTGAAAAGAAAATTCCGATTGTGGCGTTGAAGACAGGTACGTCGTCTATCGGTTCAGAATTGACAGTCAGTCATACCGGTTCCTTATCGGGTGCCGACGACCTCTATGAGGCTCTGTTTGATCGGTTGGGGATCATTCGTGTTTTCAACCCTTCTCAATTGCTGGAGACCTGTAAGTTCATTTCTGTGGCTGGATTACCGAGTGGGAAAAGGGTCGGTGGTTTTACCTGTTCAGGCGGTGGTGCCACCATGTTGGCGGACTATGGCGAAAAAGTTGGGCTGGAGTTCCCGAGGCCTTCTGAGACCGTTCAAAAAGAGCTGCCCGAGCTCCTGCCGCATACCGCTACTCTATCCAATCCGCTGGATTACACGACACCGATTTGGGGTTTTCCGGAAAAAACTCTGCCTGTCTTCGCCTCTTTCTTGTCAGATAACTATGATGCCACGGTGATCATTCAGGATTACCCAGCGCCAGGCCTCGACGAAAGCAAGATCTATTATTCCAATGATGCGAGGAGTTTTCTTGAAGCAGCAAAGCTGTATGGAACACCTGCTGCGGTGTGCAGCACAATCCCGGAGAATATGGACCAAGAAACAAGAGAGTTTTTGGTCTCGAAAGGCGTCGCTCCGATGCAAGGACTGATGGAGTGTTTGGACGCAATTTCTGCCGCCGCTTGGTATAATCAACGTAGAAATGAGATATCAGAGGAACCACTCGATCGGCTGCTCTCTTCTAGCTTCAACGCAAACAATGAACTGATTGATGAGTATCAGGGCAAACAGCTTTTAAAAACGGCAGGGTTGCAAACACCGTCTGCAAAGCTTTCTTCTTCAGCAACGGCTGGCGATGACGCCGTCGATGTTGGTTTTCCTGTCGTCGTGAAAATGGTCCACGCCTCTTTGGCTCACAAATCAGAAGTTGGTGCCGTTGCCCTCAATCTGAATTCAATGGCAGAGGTCGAACGGGCCGTCGCTGAGATGCAGAATTTTGTGGGAAGACTTCAACCTGACGCACTGAGTGACAATTTTCTCGTCGAAAAGATGGTGGAGAAGCCCGTGGCAGAATTGCTGGTCTCAGTGCGCAAGGATCCGCAATTCGGATGGGCGATGACCTTGGCGAGTGGTGGTGTCATGACCGAGTTACTGGCCGACGCGGCCACTCTTTTGCTACCGGCCTCCAAATCTGATTTCAGCCGTAACCTCGCGAAACTCAAAATCGACAAGTTGTTGGATGGTTTCAGAGGAGGCGCCAAGGGCGACAAAGATGCCTTGCTCGATGCTTTGCTTAAGCTTCAGGACCTTGTCATGAAGAGCGAAAACAATCTCTCCGAAATCGAAATCAATCCGCTGTTTGTGATGGCAGAGGGGTGTGTCGTTGTTGATGCACTCATTCAGCAGGCATCCGTTGCTTGATCCAAACAGCATAGACCTACCAGCCTACGCCCATTTGCCAGGGGTGAATGGGAGGCATGAAGAAGGCTTCTTGGATCATGTTATCAACTTAGCTCCAGAGCTCACATTGAGTGACGGTTCGGGAGCAAACATACCCTGGCTGTTCGGCCTGCGATTGTTCGACGTTGGGTTCTTCTGGGAGGCTCATGAGGTTTGGGAAGCCGTCTGGTTGCGCGCTGCACCTAACAGCCGTGAACGTTTCCTGCTCCAAGGCATGATCCATTTGACGAATGCTTTTTTGAAGCAGAAGTGTGGACAGGTCAAAGCTGCGCAGCGATTGAAAACTTTGGCCGAGGAGTGTTTTGTTCGTGCTTTTCAGGGGGCTAAAGGATTATCGGTGATGGGCGTGGATTTTCAGGAAGTTGAATTATTGATGATGAAATTATGAACTATAATACACTAAGGCGAGCGTCCGTTCGCCATGGCGTCATATAATGCAGTAAATTGCATTGTGCTTGTGATCTGGGTTCACTATAGATTTATTGAGTAGATCTAAGGGAGCTGAGTGTGATCAAAGTCATCAATTTCCAAACGGACCCATCGCAATACAAGCATTGGCGTGTTGATTTTGATGGACCGGTTGCCAGATTGACGATGGATGTCGATGAAAACGGTGGTTTGTTTGACGGCTATGAGCTGAAGTTGAACTCCTACGATCTCGGCGTTGATATTGAATTGGCGGATATTGTACAGCGTATGCGCTTTGAGCACCCGGAGGTCGGTGCGGTGGTCATGCAGTCAGGCAAAGAGAAGGTTTTCTGTGCTGGAGCCAACATCAAAATGTTGGGTGGCGCAGAACATGCTCACAAAGTTAACTTTTGCAAATTCACCAATGAAACGCGAAACACTTACGAAGCTGCGTCTACAGACAGTGGGCAACACTACCTCGCCGCAGTGAAGGGTGCTTGTGCAGGCGGTGGCTATGAGTTGGCGTTGGCATGCGAAGAAATTTATCTTACCGACGATGGCTCATCTTCTGTCTCTTTGCCAGAGGTTCCTTTACTGGCCGTTTTGCCAGGCACAGGCGGGCTGACAAGAGTGACCGACAAACGCAAAGTCAGACGGGACCGCGCCGACGTTTTCTGCTCAATCGAGGAGGGTGTGCGTGGCCGCCGCGCGAAAGATTGGAATTTAGTCGATGCAGTCGTCGCTAACTCAAAGTTCGATGAATTTGTAGCAAACAAGTCCCAAGAAGTTGGAGAGGCCGCGAAATCAGGGTTCTCCGGTAAAGGAATAGCGTTGACACCTTTGCAACGAACCATTCATGACGATGGGTCTCTTAGCTATTCAGTGGTCGAGGTCGAAGTTGACCGTACAAACGGGCTGGCGACCATAGTCTTATCTGGTCCTGATGAGGAAGTGCCGAGTTCAATCGAAGAGTTACACAGTCGGGGTGCTGGCGGCTGGATGATGAGATTGGCACGCGAGCTGGATGACGCAATCCTGCATCTTCGATTTAATGAATTGGAGTTGGGTGTCGTCACTTTCAAGTCCGTGGGAAGCCCTGAAGCTGTCGCTGCTCAGGAGAGTTTCTTGACTGAAAATCAGGAAAGCGATTGGTTGGCCAAAGAGATCCTTCTGTATTGGAAACGCGTTCTAAAACGCATTGATATGACCTCTCGCTCTCTGGTGGGATTAATCGAGAATGGATCATGTTTCGCTGGCTTTTTGGCGGAAATACTCTTCGCGGTTGACCGTACATACATGATGGAAGGCGAGTTCGAAGAGGACAATCGCCCGGAAGCCAAGATCACGCTGACTCAATCCAATTTCGGTAGTTTCCCTATGGCGAACGACTTGAGCCGTTTGGAAACGCGTTTCTTAGGCGAACCCGAAACAGTGACCGAGCTTACGGACAAAATTGGCGAAGAACTGAACGCTGTCGATGCGGAAGAGTTGGGTTTGGTTACTTTCGCTTTTGATGACGTCGATTGGGAAGATGAAGTTCGGATCTTCTTGGAAGAGCGTGCGAGTTTCTCTCCTGATGCAATGACGGGCATGGAAGCCAATTTGCGTTTTGCTGGGCCTGAAACCATGGAAACTAGAATTTTTGGACGTTTGACAGCCTGGCAAAATTGGATTTTCCAACGGCCCAATGCCGTTGGTGAAGCGGGGGCCTTACAGCGATATGGTTCAGGGAAACGCGGTGAATTTGACCGCCGTAGAGTTTAGTACAAAGAGCAAGGGAACAGAGACGTGGCAGACATTTCAACAGTAGAATACGATACACTCATTCCAAACAACGTCGGCCTTTCTTCTGACAAGCGCGTGCAAAAGGCGCTTGAGAAGTGGCACCCTGGTTATATCAGTTGGTGGAATGATCTGATTCCACAACAATTCCAAGAAAGCCTTGTCTATCTTCGCACTGCCGTCTCGGTAGATCCAAAAGGTTGGGCGAAATTTGGTTATGTTAAGATGCCGGAATATCGTTGGGGTATTTTGCTAGCGCCTGAAGTCGAAGACCGTAGGATTCCTTGTGGAGAACATACTGGCGAGGCAGCGTGGCAGGAAGTGCCAGGCGAATACCGTTCTCTGCTTCAACGCCTCATCGTCATCCAGGGGGACACTGAACCGGGCTCTGTTGAACAGCAACGGTTCCTGGGGCTGACGGCTCCTTCTTTGTATGATCTGAGAAACCTCTTTCAGGTCAATGTAGAAGAGGGGCGACACCTTTGGGCGATGGTCTATTTGCTGCAAAAATACTTCGGTCGCAACGGTCGTGAAGAAGCTGATGATTTGTTGCGGCGTTCGTCGGGCTCTGAGGAAGCGCCACGCATGTTGGGAGCTTTTAATGAGGAAACACCAGACTGGTTGTCTTTCTTCATGTTTACTTACTTCACCGACCGTGATGGCAAGATGCAGCTTGAGTCCTTGGCGCAGTCTGGTTTCGATCCTTTATCTCGCACTTGTCGCTTCATGTTGACGGAAGAAGCGCATCACATGTTTGTTGGAGAAACCGGCGTATCGCGTGTCATTCAACGAACGTGCGATGTGATGAAGGAAGCAGGCATTGAAGATCCTTATGAGATCAACAAAATCCGTGATCTAGGTGTCATTGATCTGCCGACGATCCAGAAGAAGCTCAATATGCACTATACGCTTTCACTGGATCTGTTCGGGCAAGAGGTCTCAACCAACGCTGCTAACGCCTTTAACTCCGGTATCAAAGGTCGGTTTATGGAGCATCGCCTAGACGATGATCACAAGCTTACTGATGCGACATATCCAGTTGTGAAGATGGTCGATGGAGAAATCAAAATGGTTGATGCTCCGGCCTTAACAGCGATCAACATGCGCCTGCGCGATGATTACAAGAAAGACGCCGCCGGCGGCGTGAAGCGCTGGAATAAAGTGATCGAAAAATCCGGCGTTAAATTTGAAATGACAATGCCCCATGAAGGTTTCAACCGAGCCATTGGTGTGTTCAAAGGCCAGCCCATTGATCCAGAAGGCAATATGCTCTCGCAAGCTGATTACGATTCAAAGATTGCTGATTGGTTGCCGTCGAAAGCTGACGGCGACTTCATTCAGTCTTTAATGGCTCCATGCAGTGAGCCTGGCAAATATGCCAGCTGGATTTCGGCGCCAAAAGTCGGCATCGATGGTCTGCCTGGGGATTTCGAGTACGTTAAGCTTCATATGGCATAAGGGTGTTCAGCATGTCACAATTTGCTAAACAGCACTTGATTGACCCAGAGATCTGTATCCGTTGTTATACTTGCGAGAACACTTGTCCGATTGAAGCGATCACGCATAACGATGACAATGTGGTCGTGGATTTCGAGAAATGCAATTACTGCATGGACTGCATCCCTGTCTGTCCAACCGGATCGATTGACGAGTGGCGCGTTGTCTCTACGCCCTATACGGTTGAGGAGCAGTTTGAGTTTGAAGAGTTGCCAAACCAAGAAGAATTCGAAACGGAAGAAGGGGGTGATGAGAGCACGATTGAGGCGCTGGATGATGAAATTGCAAACCTCTTAGCGGAAGCGCATTCGGGGGCAGGGGGTAAAACTAAAGCACCAGATTCTGCCTCCAAACCAACCATCAATCTCTACAACTTGGGGAAACCAATTGAGGTTACGATCCAGGGCAACTATCGCCTGACCGATGACCCTGAGCATGACGTTCGCCATCTGATTTTGGATGCTGGTTCGGTTCCGCTGCCGCTGCTAGAGGGGCAGTCCGTTGGTGTCATTGCACCGGGTGTCGATGACGCAGGAAAGGCACACTTGCCACGCCTCTATTCAATCTCTAGCCCGCGTGATGGTGAACGGCCGAATTACAACAACTTTTCGCTGACGGTAAAACGAGAAGACAAAGGGCTTTGCTCTAACTACCTTTGCGACCTTCAACAGGGCGATAAGATTCAGATCACAGGACCATTCGGTTCGACGTTCCTAATGCCCAATGACCCAGAGGCAAAGATGCTGATGATCTGCACCGGTACAGGCTCAGCACCGTTTCGCGCTTTCACCATGAACCGGCAAAGGACGAGTCCAGATCTAACCGACTCAATGACGTTGGTATTTGGCGCGCGAACCGAGGCTTCGCTCCCGTACTTTGGGCCGCTGAAGAAAATTCCAGATGGTTTTCTCCGTAAATACCTGGTTCTTAGTCGTGTGGAAGGGAAATCGAAACGCTACGTTCAAGATGAATTACTGGATCGTAAAGATGAGGTGCTTTCTTTCCTAAAGGAGCCAAAAGCTCACATCTACATCTGTGGATTACGTGCAATGGAAGAGGGCGTTGAAGCAGCGCTTTCACAGATAGCTGGTCCCATAGATGGTGGTTGGGAAGCGGTGAAGAGCAAGATGCGCGAAGAAGGCCGTTATCATGTTGAGACCTATTAGGCTGCTGGGATGAATCAGATGAATTCCCGTCCTTCGGCGGAGAAAGAAGAGCTCTCCGCATTTCTGTGCTCGATAGGGGATAAGGTCAGAATGCTGCGCGGTCAAAGGTCGATTTCGCGGAAAAAACTATCGCAAATATCAGGTGTTTCTGAGCGCTATCTAGCTCAGCTGGAAAGCGGAGCCGGGAATATCTCTGTTGCTTTCCTTTACCGAATTTCTAAGGCTTTGGGTGTCCAACCCCAAGATTTACTGTCTGACCAGCCGACTAAGAAGAAAATGGAGCACTCTATTGCTCTCATTGGCTTAAGAGGGGCTGGTAAATCAACGCTTGGGCGAAGGTTAGCAGACTGTCTTTCTCTAGACTTTGTTGAGCTTAACACAGTCATCGAAGAGCAAAGCGGAATGCCAGTTTCCGAAGTCATCGCGCTTTATGGTCAAGAAGGATACCGTGAACTTGAAAGCAAGGCGTTGGATGCCTTGGTTGACCGTAGTAATCGGATCGTACTAGCTGTTGGCGGTGGGATCGTATCATCTCCCCCCACTTTTGCAACCCTTCGGCACGCGTTTAGAACGGTCTGGCTTAAGGCCTCTCCAGAAGAACATATGGAAAGAGTGCGGGCTCAAGGGGACAGCCGCCCCATGGCTGGAAACCCCGGCGCGATGGCAGAATTGAAGCGAATTCTGACCAGTCGTGAAGACATGTATCAATTGGCAGACGCGACTGTCGATACCAGTGGAAAATCAATTGAAAATAATCTGGAGCAGCTGGTTGCTTTGTTCAGGTAACCGACTAGTTCTCCGATAACGAGAGCCAAAGGAGATCTACTTTGAAACGAGCTGTTGTGACTGGAGGAACGAGAGGCATTGGAGCTGGTGTAACTTCTGTTTTAGTGGAAAACGGTTGGCATGTAACTGCGGCCACTGTGAGTGAACAGGAAATCGAAGGTTTTCGTGCATCGAAACTTGGCGAGGCTGTCGATTGTCAGTTGCTTGATGTGACTGACAATGATCAGGTTTTGGCATTTTTCGACCAATTCGATCAACTCGATGGCTTGGTCAATTGCGCAGGCATCATCATGCGTGAGGCAGAGTTCGATATCGACGTGTTCCAAAAAGTGATTGACGTGAACCTGACGGGAACAATGCGATGTTGTATGGCGGCACATGAAAAACTGGTGAAAGCCAAAGGTTCAATTGTTAACACGGCATCAATGCGCAGCTACTTTGGTGGTGCGATGGTTCCAGCTTACTCAGCCTCGAAAGGCGGTGTGGCTTTGTTGACTAAATCATTGGCCTCGAAATGGGCGCCGGAAGGCGTGCGTGTCAATGCCGTTGCGCCCGGCTGGATCGCTACTGAACTTACTGACGCTCTTAGAGCCGATCCAGTGCACAATGATCCCATTGTTAATCGAACACCCATGGGGCGGTGGGGCACTCCGTCAGAAGTTGGGGAGATGGTTGCTTGGCTGCTGTCTGAAAAAGCCGGTTTCCTCACGGGCTCTCTTTACAACGTCGACGGCGGTTACGCCGCCGTTTAACTAGCTCTATTCTAGGAATTAAAATGTCAAACCAAGATCAAGAATACGATCCAAGAATGCCCTACCAATTGCCTTTCCCATTGGATGCGCAGGAGGAAATCGTTGTTCCAAATGCGGCAACATCCGATGAACGTATCTGGGTGCCGCAAACAGAAACAGTGTCATTTCGCCCGCTTTGTTTGAACCGTTCGCAGGGCTATTGGATGAATTTGCTGAGGGTTCGTCAGTCGGGCGTCTTATCCCGTCACCGTCACCCACAGGGTGTGCATGGCTTTGTTCTTAAGGGGCGCTGGCATTATCTGGAGCACGACTGGGTAGCCGAAGAGGGTGGCTACGTCTATGAGCCACCAGGTGAAACCCATACTCTCGTTGTGCCAGACGACGTGAAGGAAATGATCACTTATTTCCAGGTGAACGGTATGATGGTCTACGTTGACCCTTATGGCAAAGTCACTGGCTATGAAGACGTCTTCACCAAGATCGAAATGTGCCGCAAGCACTACGAGGAAGTCGGGCTAGGCGCGGATTATGTCGATCAGTTTATTCGCTAGTCGCTAGTTTCCCTACAATTCCCGTTAACGCTGGTTATCCGCGTCCGACGTATGGCATCTTAGTTGCCATGATTGTCATGAACAGAACATTGGCATCTAACGGCAAGTTAGCCATGTTGAGTACCGCATCGGCGACATGCTGCACGTCCATCACAGGTTCCTGGCTCATAGAGCCATCTGCCTGCGGGACACCCGGACCAGAAGCCATTTTCACTGTCATTTCTGAGGCTGCGTTGCCGATATCGATCTGGCCACAAGCGATGTTGTACTTACGACCGTCTAAGCTGGTTGAACGGGTCAGGCCTTGAACAGCGTGCTTGGAGGCTGTGTAGGGGGCCGAGCCGGGGCGGGGAACATAGGAGGAGACAGAGCCGTTGTTGATGATGCGGCCACCTTGCGGATCTTGATCACGCATCAGCTCGAACGCGTATTTGGTGGAAAGGAAAACACCATCAATGTTGACACCCATGACGTGACGCCATTCTTCCCAGCTCAACTCTTCGACAGACTTGCCAGGGACACCGGCACCCGCATTGTTAAATGTAACATCCAGGCGGCCGTGGTCCTTTTTGATCTGTGCAAACAAGGCCTGGACTTCATCGGGCTTAGTCATGTCGGCCGGAATAGCAAAACCGTTCGCATGTCCATCCAGAGTTTCCTGCAAAGCTTCAACCCTCCTGGCTGTTACGATAGTTGTGTACCCACCGTCTAGAAAGGTTCTTGCGGTGGCGCGTCCGATACCTGAAGAGGCTCCAGTGATGAGGGCGATTGGCTTTGACATGATGCTTTCTCCTTGTTTGGCAGCAAGATAACGGCCTAGCCACGACTAAGCAATTGCGGCTTTCAAAATGGCCTACCCATTTGAGGCTAAGATAGTTTAAAAGATTAAAAGAACAGAGGTAAGCTCAATGAAAATCACCAAAGTTACAAGCCACATTCTTCGCTACGATATGCCGGAAGAGCTCGGCTATTCTCAACAGTACTATAATCAACGCACGGCCCATCTTGTTGAGGTTGAAACTGACGAAGGTTTGACTGGTTGGGGCGAGTGTTTTGGCCCTGGAAACATCGCAATAGCGAACAAGGGTATTGTTGAGAAGGTCATTCAGCCGATGATCTTGGGTGCTGATCCCCTCGACAGAGATGTGCTTTGGCACAAGGTCTACAATTTGCTGAGAGACCACGGACAAAAGGGCATGTCGATGCAGTCTTTGTCTGGCGTCGATATTGCCCTTTGGGACTTGGTTGGTAAGATCGCTGGGTTGCCGATTTCCAAGCTGATTGGTGGCAATCATCGTGACAAGGTTGCTGTCTACGGATATGGCATGATGCTGCGTCAGGAAGATACAGATTCACTGGCGGCACGTTTTAAGGATGAAGCAGCAGCGATCAAAGGCATGGGATTCAAAGCCACCAAGATGAAGGTCGGCTTCGGTCCAAGGCCTGACGTCAAGTTGGCAGCGGCGGTGCGCGCTGGTGTTGGTGATGACTTCCCCTTCATGGTTGATGCCAACCATTGTTACACAACATCCGACGCTTTTTATGTTGGACGTGCGCTCGATGAGATGGAAGCCTATTGGTTTGAAGAGCCGGTGGCGCCTGAAGATCTCGATGGGTACAAAGAACTGCGGGCCGGACTGAAGACCAATATTTCGGGTGGTGAAGCAGAATTTAATCGTTGGGGCTGGCGAAAACTTCTGGAAACACGGTGCCTCGATATCGCTCAGCCGGAAGTTTGTGCCCTTGGTGGCATCACTGAATATTTGCGCGTGATGGCTTTGGCCCATGCCCACTTCACCCCGGTGATTAACCACGTCTGGGGATCAGCCATTGCGGTTGCTACGAATCTTCAGCTACTTGCTGCGATGCCGCCAATGCCTGGTGGTCTTCATCCTTGGGAGCCGTGGTTAGAGTTTGATACGACGGATAACAAATTCCGCGATGACCTGCTGGTCGAACCGCTCTCGATCCAGAAACAAGTTGCCGAAAATGAGGGTTGCGTGGCTGTCCCGACTGCTCCTGGGATCGGTGTTGAACCGGACCGAGAATTCATTAAACATTATGAGCTTGATTGCTAGCTATGCCTTCTTCTGAATTTGTCTGTGTTGACTGGGGCACGTCTTCGCTTCGATTGTGGAAGATGTCATCTGCCAACGAAGTGTTGGCAAAGCGTCGAAGCAAAGAGGGCATGTCGACGCTGGCACGGGACCAATTCGATGCTGTCCTAGAGCGGCATCTATCTGCGATGTCCGTTGGCTCAGACGTGCCTGTCGTCATTTGTGGCATGGCCGGGGCAGCGCAAGGCTGGCAAGAGGTGCCTTACTTTGATTTGCCCGCGCGGTTGGCAGAAATAGCGGCAGCAGCGGTGACAGTGAATGCCAACGATAGAGACGTGCGCATTCTCCCGGGCTTGGCGCAACGTCCACCGGCGTCCCCTGATGTCATTCGCGGAGAAGAAACAATGTTGCTGGGTGCGGAGCTCCTAGGAAAAGCAGAGGGGCTGTTTTGCTTGCCGGGGACGCACTCCAAATGGATAGCTGTCAGCGAAGGTTCCGTCTCTTCATTCTCCACTGTCATGACAGGCGAGGTTTTTGCGCTGCTATCGCAACACTCAACTTTGTCTCATTTTTTGAAAGCTGTCAGTGTTGATTACGCCAACAGTGAAGCGTTCAAGAGCGGCGTTGAAGATGCCTTGGAAAAGCCTGAGGCGATGTTGAGTGCTTTGTTTTCAATCCGGTCTACCCCGCTGTTGCTCGGCACTGGCAAAGCAGCAGAAATGCCATCTCGACTGTCAGGGCTTTTGATCGGGTCAGAAGTTGCATCGATGAAAGACAGAGCTGCAGGATCCGTACAGTTAATTGCCAACGGTTCTTTGGCCGTGGCTTACACAAAGGCTTTAGGCATAGCGGGAATACAAACCACTTTACTCAACGCTGAAGAGCTGGTGTTAGCGGGATTGTCTTATGCCGCCGATGCTATTTGGTCCTAGAGAGAACAATGATTATACAACCAATCTGGCAAAGCTTGAACCGTAAACTCGTTGCTATTCTGCGCGGGATCGAACCTGCTGAAACAGCGGCAATTGTATCCAGTCTGATTGATTTAGGGTTTGAAGCTATTGAGATACCGTTGAACTCTCCCGATCCTTTTACATCAATCGCCACAGCGGTCGAGGTTGCCAAAGCAAAGAAGCCCGAGGGCTGCTTCATTGGAGCTGGCACGGTTCTCACGGTTGATGAAGTCAACAAAATACGCGATTGTGGTGGGAACCTGATTGTGTCGCCCAACGCGAACCCTGACGTTATTAGTGCGACGGTTGCGAATGGCATGTTCTCGATGCCGGGTGTGTTAACCCCGACCGATGCTCATTCAGCTTTGGCGGCTGGCGCTTCTGTCTTAAAGTTTTTCCCTGCTTCGGTTCTTGGGCCAAGTGGTATCAAGGCCATCAAAGCTATTTTGCCAAAAGATCTGGAAATCTGTGCCGTTGGTGGTGTTGGGCCGGGCAACTTTGCGGACTATCTTGGCGCAGGCGTCAACGGGTTCGGCATCGGAAGTAACTTGTATTCAGCCGGACTAAGCCTTGAAGAAATAGAAAAACGGGCCAAAGAAATTATGGCTGCTTACGACAAAGTAACGGCGGGCTAGAACTTTGCGTCTTCGATCATCATTGCAGCACATTTTTCGCCAATCATAATCGCTGGAGCATTGGTGTTGCCTGAGATGACGGCAGGCATGATGGAACAATCAGCGACCCGTATTCCCTGCAAACCGTGAATGCGCAAGCGCTCATCGACAACCGACAACTCATCTTGTCCCATGCGGCATGTCGATGTTGGGTGAAAAATCGTGTTGCCTTTTTCTTTTGCGTAATTGAGCAGAGCTTCATCACTGATCACGTCACTGCCAGGTTCCCGTTCGGTCAGAACGTATTGATCAAAACTAGGCGTCTTAAGGATACCGCGTAGCATTTTCAGCCCTTCAATCATTAGCCGCTGGTCGTAGTCGGTCGACAGATAGTTAGTGGTGATAGCTGGATGCTCAAAAGGGTCGTTGGATCGGATCATCACTTCGCCTCGACTCTCAGGCCTCATCTGGCAAATGGAGGGGCTGATACCGGAGAAGGGATGCAGTGTGCCACCAAGTTTGGTGGCGCTGAACGGCACAAAATGAACCTGAACGTCGGGCGTCGCAGATTCAGGCAGGACTTTGGTGAACAGGCATGCATGCCCCGCACTGAAAGTCATAGGGCCACGTCTGAACAGGGCAAAGTTGAGTGCCGTCTTAGCCTTGCCAAACAAAGTTCGCACGTCATCATTCACGGACAGGGGACGGTTGAGTTCCAAAACGATGCGAGCTTGATAATGGTCTTGCAGATGAGCGCCGACGCCTGGCAGGTCGTGCAGGACGTCGACCCCGGAAGCTTTTAGGTGGTTGGCTGGTCCTATCCCTGACAATTGTAGAAGTTGAGGTGAGTTGATTGCACCGCCGGAAACGACAATCTCGCCTTTTATGATTGCTTCTTTTTGAACACCGCGTTGTGTGTAATGAACTTTGGACGCACGTTTTTGATCGAACTCAATCCAGCGAACTTGCGCATCTGTCTCTATCGAAAGGTTAGGTCGATTCTTGATTGGCTTTAGATAAGCAGTCGCCGCTGAACATCTGCGTCCGCGATAGGACGTAGTCTGGAAATGACCGACGCCTTCCTGGTATGAGCCGTTGAAATCTTCATTAAAAGGAATGCCGCTTTCGATTGCTGCTTCGATGAAGGCTTCTGAAATTTCTCGTCGGTCTTTGATGTCTGAAACTCGAAGAGGACCGGTATCACCATGGAATTCACTACCTCCTCTTTCTTGAGTTTCGGATTTTTTAAAGTAAGGCAAAACATCGTCGTAACCCCAACCAGTGTTACCGAGTTGCCGCCAGTAGTCGTAGTCCTCTTTCTGTCCACGCATATAGGCCAGTCCATTGATGGAACTGGAGCCGCCCAAGACTTTACCACGCGGCCAGATTATACTTCGCCCGCCAATTCCATTATCTGGTTCTGTTTCATATCCCCATGAAAGCGGCGAGGTCATTGTCCGGTAATAGCCAATGGGTATGTGTATCCACGGGTTCCTATCCGGCGGTCCTGCTTCCAACAGCAGTACGGAGTTTCTAGGGTCCGTCGACAAACGATTAGCGAGTGGGCAACCTGCGGAGCCTGCACCAACAATGATGTAGTCGAATGCTTCGCTCATGAAATTTGGGTCCGTGAAAGCAAGAGTTAAGGAATTGAAGATCAATCTAAGTCAGACGGATAATTAGTAAAGCTTTTGCTAAGGGGACAGAGCGTGTAGTGCTTAGAGCAACATTCTTTCAGAACAATAGTCTCGATGACAGCCTTAGCTCCACGCCCCCGACTGATAATTCTGGTCCTCTTAACGGCTCTTTCAAATACGTCCCTCAATATGTTTACGCCCTCGTTGGCGAACATGGCAGCAGACTTCGAAACCTCCTATGCCAAGGTTAATTTGGCAATTGCAGGCTACCTTGCAGTGGTGGCTTTGCTTCAACTGTTGATCGGACCGTTGTCAGATAGATTTGGGCGTAGGCCAGTTCTACTTATCTCATTAGCGATCTTTGTTGTTGCCTCATTTGGATGCCTGCAAGCAGAAACCATTGAGGAGTTTCTGATTTTCCGCATGCTTCAAACCGCTGTCTATGCAGGCTGGTTGCTATCCATGGCAATGGTTCGAGACACCTGTGCGCAAAGAGAGGCCGCCACCTTAATCTCATACATTACGATGGCGATGGCTGTAGCACCCATGATGGGGCCGATGATTGGTGGAACCTTGGATTTCTTCTTCGGGTGGCGCGCGAATTTCGTGCTTTATCTAGCGCTTGGAAGTTTGCTTTTGATCGTGTGTTTTGTTGATCTTAAAGAAACAAACTTGGAGCCTTCTGCCTCGATGACGGAACAATGGCGAAGCTATCCCAAGATTGTCGGTTCTGGTCGTTATTGGGGATACGTCCTTTGCCAAGCATTCTCTGTCGGTGCTTTCTACATTTTTATCGGTGGTGCCCCTTTGGTTGCCAGCGCTGTTTTCGGGTTGTCGGCAGCCAAATTAGGCCTCATCATTGGATCGATTACCGGCGGTTTTGCCGTTGGTGCTTTCTTCTCCAGTCAACTCACGAAACGATGGCCGCTTTTGAGGCTGATTATAACTGGCCGTTTGGTTGCTTGCGTCGGTCTTTCGCTGGGGTTGATCGCCGTGTTATGTGGCATCAACGAACCCTGGGTGGTTTTTGGCGCCACGCTTTTTGTGGGAGTCGGGAACGGTCTAACGGTGCCGAGTTGTAGTGCAGGCTATATGTCGGTGTTCCCAAGGCTGGCCGGGAGTGCCGTTGGATTAGCTGGCAGCATGGCTGTCGCCACAGGCGCTTTGATGACCTGGCTTAGCGGCTCTCTGTTGACTGCCGAGAACGGTGCATATGCCTTACTCGGGTTCATGCTGGCTCCATCCTTTGCGGGATTGCTTGCAATTCTAATAGTAAGGCTTTTGGAGAAGGAACCTTGAAATTCTTAGCCCCCTATATAAAACCAACGATTAATAGGTAGCGCGTCCACCTGACAAATCAAACACGCCAGCAGTCGTATAAGAGTTCTCTTTGCTGACCAGCCAAGCGATCATGCCTGCAATCTCGTCAACTTCGACAAAGCGACCTCTTGGAATTTTGGAAAGCATGTAGTTGATATGCTCATCTGTCATTTGGTCGAAGATACGGGTTTTTGCAGCGGCTGGGGTCACGCAATTGACAGCGATGTCATGGTTCGCAAGTTCTTTGCCTAGAGACTTGGTGAAGCCAATAACCGCGGCTTTTGATGTGGAGTAAGCCGATGCGTTTGGGTTGCCTTCCTTACCCGCGACCGAAGCGATGTTGACAATGCGGCCATAGTTGTTGGATTTCATTATCGGCACAGCAGCTCGATTGGTGTGGAATGTGCCGTTAACGTTGAGCTCCATGACCCTTTGCCATTCATCTAAAGGATAGTCATCGACTGTCGTGTTGATGCCGGCGATGCCCGCGGAGTTAACGAGAATGGACACTTTTCCGTGTCGATCAAGCACCCGTTCCATTGTCTTTTCGACTTGATTGTAACGGGTGATATCGACTTTGTAGATCGTGGCGGCACGACCCACTTCCGCTTTAGCTGCTTTCAATTGATCGTAATCGATGTCCCAAAGGCAAACCTTGGCACCAGACGCCGCAAGGCGGTTAGCAGTGGCTAGGCCGATACCCTGAGCACCGCCGGTAACAATTGCAATTTCGCCCTTGAGGTCAATCTTGTTCATCTGGTTCGCCTTTCAAGTTTAGTGATTGTTGCGTGGAATATGACGCTGGCCAATAGCTTGATAATTTGGGGCATCCTTCAGCACCATGCCCTCTGAGAAAGGTTGGACTTTCTCTCGGAAGAATTGCTGCCAAGGGGATTGGCTTTCAGGCGTTGGGAAGCCACCAGCGGCGGCTAGATCTTCAGCACGCTTGGCTAATTCTTCTTCACTGACCATAATGTCAGCGCTGCATTTAGTCAGATCAATCCTGATGATATCGCCCGTTTGTAGCAGAGCCAAACCGCCACCGTCCGCGGCTTCAGGTGAAGCGTTCAGAATTGAAGGTGCGCCGGAAGTACCAGATTGCCGTCCGTCACCCAAACAAGGCAAATCATTAATGCCCTGTTTCAGAAGGTAAGAAGGCGCTCTCATATTCACCACCTCTGCGCCGCCGGGGTAACCTTTAGGCCCAGCGCCGCGCATCACCAATATACAGTGCGCATCAATGTTGAGCGCTGGGTCGTCGACATTTTTGTGGTAATCTTCTGGGCCATCGAACACGATAGCGCGGGCTTCAAAAGCGTTAAGATCACCGGGCTTGGAGAGGTAGCGCTGTCTGAATTCTTCTGAGATGACTGAAGTCTTCATGATCGCCGAATCAAACAGGTTGCCTTTCAGATTTACAAAACCGGCGGCCTGCATCATCGGGGATGAAATAGGATAGATTACGTCTTCATTTTCTATAGGGGTATTGGCGCAATTCTCCCCCATCGTTTTCCCATTGGCTGTAACAGCATTTGGATGAGGCAGCAGATTGGCTTCGAGCAGTTGATTGACGACGGCTGGAACACCGCCTGCGCGGTGATAGTCTTCGCCGAGATATTTACCTGCGGGCTGAAGATTCACAATCAGCGGCACGTCTAAGCCGACATTTTGCCAGTCGTCATTGTTGAGCGGAACGTTCAAATGCCGCGCTATGGCGTTCAGGTGGATAGGTGCATTGGTAGAGCCGCCGATTGCAGAGTTGACAACAATGGCATTTTCAAAGGCTTCACGTGTCATAATGTCGGAGGGCTTGAGATCTTCCCAAACCATATCAACAATGCGTTTTCCGGTTTGGTAGGCCATCTGGCCGCGTTCACGCATGGGGGCAGGGATGGCGGCTGAACCTGGCAGTTGCATACCGAGAGCCTCGGCCAATGAATTCATCGTGGTTGCTGTACCCATTGAATTACAATAACCAGTAGACGGTGCTGAAGAGGCGACTAATTCCATGAAACCATCGTCATCGATTTCGCCTGCGGCTAGCATTTCGCGAGCCTTCCAGACGACCACGCCCGAGCCGGTGCGTTCGCCCCTGAACCAACCGTTCAACATAGGACCAACTGACAACGCGATGGCTGGGATGTTAACGGTTGCGGCCGCCATAAGCAGGGCGGGAGTAGTCTTGTCGCAACCAATGTTCAGCACGACACCATCAATTGGGTAACCAAACAAGCTCTCGACCAAGCTTAGATAGGCCAGATTTCTATCCAGCATGGCCGTTGGGCGTTTACCGGTCTCCTGGATTGGATGGACGGGGATCTCCAGAACGGTTCCACCGGCGGCGATCACACCATCACGAACACGTTTTGACAGCTCAATATGATGGCGGTTACAGGGCGAAAGATCAGAACCAGTTTGGGCGATACCAATGATCGGCTTGCCGGATTGGAGCTCTTCACGGGTGAGGCCGTAGTTTACATAGCGCTCAATATAAAGCGCCGTCATTTCCCGGTCTTCAGGGTTATCCCACCAAAGTTTTGAGCGAAGCTGTTCTGGTTTGATTTTTTGTTCTGTCATGGTGTTTTCCTTATCCTGCCCAACCGCCGTCAATGACGTGGGCTTGGCCAGTCGTGAAGGCACTTTCGTCAGATGCCAGATAGACGATGAGGGCCGCTATTTCTTCGGCTGAAGCAATGCGGCCCATTGGTTGGCGTGCCGTGAAAGCTTTCAAGGCTGCCTCATAATCACCAGTTGCCTTGAGGCGATCATGCAAGGAAGGGCTGTCAACAGTGCCTGGGCAGATCGCGTTACAGCGAACACCGGTGGTAATGTATTCTGTCGCGACTGATTTTGTGATGCCAAGAACTGCAGCCTTACTAGCACCGTACACAAAGCGGTTCGGTGCACCGATGATTGAAGAACAGGCCGAAGACATATTGATGATCGATCCAACACCGCGTTCAATCATACCTGGCAGTACTGATTGAATCATCTTGAAGTGTGAACGAACATTGAGGTTGAAGGCAAATTCCCACTCGTCATCAGTGCATTCAAGGATCGTCCCCGCATGTACGAAGCCCGCGCAGTTAAAAAGAACGTCGGGTGCTAGAGAGGAAACATTGTCCTTAATTGCTTGGTCATCCAAAACATTGAGAACCAAAGTTTCAATGTTTTCATGGTCGAGCGATGCCAAGGCTTCTTCATTGATGTCTGTGGCGATCACCTTTGCGCCTTCATTGGCCAACGCCAGGGCAGAGGCTCTGCCAATTCCTTGGCCTGCGGCAGTCACAATTGCTTTTTTTCCGGCGAGACGTCCCATCGATATTCTCCTAAGTTTCATTGTTGTTTCTTTTTACCGAAACTCACCTCCTAGTCGACATGTTTCTATAGAGGCTGGGGTTAACCCTTAGATGATCAGAGAATCCAAGGTTTCGTTGATTTCTCACGTGGCTGAACTAGGTTGCATTGTCGTTGATGCTAAACTTGTTAGAAAATGGGAGTTCTCACCGTGTCAGAAACCATTCGGTTGGATGAAAAGGATAACGTGGTTACAGCCATTAAGACCTTAGAGGTTGGCGTTGCTGTCGAGAGCACATCAACGGCGGTGATCATCCCTCGTGGGCACAAGATAGCGACTTCAGCCCTGAAGAAGGGCGATGCCGTTACAAAGTACGCACAGCTGATCGGCTACGCGGCAGAGGACATCGCCGCCGGTGACCATGTTCATACCCACAATGTTGAATTCCGAAACACGCAAGCAGAGTACGAATTTTCAACCGATCTTCGTCCGGCCACACCAATAGCAGAAGCTGAACGCGATACCTTTATGGGATACCGTCGTGACAGTGGCAAAGTTGGCACCCGTAATTATATCGCCATAATAACTTCGGTTAATTGTTCAGCAACCGCGGCGCGTATGATTGCTGCTGCGTTTGGGCCAGAAGAGTTGGCCAAATACCCTAACGTCGATGGTGTCGTTGCCTTCGTTCACGGCACAGGTTGTGGCATGGCTGGCGATGGTGAAGGTTTTGATGCCTTGCAGCGAATAATGTGGGGTTATGCACGCCATCCTAACCACGCTGGTGTGTTGATGGTCGGCCTTGGTTGCGAAATGAATCAGATCGATTGGTTGCTTGAGGCTTATGGTCTCAAAAAAGGCCCTCTGTTCCATGCGATGAACATTCAGGACGTTGCTGGTTTGGCGAAGACGGTTGAGATTGGGATCGAAAAGGTTCGCGCTATGTTGCCGGAAGCCAACAAGTCTGTGCGAGAGCCTTGCCCGGTATCTGAACTGACAGTTGCGCTACAATGCGGGGGGTCAGATGCTTGGTCAGGCATTACAGCAAACCCAGCGCTTGGTTATGCATGTGATTTGATTGTGGCGCAGGGTGGCACAGGTGTGTTGGCCGAAACGCCTGAAATCTACGGTGCGGAACATTTGCTTACCAGAAGGGCGGTTGACCGCAAGGTTGGTGATAAGTTGATCGGGTTGATTAATTGGTGGGAAGACTACACAGCGCGCAATCACGGCTCCATGGATAACAACCCTAGCCCTGGTAACAAGAAGGGCGGGCTAACCACTATCCTTGAGAAATCCCTAGGGGCAGCTGCTAAAGGCGGCACGACGCCGCTGACTGGTGTCTACAAATATGGGGAGCCGGTGACAGCGAAGGGTTTTGCCTTTATGGACTCACCGGGCTATGACCCAGCCTCTGTGACCGGTCAGATTGCCAGTGGCTCCAATCTTGTTTGTTTCACGACGGGCAGAGGATCAGCTTTTGGTTCCAAACCCGCTCCAACAATCAAGGTAGCAACCAACACGCCTATGTACCAAAAGATGACTGGCGACATGGACGTAAACGCTGGTGAGATGTTGACGGTTGGTGTGTCTTTGGAAGAGAAGGGCCGCGAAATCTACGAATTGTTCCTGCGTGTTGCTTCAGGTGAACAATCTAAGTCTGAGCAACAAGGCTTAGGAGACTATGAATTTGTGCCCTGGCAAATCGGAGCGACGATGTGAAGTCGGCCAATTAGGTGGCGTTAACGCCGAGGCAGGATCTCCCCCTAAAGGGCATTATATTGATGTTGCTGGGGTTTTGCGTATTTTCATTTATTGATGCGAGCGCCAAATGGATGGCCCTGTTGGGCATGCCTGTGTTGGTCACGGCTTTCCTTCGTTACATCGTCCATTTTGCGATTACATTGGGTTTGGTGTTGAAGAGCGGTTGGAAACTATCGTCCTTCCATACGCCGAGGTTTGGATTGGTTGTCCTGCGGGCTCTATTCATATTGGCCTGTACTGGCCTCAATTTTGGCGCCGTTCTCTATTTGCCGTTGACGTTGACATCGACAATTCTTTTCTCCTCACCCTTGATTGTTTGTGCTTTATCTGGGCCATTGTTAGGCGAAAAAGTCGGGAAGTGGCGTTGGGCTGCTATCTGTGTTGGCTTCGTGGGATTGGTGATAGCCATTCGACCTTTTGACACGACCTTTCACTGGGCGATCATTTTGTCGGTGGTCAATGCGATAAGCTTCGCGCTTTATATCATAACCACGCGTAAACTCTCGGGAGATGTTGATTCAGATATCATGCAGTTTTACGCCGCCGCTGCAGGTATTATCTTGCTCGCACCTTTCGCGGTATTGCAGTGGCACAATCCCGGCACAATGATCAACTGGATGATTTTGTTGATGATGGGCTTTTGGGGGTGGCTGGGCCACGAACTGGTGACAAGAGCGCACTCTTTCGCAGGTGCATCGGCGCTCACACCGTTCTCATACTCCTATTTGATCTACGTCACGATCTGGAGCACACTATTGTTTGATCAATGGCCTGACCTTTGGACCCTGTTAGGGGGCGCGATCATCATCTCAACCGGATTGTTCATTTGGTTTAGAGAACGTAATGAGGTTTCTCACTAGTTTGATTTCAGAGGGTGGACGCCCAAAAAGCAGGTTTGTACTGATGTAATCCGTTAACAAGTTCTATATTGGGCGTAGGTAGTAGGTTAAGTGCGGGCAATTCTTCAGGCCTTACCCATAAGAACTCTAGATGGTCTTCCTGTGATGTTGGTTTGGTGTTAACTGAAAGCTCGTCGATTTTGACCATGAATACGAGATTGATTTCGAAGTGACTGACAGAGTTTTGCTCCCAGTAATTCTCAACTGCTCCAAGAAAGAATGAGATTGTGGCGGTCACTCCCAACTCTTCTTTGATCTCTCGCACCAAGGCGTCTTGTGCCTTTTCGCCAGTGTCGACATGACCACCGGGTAGAAAAGTGTTCTTCTCTCCTATTGCTTTGGCAACCAAAATTTGGCCCTCTGAAATACAAAGCCCTCTCACGATGTAATGAAATTTGTCGGCCATTTGATTAACCCTCGTTGCCAAAGAAAATGCCGGGACAAAGCCCGGCATTTTCAGCAGTTCATGTTTTTACAATCTTATTCTAGAACTAAGCTCGGGAGCCAGAGTGCCAGATTGGGGAAGTAAATGACGATGGCCAAACCAATCAACTGAAGGATCACAAAAGGAATAATACCTTTATAGATATCCTGCATTTTGACTTCTTTTGGTGCCACGCCCTTCAAGTAGAAGAGGGCAAAACCAAAGGGTGGTGTGAGGAATGAAGTTTGTAAATTCACCGCCACCAGTATGGCAAACCAATATATGACTTGCGCTTCAACGAATTGAATTTGCGCCAAATTAGTTGGTGCATCCAATCCCAGGTGAGGTGCGAAGATCGGAGCCAAAGCTTTAATGATCGGAGAGAACACAGGCAAGATGATCAGGGTGATTTCCAGGAAGTCGAAGAAGAAACCCAAAAGGAAGACCGCTGCCATCAACATGAAGAGCAAAGGCCATGGGTTAAGGTTCAGCCACTCAATGAAATGAATGATCAGGTCTTCGCCGTAGACGTTTCTGAAAATCGTGGAGAAGGCTGTGGCACCGACGAAGATCAAGAAGATCATCGCAGTTGTTAGGCCCGTTCTGTGACAAACCTGCTTCAGAGTTTCGTAGTTGAGCGTACCGTTGACCCAAGCCAAGAGGATCGAGCCAAAGGCCCCGACGCCCGCTGCTTCGGTTGGTGTTGCCCAGCCGGCAAAAATTGAACCCAAAACCAAAACGATCAGGAAGATAGGGGGCAAAAAGCCCTGTAAGACACCGCCAAGGTAAGTGTTGCCTTCACGTTTGCCAATGACCATCGCCGTGGCAAAGATGCCAAGGAATGCCAAGAACTTCCAATTGAGCCCTAGAAGTTCCATAGAGTCAGCAATAGTACCCAGAATGACAAATCCGACAGAGAAGCCGAGGAACAACATGAGGTTCCGTTTGTCTGTTGGTTCCAGATGGAAATCGTCATCACCAATCGGCGGTGCGATGCTCGGATTAATTGTTGCGCGCATCATGATGTAGCCGAAGTACAGGCATGAAAGCACCAGACCAGGAATGATGGCTCCGATGAACAAATTGCCCACCGAAACCGCCAAGATATTAGCCATCAGAACCAACATGATTGATGGTGGGATAAGAATGCCGAGAGTTGCTGAAGCCGCGATCGTTCCCGCCGCAAGCGAGTGCGAGTAGCCACGGTTGATCATCGCTGGCAGAGCCAAGAGTGTCATCATAACAACGGATGCGCCGATGATGCCCGTTGTCGCTGCCATGATCGTTCCCATAACTGTCACAGAAAGGGCCAAACCGCCCGGTACTTTACGAAGCATGATTTGAAGGATGTGCAGCAGATCGGCTGCAACCCTGGATTTTTCCAACATGGTTCCCATGAAAACGAAACAGGGGATCGCTACCAGGATCGGGTTTTGGATTGCACCCGATTGACCATCGCCACCCCAAATGCGGTTGACGACAGCAAAAAACGTTTGAAAATCAAGAACATCCAACCAAACTGCGATGCAGCCAAAGATTAGAGAAACAGCGCCAAGTGCGAATGCGACCGGTATGCCAGTAAACAGACAGCAGGCAAGCGCCAAGAACATGTAGGCACCGATGTATTCATAAAGGTGATCGTCGATCAGCCATTCCCAAAACTCCGTCATGGCTTGCCCTCCAGGCTTTCTTCATTTTGTTGCAAGATAAGGGTCGCCATAGCGTCTTCCCCGGTCAGGAACTGCAGTTCCTTTTCAATCGTTGGAATCTCGTCGGCGTCCGCCCTAAGATAGGCAATGCAGCGCAACAAAGTAGCGATGACCGCCGAAAGGCAGAGAGCAAATCCGATAACCAATGCGCCTTTAATAATGAAACGATAGCCGATGCCCACCTGTGACTCTGAACCTTCACCTTGCGTGAAAGAGGAGTAGGTCATAATCCACGAGTAATACATCATGACTAAAAGGAATGGGATTGCACCGATTATTAGGCCAAAAGTTTCTATTTTTACTTGGCCTCGCCTAGAGGCATTTTCACGGAAGATATCGACCCTCACGTGAGAATTGTACAAATAACCAAAACCAAAGGTGAAAAGCAAAAGCACACCATGCAAATGCCATTCTAGATCTTGCATTATAAAAGACGGCGAAAAACCATAGGCGATGGTAATGTCCGCTGCCCAGCTTTTCACAAAATCAAGTTTACGAGAAACAACATCCATAACAATCACGAGGATCAGCGGGATGATGATCCAACTGGCGTATTCACCAGCCTTTCGCGCAATCTTGTCAAAGACAGATGCGACTTTTAAATAGGAGTTCATAGTTTTCGCCCTTGCTTACCCAAAAAGCTTACCCAAAAAAGCGGAAGTTTCGAAGCTGGCGAATGGAATGCCAAGCTCCAAACTTGGATTTAAGACGCGAACAACCGACGCCGAAGCGCCGGTTGTCCGTCATTCTTTCGAATGAATGGCGTCGTTAGATTATCCTATTTCAGGTAACCACGCTCACTCCAAGTGACATACTCTTCGTGGAAGGCAGAGAATGATTGCCAAAGAGCTTCAACGTCTGAGTTAGCAGCACGCTCATCGGCAAGCACTTCTGTCCATTTAGCGCGAAGTTCATCAAGAACTTCATCAGGCCATGTCAGGTTTTGGACGCCATCTTTCTCGTTCGCGAGCATAGCGGCCGCCTGCATGGATTCACCATCTGCAAGCTGGTAAGGGATGTTTGCCTTACAAGCTGCTTCGAAAATGGCTTTGTTCTGATCTGAAAGCTCGTTCCATTTGTCCATGTTAACGAGGATTTCGTTAGTTGTTGACTGCTGGTGCCAGCCAGGGAAGTAGTTGTACTTAGCAATCTGGTAGAAACCGAGAGTACGGTCAATTGCAGGCATAGAGAATTCTGTCGCGTCAATCGTACCGAGCTCAAGCGCTGGATAGATATCGCCACCGGCAAGCTGCTGTGTTGCAACGCCGAACTTCTGCATTACTTTCGCACCCATACCGAAGAAGCGCATCTTTAGACCACGGAGCTGGTCAAGGCTTTCAATTGGCTCACGGAACCAACCTGATGTTTCAGGTGGAATCATACCACAGTAAAAGAATTTAATGTTATCACGAGCGTAAAGGTCCGCGATTAAATCAACACCACCACCGTTGATAAGCCAAGAATTGAATTCTAGCGCACCTGGACCGAAAGGCCATGTAGAAGCAAAAGCGAATGCAGAGTTTTTACCCTGGTTTGCACCTGGTGTACCATAACCGGCTTCGAAAGCACCCTGAGAGACAGGATCATAGTAAGCGTAACCACCAGCGAGTGCGCCTGGCTCGAATACCTTGATGTCAAAGTCGCCGCCAGACATTTCGCGGATCATGTCGGCGATACGGTAGCCAACAGGTCCGATAACGGCAACGTTTTTACCAAAAGCGGAGTGCATTTTCCAGCGGACCTTTTTGGCCTCAGCATCGCTTACAGCCAGACCAACAGTACCGACAGTCATAACGGTTGCAACAGCTGCAGCCGTGATTTTAGACAAAATGGATTTCATGTGAATTCCTCCCTTATTATTTGTCTAGGTTAACCTATTCATCAATGCCGCCGTGCTGCGAAAGTAAGAGAGTCATGAGCGGCATAGCTAACATTATTGACATATTTTGAAGCTTTGCAAGGTCAATCGTGAGTTTGAAATTTTACAAATTGATCATATAGCGACTGTTTATCGCTGGAAAACGTACTGAATTACGAGTTCAGAATAGAAACTATCTTCAATTTTTTGAACTTCGGCTAGTTGACATATTTGTCGTTTGGCCCATGATCTGTTGGAGTTTCTAGGCAATTCAGGGGACGCCGAATGGAAGATATCACCACAAAACTGAGCACCTGTTATGCCTCGATCGTTCATGATATTTTGCGCGCACGCGGTTTAAAGAACTTTACACTTCCAAAAGAAATTGTACCTCTTATGCCTGAAAAACGGCTTTGTGGACCGGTTTTCACCATAGAAGGTCGGATGGATGAAGCCGCTGACCCTCATGATACTTTGTTCGAATGGACAGGTCTTCTATCCAAGGCGAAACCCAATCATATTTGGGTCAGCCAACCTCATAACCACGTGATCGCTCAGATGGGCGAGCTATCGGCTGAGACATTGCAGAAGAAAGGTGTTCTTGGTTGCGTCTTAGACGGTGGTATCAGAGATACGGACTTCCTGCTTAATATAGGATTTCAATCTTGGAGCCGGTTTCACACCCCGCGTGACATTGTTGGTGCTTGGTTGCCGACCGGATTCGATATCCCAATTCACATAGGCGACGTTTACATTAGACCTGGTGATTTCTTGCTCGGCGACAGAGACGGCATGGTTCGGATTCCCCATGAAATAGTAGAGGTGGTGACTGAGCAATCGATAGAAGCCATGCAGACAGAGAACCAGATCCGCTCCGCCATCATGGGCGGAATGGACCCTCAAGAAGCCTATTTGCAATACAGAAAGTTTTAAGCCGATGAAAATTGAGTCGCTCGAAATTCGTGCCTGTAAAGTCAACAACGAAGTGGCGTCAACCGATGCACTCGCCGGCGTGAAACGCCCTGATGGTCTGGAGTTCCTCGTTTACACTATGACTTTGGAAAGCGGAGACAAGGTTTCGACTTTTGGCTTTGCCGGATCCAGTGCGGAAGGTTCAGCTATCATGGGCAAGGCATCATTAGAGCCATTCTTCAAAGGACGCTCTGTGTTTGATCGTGAAGCGTTGTGGCATGATTTCAAAAAGCATGATCGCTATTGGGCTCACTTACCGATCTACATGTATGGCCCAGCGGATATTTGTCTTTGGTTGATGGCAGCGGAGTTGGCAGAGCAGCCTCTTTACAAATATCTCGGTGCTTTTAGGGACCAAGTACCTGTTTATTGCAGCTCCATGTTTATGGAAACGGCTGAAGACTATGTGACCGAAGCACTCGATGTACAAAGCAAGGGCTACAAGGCTTACAAGCTGCATCCTCCCGGCAAATCTATTGATGAAGATTTAGAAATCCATGCTGCTGTTCGACAGGCGGTGGGATCCGGTTTCAACTTGATGAGCGATCCAGTCTCACTGATGTCATTGCCAGACGCCCTTCGGTACGGACGGGGGCTAGAAGCGTTGGATTTCCGCTGGTTTGAGGAGCCGATGGGCGACGATTCATATCACACACTTAGAGAGCTGACGCGACAGCTCGACATTCCTGTCGTCGGCACTGAAGTGCTTGCTAAGCATCCCTACACAGTGGCCGAATGTATCGCGACCAAGGTGGTTGATGTCGTCAGGGCCGATGTCTCCTGGACGGGAGGTGTCACGGGAACCATGAAAACGGCCACTACAGCAGAAGCTTTCAATGTCAATTGCGAGATCCACACGGCGATCTTCCACCCCTTAGAGCTGGTCAATCTACACCTTTGTGCTGCAGTTAGAAATTGCACCTATCTCGAACTACTCTGGCCGAAAGACCAGTTCGGTTTTGGCTTGGTTGAAGACTTGCCGATTGAAAACGGTATCGCAAAGCTGCCCCAGAAACCGGGCATGGGTATCGATCTAGATTGGGCTCTGATCGACAACTCCACGCTATCGGTTCATTGATTTTTGGCAGGATGCGCTAGCAGAATCTCTCTTGCGTCGTCCATTGACCATCGGAGTAACGGTCACCTTGCGCGAAACCAGCGGGCAAAACGGTCTCGATTTCTTGAACTTCACTGAGGCTGAGATTTAGAGAGCCACCCAAGGCCAACTCGTCGAGATGTTTGACGAAACGCGTTCCGGGGATCGTAAGCATGTTCCTGCCTTTGGCGATGGACCAGGCAACAGCAAGCGAAGCAGTTGGAACGCCCTTGTCGGCTGCAAAAGCTCTGAACTTGTCTGTCCACTCAAGATTAACGCTCAAATTCGGCTCAATAAACCGCGGATTTACTTTCAAGAACGGCGCATCAGAATTGTCTTCGGTGCGCCTTGGCTTGTCGGTCAGAATACCCCGCCCAACAGGAGAGAAAGGCACAAAAGTAACATTCAATTCATCACAGGCTTGGATCATGCCAAGTTCTGGGGACCGGCACCAAAGTGAGTATTCGTTTTGGATGGCCCCACAAGGATGAATGGCGTTGACCCGACGCAGGCTAGCGGGTGAAATTTCACTGTAGCCGTAGCTCTTGATTTTACCTTCTTTAATGAAATCTACCATCAGTTCGGTGGTTGCATCGATGCTGAAACGGTTATCCAAACGATGAACATAGTAGAGGTCGATACAATCTAGCCCCAATCGCTGAAGGGATTCCTCTAGATTTTTACGCATGTATTCAGGCGAGTTGTTGCTCGCTGAGCCTTCATTATCCTCACGTTTGCCTTCCCAAATTCCGCCTTTTGTAGCGATCTTAAAGAAGTCCTTAGCTGAGGGGTTTTCTTTCAAATAGAGGCCGATCACAGTTTCACTTTCGCCGCGACCATACATATGGGCGGTGTCGACATGATCCATGTCAACGTCTTGACAACGATCCAGAATGGCAAAGGAGTTCTCTCGTGAAGTTTCGCCGTAGAAATCACTGAAACTCATGGCACCATAGCCAACAGCCGATACCTTTGGACCGCCTTGATAGAAGTTAACTTTTTTCATTTTCATTTCCTCGACTGGCAAAGCCTGATTAGATCATTGTGGTTGTATCTAGCGTTTCTTCGCGATCAAACAACCTTTTAATTTTTTCCGGAAAGGGGGCTCCGACCATTCCGCCCTGGCCGTCATCATTGCCCCAAACGCGCACCTCAAATCCATTAGCAACTTCAGCATTTTCGAACATGAAGCTGTGTTCCATTCTGAAGGATTTGTTGCCAAACTTAGTAATCGTGCTGAACAACTCAATTGTATCACCATACCGGACGGGTTTGATAAATGTAGCACCAGAAGTTACCAGTGGCAGTCCTTTGAAATTGTTGGTCCCAATCTCTTTGGGCATATCAAACCCAGCTGCTTCAAAGATACGGTGTGTACCCTGGTCCATCCAAATATAGTAATGCGGATTGAAAATGATCCCAGCGGGATCGCAATGGCTCCATTCGACCCGAATTTTCTGAACCGCTTTCAACATGGTTTTGACTTCTTTCTTCTGGTCTTTACTGAGAACTAAGCTAATCTTATTTCCAGGGAAATCCAATTTAAAGATAGCTCATGTCCGATCATCAAAATTCAGATCTAAAATCAGCGCTTGAAGAAGCCAGAGCCAGCTATTTGGCAAAACGCCCTAACACCGTTACGACCCATGAAGAAGCGGTCAAAGTCATGCCCGGCGGTAACACTAGGACGGTTTTGTACCATGGCCCCGTACCTCTGCGCATTGCAAAAGGGGAGGGTGGCTACGTCGAAGACGTTGATGGACATCGCTATCTCAACCTGCTGGGCGAATACACAGCCGGGATCTATGGTCATTCTCATCCTGTCATTAAAAAAGCCGTTAAGGATGCAATTGACGGAGGAATCAATCTGACCGGTCACAATACTTACGAGCACCGTTTGGCGAAATTGGTTTGTGATCGCTTCGCGTCGGTGGAGTTGGTGCGTTTTACCAATTCAGGAACCGAAGCCAATCTCATGGCTTTGTCGACAGCGCGTACTCATACCGGACGTGATAAAGTCATGGTGATGAATGGCGGCTATCATGGCGGGTTGCTTTACTTTGGCGGCGGGGGCATCCCGACCAACGCGCCTTATCCCTTTGTGCTTGGTAAGTACAATGACATTGAAACGACACGTGAGTTAATCAGAGAAAACGCTTCGGAATTGGCCTGTGTGCTGGTTGAGCCAATGATGGGCTCTGGTGGCTGTATCGTCGGAGATGTCAGTTTCTTGCAAATGCTCAGAGAAGAAACTGCTGCGGTGGGCGCTTTGTTGATTTTTGACGAGGTGATGACCTCACGCTTCGCTAGTGGTGGAGCACAAGGTTTGCATGGAATTACGCCTGACATGACAACGCTTGGAAAGTACATCGGTGGTGGAATGTCCTTTGGTGCCTTTGGCGGTCGCGCTGACATCATGGAGCTTTTCGATCCAACTAAGGAAGGGCATCTGCCTCACGCCGGAACATTTAACAACAACACCCTGACGATGGCTGCCGGCATCGCTGGCTTAGGTGAGATCTTCACCGAGGAAAAGGCGAGGGAGTTGCACGAGCGAGGGACTTGGCTGACCCAACAGATCAACCAGGTTTTCCAGGCAGAGTCTGTAAACTTCTATGCCTCGGGACTGGGGTCATTGATCAATATTCACGCCAGCCGAAAAGCGCCGAAATCACCCGAGGAAGTCGCGCAGCTGAATCAAGCAACGAGAGAATTGCTATTCTTCGATTTACTTGAGGCTGGTTTCTATTTGGCAAGCCGGGGGTTCATCGCGCTTTCTTTGGAAGTGACTGATCAAAATTGTCTCGATTTCATCGAGGCGGTGAATGAGGCTGTTCAAGCGAGGAAACCACTCTATATGTGAGCGAAAGTTTCATAAGAAAGAAGAAGCCTTGGCTGAAGTAACGGAAAAACGAAAACTAGTCATAGGCATTGTTTCCTCGCTAGTGATGATTGCGATTTGGTCAGGCTTCACGGTCTTTTCGCGCTTGGGCGTTAAGACGGACCTTACACCGTTGGACTTGGTCACCTTGCGCTTTGTTCTTGTCGGTGTAATTTTTACACCTGTCGCCTATCATTGGTGGCCAAGACACCTGACTTTTTTCAAAGCGATGCTGCTGGCTGCAACTGGTCCCGCCATTATCTATTGCTTTTTCGCCTACCAGGGTTTGAGCTACGCGCCAGCGGCTTATGCGGGCGTTTTTCTGAATTCAATGATGCCGATCTTTGCGGTGATTTTGGGTTTTGCATTTTTTGGCGAACGCCTTGGTCCCAGAGCGCTAACGGGCGTTGGGCTTGTCCTTCTAGGGGGCCTTTTTCTCGGGTTCTTTGATGTCGACAGTGTTGGCGAGGACGCCTGGATAGGCGCGCTGTGTTTCATGGTTTCATCGGGCGTCTTGTCGACTTACGTCGTCTTTGCCCGTCGTTGGGGACTGTCGCCCAAAGAGGCTTTGGTGATCATCTCGGTTCCAAACATGATCTGGCTGGTCCCGATGTGGCTCAGCGGCTTGCCGACTAATATGGCTGATGCGGCCTGGGGTTCGATCATCTTTCAAATGTTGTTCCAGGGCCTGGGACCAGGGCTGGCAGCTGTGATCGCTTATGCCTTGATGATCGAGTATTTGGGCGCGACGCCGACCGCGGCTTTGTCCGCTTGTGTGCCGTCCACAGCAACATTGCTCGCTATCCCGGTGTTGGGCGAGTGGCCGTCAATGTATCAGTGGTTGGGAATTGCAATCGTTTCAGTTGGTCTCGTGTTTGTACTGCTGCTGAGGCGTAAGACCTAAAGTCCTTCCAGCTTGGCAATGCCAAAACCGGCTTCACCAGCACCACAATAGAGCAAGTAAGTGACGCCTTCATCGACGAATACACAGGGATCTCTCAGTTCACGGGCCCTTCCGCTAGTGGCCCCCATGACAGAAGTCTCTAACGGCAGGTCAGCCCCTTCCCAGTCCAGCTCTGGTTCAAGTATTTTGCTGGGTTCGGAAAGCGTCCAATTCATCCAATCATCACTGAGTTCCAACGAAGCGTGGAGAATGGATTCAGGACGGTCGCCCATGCGTGTGTAGAAAATATGAAGCCTTTGTCCGACAACGTGGACTTCACCATGCCTAAAACCTTCGCCGATCCCGTCAAGAGCTTTGTATGGTATTAGCTTTGGCCCTGGTTCAAACGGCCCTTCCCAAGTTGGCGCACGCCAAATCTGACCGCCCCAAGTGATCGTATAAACGTGATCTTTGTATTGAAAGGCCCTGAAATAAGGCGGCCCAAGCAAAGGGTCTCGCGGTGTGAAAGTTAAACCATCTTCCGAGCAAGCGTAGCGGGTGAGTTGGTCACCGTTAGCCAGCAAACCGTGATAGTACAAATGAAAGCATTTGTTCTCTTCGTCGATATGGATATCAGGAGAGGCTATGTGGGCATAAAGATACCCACCAACCATGAGCTTTGCCCAAGGAGGACGGTCTTCAACTGGCGGCTCAGGCGGGTCTTCTGTAATGTACAACGATTCTTCGAGCGACATGACGCCAGGACTGTGTATGACCCAAGGACCGAGCAAATCCTCAGCAAAAGCCATCCTCAAATAGGTGCCTCTGTGGTCCGAAAAATAGAGGTGATACTTACCGAGCTTTCCACTTGCCCAATCCGGCATGCGAATAATCGCTGGGCCATTAATGTTGTCACCCATACGGTCGTCCATGTGCGGATAGATGATTGGGTGATCGAGTAGGCGTGTGGCTTTGATTGTCATGGTTCTGACTTTACGCAACATGCGGTGCTTGTCTAGGTGTTATCGACGATAAACTTCAGTAGAGGAAGTGATCGGTCAGGGATCGCATTGGAGGGCGAGTGTTTGACAAACGTTGCGCCTAAAGCTTCATAGAATGGCCGAGCCTGAGGGTCGGATAATATTTCTAGTTCCCGGCAGCCTTGATTTGTCAGTAGTTCGAGTGTTGCACCAAAGAGTTTTCGACCTAACCCTTGTCCGATAAAATCAGGACGAACAAAAAAAGCATCAAGCTCCCATAGGTCGCCCTCAAGCCGCTCGATAATTGAAACACAAGTCAAACGGCTTTCTTGTTCGCCCACTAGAACCAAGCCGCCCTCGATAGCACCGACGTCGACGCGCAAACTCTCGCGGCATTTTTCCATGAAATCAACGTCATAGCCCCAGTGCGCCTTGGATTGGAAACATAACTCTGACAAGAGATCTGCCTCTTCAACCCGCGCGAGCCGAAACAGTGGGCGAGACAAGAGTTAGACTTTCGTTGCAGGGGCAGGAGGTGTTATCTCCCTACGAGATGCCACCGCTTCACGATGAGAAATGTAAGTAGCTGCAACGACGATGATACCGCCACCAAGCAGCACCCAAGGGTCAAGTGCTTCGTTGAAGACGAGCAAGCCCAGAAGTGAGGCCCATACCAGCTGCAACAGGCCAACTGGTTGGGTTACCGTCAGCGGCGCACATTTGAAGGCTTTTGTCATTGTTACATGGCCAATGGTGGCAAAGATTGCGGTTAGGAAGAGGATGAACAGATCTTCCATGCTGGGTGTAACCCAAACCGAAAAAGCAAAAGGGGCTAAGACAAGCGGGCAATAAAGCGACAACATCGCGACAATCGCGACGGGTTCAATTTTGCCTGTCAGCTTTTTTGTTATGATGAAGGATATTGCGAAAAGAGGTGCCGCCGCCAATTGCGCTAACTGACCCATGCCAACCTCCTGAAATCCAGGGCGCAGTATAACGATTGCTCCGACAAAACCAGCAAGAACTGCCATGACACGACGTAACTTAAACTTTTCACCAAGGAAGAGTGCGGCACCGATTGTAACGAAAATGGGTGAGGTATAGCCAATGGCTGTCACTTCCGCGACAGGAATGCGAGCCATCGCGTAGAACCAGAAAATGATTGCAAGGGCATGAACGAAGCCTCTCAAGCCTAAGGAAATATGCAAACTCGCCGGAATGGAGCTCCTAAAGACTTTGAACAGAGCTGGTAAAACCAAGATTAAGCCGAATGCGTAACGAATAAAGGCTGCTTCAGCAGCAGGCAGATCAGACCCTAGGTACCTTACAAGGCCGGTCACAAAAACAAAAAGCCAACCCGTGACCACCATCCAGAGAATTCCCTGTAAGGTCTTGTTGGATTTGACCGTCTCAATGATTGGCATAAGGAACTTTCTTGATTTTGCGCCCGGTCTCAGAACGCTTCAAGGATAGAGAACTAATACATTGATCAACAAAAGCTAGCCTTTGTTGGCTTTGAAGCTGATTAGACCGAAGATCGTCGCTTTGAGAATTGACAGTCTTCATTGCGGGGGGTAGTCAGAACCCGTTGATGGTTCTGGTTTGGAAAGCTTCAAACCGGATGAAAAGGGAACAGAGTGAGGCGTACCCAAAAGGGGCCTAATCTCTGGCTGCCCCCGCAACTGTAAGCGGTGAGTGACACGTTGAAGACCACTGATTTCTTCGGAGATTGGGAAGGCAACGAAGAACTTTGACCCGTGAGCCAGGAGACCTGCCACAACTGCCTGACTAATTCAGGTAAAGCTTCCAGACGCCGGGGACTGCGTCATGAGCAGTGGCCAACGGTACTTGGCTCCTCTCACACTTTCCCCTTCGCGTCTCCTAACCATTTAGCGGCCTTTGCTGCGCCCTTAGGAGATAAATATGAAAACGAAAATCATTGCCGCTTTTGCAATGATCGTAGCAGGAGCAACAACAGCTTCGGCTCATTTCCAGCTGCTGTACACGCCGGAAGTGAATCTTGCGAGAGCCGCGGATGTCACCATGAAAATGGTGTTCTGGCATCCCCTTGAAAATGGCCCAATGATGGATATGGGTAAGCCCCAAGCGGTTTACTATCGGCACAAAGGCAAGAATGTCGATTTGACCGAAGAGGTCTCTGAAGTTTCCTTCCACGGGCCAATCAACGAAGCGGTTGCTTTTGAAGTAACAACGCCCGTTCGGCGGTTGGGGGACTACATCTTCGTGATAGAACCTGCTCCCTATCTGGAGGAGAGCGAGGGCATCTATATACAGCAGTTTACAAAATCTTATCTCAATCGTGGTGGGGTTCCGACGGATTGGATGGAGCCAGTCGGGCTGCCAGCTGAAATTCTTCCCTTGAACAAACCGACCAACGTGATGGTTGGGTCCAGCTTTACAGGAAGGGTGTTGTCGGATGGAAAACCCGTTGGTAACGCTGAAATCGAGATAGAGTACATGGCAGCTGAGCTAGATCCTCAAAACAACGCGACTTTCCCTCCAAGTGTTTCTCCTGTTCCTGGTGGCTCCATCGTCGCCCTTTCAGATAGCGATGGCTATTTCACTTTTGGAATACCACGAGCTGGGTTTTGGGGCTTTGCTGCGCTCGGAGTTGGCGCGAAGAAAACGCACAACGATAAATCTCTTTCTCAAGACGCGGTCATCTGGATCCGCGCTTTTGATTTCGAGTAGCCTGGCATGCATATTGTCGATGGAGCCTTATCAACTGAAGTCGTGGCTGGCGGCGCTGTTTTAGCAGTTGCTGGCGTCGCTTACGGCTTGAGGCATCTGTCGATGGAGAAAATCCCAGCCGCTGGTATGTTGAGCGCAACTTTCTTCGTCGCTTCGCTTATCCACGTACCACTCGGGCCGTCCTCAATTCATCTGATTATGAATGGACTTGCAGGTGTGATCCTCGGCTGGGCGGCTTTTCCTGCACTCTTTATCGGGCTGTTGCTGCAAGCGATTTTCTTTGGATTTGGCGGTATAACTGTCCTTGGAATCAATACGCTCAACATAGCCTTGCCAGCGGTACTGGCTTTTTATCTTTGTCGCCACGGGCTTAAGGGAAGATCTCCTACAGCCGCAGCCGTTTGGGGTGGAATTGGCGGTGCGTTGGCTATTTCTTTGACAACTCTTTTTGTTGCTTTTTTCTTAGCGCTCAGCGGTGACGAGTTTGTGCCTGCCGCAAAGTTTGTCTTCTTTGCCCATATCCCCGTTATGATTATCGAGGGATTGCTCTCGGCAGCGGCGGTTTATTTAATAGCGAGAGTGAAGCCAGAGCTTTTCGGCATCATGCAGCAGGGAGAGACGAGATGAAGGTTTTTCGGGTCGTTGTGTTGCTTGCTCTCGTTTCGCTGCCGTTGAACGGCGCTCACGCCCACAAGCTGATCCTGTCCGTTTATCCGGCTGGTAAGATGATCGAGGGTGAAGTCGGTTTCTCAAACGGAGAAATGGCAGATAGCGTGACGGTGGAGATTTCTGATTCCGACGGAAACCAACTTGGGCAAGCCGTCACTGATGCAGAGGGCTTTTTTACTTTCGAGCCAACGAAGGCTGTCCGACATGTTTTTAGATCTGATTTAGGTGCTGGTCATATCGCTCAAGGCATTCTGTATGAAGAGGACTTGCCAGCTCATCTGAAACCCAAGTCGTCAGCACCAGCGAAGAAACCGAAGAGCAACTCAACGTCATCCGTAAGCCAAGAATTGAGTGAACAACTGCGCGAAATGATAGCCGAAGAGGTTCGCCGGGAAATCAAACCGCTAAAAAAAGAACTAGCATCCTACAAAGAGAAGAATGACTTCCAATCGATCCTTGGTGGGTTGGGTTACATTCTCGGCCTCTTCGGGCTCGCATTCTATTTGCTGGCCCGCCGAAAGTTGAAAGATAATCAGAATGCAGACTGAAGTCAGACAACTAAGCTCCACGGTCTTCAGTGTCGGTCACCTCGACCCAAGAATTCGAATTATTGCGGTAGCGGCCTTTGCGGTCGTTGTTGTCTCGCTGAATTCCTTTTGGGCGTTGGGTTTAGCGGTTTGTCTATCTGCCCTAACGCTCCCATTTTCACGGCTGCCAGTTGCAACAACACTGAAGCGAATGGCGGGGATGGATGGATTCATCCTTCTGATCCTCGTGATGTTGCCCTTTACAATGCCAGGGCAGACTTGGTTCACCCTCTTTGGCTTCGCTGCTTCTTGGGAAGGGCTTTGGCGCGCTTTACAGATCGCGATGAAAGCCAACGCTATCGTGTTGATGTTACTGACGATGATCGGCTCAATGGAAACGGTCACGTTGGGTCAAGCACTTCATAGGTTGAAAGTGCCTGAAACATTGGTTCAGCTGTTGTTGTTCACAGTGCGTTACGTCGACGTCTTGAGAGATGAGTACCTGCGTTCCCGAGTAGCGATGAAAGCCAGGGGTTTCCGGCCCGCCAATTCCATTCATTCCTATAAATCCTTTGGCTACTTGGTTGGCATGATGTTGATAAAAGCCATGGAGCGGTCAGAGCGAGTGCTTAATGCCATGAAATGCAGAGGTTTTGCGGGGCGTTGGCCTCACCTCGACGTCATGTTATTCAAGGTGCATGATTGGATCTTTACAGGCTTCGCAATCGGATTTCTTTTGGTTTTGATTTGGGTGAATCTCCAATGACCCAGCCCCTAATCAAGCTCGAGGATATTTCTTTCTCTTATCCTGGGCGGGCAGCCACTCTTGAACGTTTGAATCTAGAACTTCATCCCAACGAGAGGCTTTGTATTTCTGGGCCGAACGGCATCGGTAAATCTACCTTGCTGCATATCATTGTCGGGCTGTTGAAACCGGATGCGGGTAGGGTTTACGCATTCGGATCGCAACGGGTATCTGAAAGAGACTTTCACGAAGTGAGACGGTTGGCTGGGCTCGTTTTTCAAGATCCCGACGATCAGTTGTTTTGCCCAACAGTGGCAGAGGACATCGCTTTTGGCCCTCTAAATCTCGGTAAGTCGAAAACAGAAACGCTCACAATTGTTGATCAAATCTTGGATCGCTTTGAGTTAACGCATTTAAGAGAAAGAATAACTCACAAGTTGTCAGGTGGTGAAAAACGTCTGGTTACGTTGGCGGCTGTGATGGCAATGGAGCCCAGGGTTTTATTGCTAGACGAACCCAGCAATGGTTTGGACGAGGCCACCACGGAACGCTTGGTTGAAATTTTGACGTCTTTGCCTCAATCGATGATCCTGATTTCCCATGATGCCCACTTCCGCTCCAAAATCGCCACCAGGTCTCAAAGCTTGATAGATGGCCGATTGGAAGACTTCGATCCAAAGTGTAAGCACGCCAAGCCTTGACGTTTTTTGAGCAAAGGTTGAAAACGTCAGTCTTAGATTTGTAGGCAATCAGTTATGTTCGAACTTTGGATCCCCATCACGATTTTTGCAGCCTTCATGCAAAACGCACGATCTGCGTTACAGAAGCATCTCAAAGGTCGCTTGACTAGTTTGGGAGCCGCTTACGTTCGTTTTCTTTACGCTTGGCCCTTTGCCCTGATTTATCTTGCTATCCTCTATTGGGGCTTTGGTTGGGAATTGCCGAGGTTCCACGGTACGTTTCTGGCCTGGTCCATTCTCGGTGGCCTGAGTCAGATATTGTTCACTGTCCTCCTGATGGTGTTGTTCAATTTCCGCAACTTCGCCGTTGGCACCACCTTCTCAAAGACTGAAGTGGCACAGGTGGCGATCTTCGGACTCATATTGTTGGGTGACAAGATAACCCTCACTGCATCAATAGCCATCGCGATTTCAGTTGCAGGAGTTCTGATCATGTCAGCGGGGCAAACGAAGGTAACTCTGTCGTCGCTTTTCACTTCTCTGGGGGAAAAAGCCACACTGCTAGGTCTTACATGCGGTGCATTCCTTGGCCTCTCAGTGGTCTTCTTCAGAGCGGCTGCTCTTTCGCTCGAACATGGCAACTTTATTATGGCAGCCTGCTACACCTTGGCTATTTCGGTCGTCCTGCAGACATTGATGATGGGCGCTTATTTGCTCTGGAAAGAACGGCAAACATTGACTGATGTTCTTGTCTGCTGGAGGCCTGCTTCAATGGTTGGGCTTGCAGGCATGCTAGGGTCTGTTGGTTGGTTTACCGCTTTCACATTGCAAAATGCCGCCTATGTGAGAGCTTTGGGGCAGATTGAACTGTTATTTACCTTCTTAGTGACCGTCTTCTTTTTCCGGGAGAAAACCACCAAGTTGGAGGTTGTCGGCATCATCCTGGTTGTCATCGGCATTGTGCTGCTTTTGTTGTGGCGTTGACGATTATCCCCTGTCTTGAATTACAATTGTTTAGCTAAGTGAGCCCCATGAAGAACAACGAAATCGAGATCCTAAAAGAAATGTTTGCCGCGGCTGTTGATGCGGCCATGCCCGCAAGCAGGGTTCCTGCCTTTTTGCCTAAGGACTTACCGTCAAGGCTGGCGGTTGTGGGCGCGGGAAAAGCTTCAGCAGCAATGGCGAAGGCTTTGGAAGAGAATTACGATGGTGAGCTCAGCGGCTTGGTGCTTACCCGTTATGGGCATGCTGTTGACTGCGACCGGGTTGAAATCGTGCAAGCCTCTCACCCCGTTCCTGATGAAGCGGGGATGAACGCTTCTCAAAGGATTTTGGAGATAGCGCAAGGATTGGGTGAAGACGATCTGTTGCTTGTGTTGGTTTCAGGTGGCGGCTCTGCTTTGCTCACGTTGCCGGTTGACGGAGTCAGTTTGGAAGATAAGCAGAAGGTCAACAGTGAGCTTCTGCGCTGTGGTGCGTCCATCGATGAAATAAACTGTCTTCGTAAACATCTCTCCCAAATCAAAGGCGGGCGGCTGGCTGTTGCTGCTTATCCAGCCAAGGTCGTAAGCCTCTTGATCTCTGATGTACCAGGCGATGATCCGTCTGTGATTGCTTCAGGGCCCACTGTCCCAGACGATACGAGCCTTGCAGATGCACGTGCGATTGTTGAGAAGTATCAGTTAAATTTACCGGCATCAGTTCGGGCTGCATTGGCGGATGAAGTAAATGAGACGCCGTCAACTGGTGCCTCAGAGCTCTGCAATGCTTCCTTCGAAATGATTGCCACGCCTCAGGCTTCTTTGGAGGCCGCGGCTGAGGTTGCGAGAAGCCATGGCATCACGCCGCTCATTCTAGGAGACGCCATTGAGGGAGAAGCACAGGAAGTGGGAAAAGTCATGGCAGGAATAGCGGCCCAGGTTGTCACACACCAACAACCCATTCCAGCCCCTTGTGTTTTGATATCAGGTGGCGAAACCACTGTGACCGTCAAGGGCAATGGCAGGGGAGGTCGTAACGTCGAATTCCTCCTCGGGCTAGCTGAAGCACTTGATGGGTTAAACAACGTTTATGCCCTGGCGGCAGACACAGATGGGATTGATGGCCGCGAAGAAGTGGCCGGAGCAGCCGTTACACCATCCACATTAAGCAGAGCAGTGGCGTTGGGTTTCCCAGTGGGGAAGGCTCTAGCAAACAACGATGGGCATAGCTTTTTTGAAACGCTTGGTGATCAGGTGATCACAGGCCCGACATTGACTAATGTTAACGATTTCCGAGCGATTTTAGTCACGAGTGATCAATCGGATTGAGTGCTTTTCTTAGTGATTTGAGCCAACACAGCACCCACGACCACTAAACTCGCACCCCAGAACTGCTGCCATACCAGCACGCCGCCTAATGCCAACGAAATCATCATGACGTAGAACGGCACAACATTCAGATGCATAGAGGCAATGGTAACACTGAGAAGTCTGGAACCCGCCACAAAGAGGACTGTTGAAAAACCGACAGCAATGCCACCCAGCCACACAATCAAGCCTATTGAGGTAAGAGAAAGATCATAGACTGGTTCCGCAAATCCGAGCGTTAAGGCCAAACCACAAAGAACGAACGCTGTGATACTTCCCGCAAGGGAACAGAAGGCAACGCCGGTCATGTTATCCAAATGGCCAAGGTGGTTAACCAGTCCTCGCGCATAGAGCGTCCACATGATCGTCGACATGAGCATCAAACCTTCACCAAGGCCTAAAGTAATTTCGAAAGTCATGCCGGCGATAGAAGATACGATGCCTCCAACGATCGCGAAGGCGATCCCGATGGCAACCAGCAAACCAATAGGTTCTTTAGCAAAAACATACCCTATGACTGCGGAAATGAGCGGCATGGCTGTTCCAATGATCGCAACCATGACGGACCCAGCCATTTGAACAGCAAAAGTTTGTAATATTGTTGCCATTCCTAACAGACAGCCCCCAAACACCCAAATGGGCTTGAACGGCAAGTCAGAGATTTTGGGAAGTTTGCCAAGAATGATGAGTAAGAGAAAGAGGCAGAAACCTGAGGATATCAAGCGAGCGGTGGCCAGAAGGAGAGGATGCCAAGACTGAACTAGAACTTCAACAATTGGAAAGTTACTTGACCAAAGTAAAATGGCGGTTATGGTTAGAGCGTTACCTCTGAGGAGATTGGGCTGTTTTTCAGTCTGTGTCATTGGCTTGGCACTGTTCTAAACCTTTGTTCCAGGGAACATTGGTTTTAAAGGTTTTCAGGAGGTGCCCCTTTTTACTTTTGAAAGTGATCCCGGAAAAAGGAGCTTATCCGCGTTACCTTGCATTGCCGCTTGGCGCAAGCCTAGTTGTAGCAATCGAAATGTGAATCGACTAAGATGAGCAAAAAAAGGAGGCTCCAAAAAGAAGCCTCCTAAAAGCAAGTCAGATCTATAAGAATGGAAAGGGCGAAAATCAGACCTGACCCGAAATGAAAACCGTTAGACAACTTGGTGGCTAACTGCCTCACATGAATTATGTATGCATGTGGAATTAGAGGATTACAAGTCAGTCGAGTGTCGTTAAAAAAATATGAATAAGATCGCGTTATTTTAGGTGTTTCTACCTATCAATTTTTGTAGTTATGACGATATTGGTACAAATAGGTCGATTTTAGGACGATTTCATTGTTAATTTTTAAACAACTGTTTTGTGTATGTTTATGTAACAAATCAGCGTTGCTTTCGATGGCTGTAAAACTCGATTCTTTGCAAGTTTCCTTGGTGTTACTTAGGCTGATATTGGGGAAGGTCTTCTTCATTCAGAACATCTTCAAAGTAAGGACTGTATTGTTCCTTGAATATGTATCTAATCCAGCGGATGACGGCTCTGGCAATGGGAGAGACCTCCAACTCTGGCCGGTAGGAGAGGTAAAGAGGGGACGAAGCCCTCAGTTCCTCGATTGGGACTGTAAGGATATTTGGATACAATCTGTGGGCACCAGCGGCGAGTACGCCGATGCCACGGCCTTGGCTAACAAGTTTAGCCTGAATGGTCCCATCGTTTGAACTGTGGACAATGTTAGTTCGCCCCCTCAGCAAAGTGTGCTGAGGAAATGTGTCGTCTTTTGGAGAGACGACGTGATCCACCGTTCTATGCTGTTTCAAATCAGCTAACGTTTCCGGCACGCCATATTCTTTGAAGTAGGCTTCACTGGCGTAGGGAACCGAATGCAGTGTGCCAATTTTGGCGACCTTTAGCTCTGAATTTTCAGGTAGAATGTAGGAGATGCGGAAATCTGTTTTGACGCTTCTGGCTTCTGGCGAGTCCGTTACCAAAAACATCATGTTAATTTTGGGATGACGTTCTGTCAGCAGGTCAAGATTTTCTATGATCCAGTGATACAATAGCCCCGGTGTACCTTGAAGGGAAACATGCCCACCCAGGGGCTTGTTGGCCATTTTGACGGAGTTTTGGATAGCGGATGCATTAGTTTCCATTGCCAATACATCGTCCAGTAATCTTTCACCGTATGATGTTATCTCCGCGCCAGATTGGTATTTATTGAACAGGGAAATGTTAAATTCCAGTTCAAGTTTCTTGATTGAGCGGCTGATCGTCGGTTGCGTTACGCCAAGCTCTTGCGCTGCTGCGTTGAAACTGCCGGTTCTTGCTACCGCCGCAAATATTTGTAAGTCACTCCATTTCACGAATTTTTGGTCTTTTTCTTGTTTAGCGACTGCGTTTAAGTGGCCTCTATCTTTAGAAACCCAACCTCCTGCTATTAGCTAAGGCTGATATAACCGCCAAGGCAAAAAGAGGCGAATAGGATTCGTACTATGATCACTTTTTTGATCTACTTCGCGTTTTGCGAAAAACCGAGAGTTTCGCTGCTTTCCAGTTTGCGGTCAGCTAAAAATTCAGTACATCAAGCGAGCAGTTTGTACCGTTTGGAACGAATCCAATTTGAAAGAAAGATGGAGCAGAGCAAATGACTTCTCTTATAGATAATCCAGCTCCGTCTGTTGATCCGAAGTTAGCCGAAAGTTTGGCGCTCGAAGTTTATGGACTTCATGTGATTGCATCACCCTTGGAAGGCGAACGGGACGCGAACTTCCGATTGGAAGACAAGGAGGGTCGCAAGTTTGTCTTGAAAGTCGCCAATCAAGGCGAAAGTTTTGACAGTTTGGAGCTGCAAGATCAGGTTTTGACTCGTTTGAGGGTCAATGCACCTGAGCTAAAGACACCCACAGTGATCGTTTCTTTGGATGAGGAGAATATAGCAACTGTCGAGATTGAAGGTACTACTCATCTGATGCGGTTGGTCTCATGGGTAGAGGGGAAGGTTGCGGCCGACGTTCCTAAAACCTTTGGTCTGTTGGCTGATCTAGGTGGTTACCTGGCTAAACTTGACTTAGCATTGGAGGGGCTTGTGCCGTCAGGAAGTCACCCTCCGTTGCTGTGGGATTTGCAGAACGCAACAACACTGAGGAAGGACCTGGATTTCATCGCTGACCCAGAGAAGCGATTGAGAGTTGAGCGGGTGCTGGATCAATTTGACGGTTCGCTGAAGCCCCAACTGGACAAACTACCCAAAGCCGTCATTCACAATGATGCCAACGATTGGAACGTACTGGTTGATAGCGGTAATCACAATAAGGTTGCTGGGCTGATTGATTTCGGGGATCTCGTTTACAGCTGCAGGATCTGTGAGTTGGCGGTGGCGCTACCCTATTTCCTTTTTGACCAAGATGATGTGTTGACGGCTGCGAGGACAATGGTAGCAGCTTACAACACAACTTACCCTCTAACAGATGTGGAGCTCAGTTTACTTTGGGGACTGATCCAGGTTCGGCTTGCGACAACTATTGTTGTGGGGGAGAAGCGGGCCAGCCTGGAAAGTGACAATGCCTATCATTTGATCTCGCTGAAACCGGCATGGGAACTGCTGATCCGCATGCAGGCTATGAATGCAGAGGTTTCATACTTTGCGTTTCGTGCAGCGTGCGGCCTTACCCCAAGCCCAAACGCAGATGTAATCGAAAAATGGTTTAAGGGCGATGAAGCATCACACCTGCGCAGTGAGCTTTTTGACTATGAGCTAGCGACTGTTTCCAAAGTGCCGCTCGATTTCAGGGCAGGTGGCCTCGACTTAGGTGATGACGAAGCTCAAAAATCGACTAAAAATTTCACAAAGCATCTCTTCGCACGCATTGCATCGAAGGAAGCGCAAGCTGGGATCGGGTTTTATGGCGAAGACCGGGTAGTCTACCGTGGCGATCAGTTTACAGAGCACGCGGCCAAAGGAGAACGCAGGTCTATTCATACCGGCATTGATGTTTTTGACCAAGCCGGGGTGCCGGTCTATGCGCCTTTTGACGGTGAAGTCGTCTCCGCGGTTAACAACGAAGATTGGTTAGATTATGGACCAACGATAATTTTACGCCATAAGATACCGGGTCTAGACCATGAGTTCTTTACGCTTTACGGACACTTAGCTCTTGAATCACTTGAGGGATTGGAGCCTGGAGTGACAGTGAGTTCGGGTGATCGCATTGCTTGGCTTGGCAACTATCCTGTAAATGGCGATTGGCCGCCTCATCTTCACTTTCAAATCATGACTTCTCTTCTGGGATTGACTGGGAACTTCCCTGGTGTTGCACCTAAGTCTCAGTGGGATGTTTGGTCGTCAATCTGCATCAACCCAAATCTGATTATGAAGATACCAGAAGACTTCTTTTTTAGAGAAGAGAGTTAAGATCAACATTGCCGCCGCAGATCACTACGGCAACGGTTTCGTCTTTCTCTGGCTTATATTGCTCTGTGAGTAAAGGGGCGAGAGCTGCCGCTCCACCCGGCTCAGCTGTCACTCGGAAGTTTTCCCACAGGTAATGTTGTGCTGCTTTGATGTCCGTGTCTTCTACCAAGATGCTGCTGTGCAAATAGTTTTTCGCAGCCTCAAACCCTAGGTTCCCAATCTGGCGTGCCCCAAGAGAGTCAGCCGCTATGCCTGAAATTGGCACTCGTACAGGCTGGTCGGCTTCGAGCGCTTTGTTCAATGTCGCCGCGTTCTTAGGTTCCACGGCGATTACTTTTACTTGGTCTTCAAACCAAGAAAGCGTTCCGCCAATCAAGCCCCCACCGCCAACGGCTACGAAAACGGTATCGATGGCCCGCGAGGCCTGTTTTTCCATTTCACGCGCGAGCGTTCCTTGTCCGGCCAAGGTTTGAGGTTCGTCGTAGGCATGAACAGAAAGTGCGCCCGTCTCCTCCTGGCGCCTCAGGCAGGCTTCAAGGGTTTCAGCAAACTCGGTACCGACTTGATTGACGACTGCGCCATAGTTTTGGAGGCGTGCGACCTTGTTTGGAGATGAAATTGTTGGGACGAAAGTCTCGGCTGTGTGCCCTAAGACTTGGGCGGCATAAGCGACGGCCGCACCGTGGTTGCCGCCAGAAGCTGCGATGACACCACTGTCAGGAACAGTCTGACTCAAAATTGAATTGAAGGCACCCCTTGCTTTGAAGGAGCCACTTTTCTGCATAAGTTCAAGTTTTAGAAGTATGCGGCGGCCAGAATCACGATTGAATTGATGGTCGATAAGCGGTGTTTTGAGGATGTACGGCTCTATGCGTTCAGCAGCTGCCTCAATCTCTTTCCTATTAACCATGGGACTTTTTCCATCACTTGAACAAATTAGCAGAGGAGACTCCTTCTAGTCGGTGTAATGCCTTAAATAAATCCCAATTCGTCTGATAGGCAGCAATAAGATATCGCCAAGCGGGCGTCCATTTTGTAAACTGTGAACTGACTTCTTGAACGAAACCAGTCCATGGTCGAGCACAAAAGAACAAGATGAAGATAAAACTCAAGTTGACGGTTTTTAAAACAGCTGGCTATGCGCTGGGGTGTTTGCTTTTCTTGGCTTCGGTCAACACGGGCATTGCTCAATCGCGTATGAGCGATAATGAACTCTCTGATCTGATTGCCTCTTGTAATCAGGGGCAAAAGACTTGGCTCGATTCACTGGTTGAGAATTCTTATAGATCCCGAGGGCTAGGCAATAGCTATGAAACAGAAGGTTCTCAAGATTGCGGGCGTTTGTTCCCAGTTGTTTTGGAACTCCAACGTCGACAGGCTACGTTAAAGGGACAGCTGGATGAGAGAGCGAAAGATCTAGAACAGCTGAAGGGGAAACAGGTAGCTCTCGAGGCGGATTTAGCCAATGCGGGCTCTAGCGCAGCGGCAGACGCGAAGCGTTCATTGGAAACGATCAAACGCTTGAGGCAACGCGTTGCGGCCCTGTCGGCGGGCGATAACACTGGCCAAACGGCCGCAGTAAACAACAGCGAAGAACAACAACGCTATCAGCGGATTGAAGAACAAAACCAAAAACTGAAGTCTGAAATAGCGGCTTTACGGGAAGCGCGCGCAGAATTGCTGGCTTCGATTTCAGACAACGATAAAGCGGCGGGAGCAGGAAACGAAGAATTGAGTCAGCTCAAGAACCAGCTTCTTTCTCTTAAAGGCAGTTTGTCAGACCGTGATGTAGAGCTTGAGAGAGCGAAAGCAGATCTTGTCAAAGCGAAGAACTTGGTTAACCGGTTTCAAACCAAAGCAGATGAACTGCAAGGGTCTCTACGTAAGCAGCAGGAGAAGAATCCTGATCAGCAAATGATGTTAGAGCTGGAAACAGTTCGAAGAGCCAAGTTATCGCTTGAGTTGGATTTGAAGGCGGCAGAGGCCGAAACCGCTAGACTTACGATGATAGAAGGTCAGGCTAGAGGCGCATTGGAGGCAGCAAGTTCTCATAATATGCAATTGAGAGGTCAGATCGAAACACTGCAAACGCAGCTTGCTCAAGCCGCATCACTACCGCCAGCAAAAGCCACAAGCGCAACCACTCAAGGCTCAGCTTCAGAATTTCAGAGCGAATTGCACGGCAAGTTGATGAAGGAACTTGATGATATTTCCCGTGACGTCAACTTAGTTGAAGGTCGAGCGGTTCTGGGTAACAGAGTCTTGTTTGAGAAAGGCTCCGCCGAGTTGTCAGATGACGGCAAAGCCGTTCTTCATGTCTTGGCCGGGGTGATTAAGAAAGTCATGAAGGGCAAAAAGGATTGGGTCCTGCAAATTGATGGTCACACAGATAGTGATCCGATTTCGAATGAGCAATACCCTTCAAACTGGTATTTGGCGTCTGGCCGGTCGATTGCGGTTGTCCGAGCGCTCGTCTCAAACGGGATTAAGTCTCATAACTTATCTGCTGTCTCATTTGCAGAATTCCAGCCGAGAGACAAACGAGATACGAGTAAGGCTAAGGCCATAAACAGACGCATTGAGCTTAGGCTCTCTGATTACAAGAATTAAGTAGGCGACAACAGGTGTCCGAAGAAGTTCAAATTCAGCGTTCTACGGTTGGCAGCCGCCCATTGGGGCTTCTGTTGCTGGTGACTACTCTAGCCGTCGCAGCCTTTGTGCTCTTCGAGCAACCTATGCCGGTTCTCTTTGTGTTGAGCGCGTGCGTCGTCGCCCTGTTTTCATCTATTGCTGTATGGCAAACGACGAACCGTTCAGGCGGCCATCTGATCAGGCGGTTGTTAGGCGGTTGTCTGTTCTTGATGGCGACCGTTGGTATTGTCCTAATTCCCATTGGGGTGGGGCTAAGTTCGATCGCAATTCTCGTTGGAACTTGTGTATCTTTAATTTGTTCTATTTGGATTCTAGTGGGCCGAAGCCTAACGACTTCTGATGTAGGCGGTAGCAATATCGGCGATATGCGCAAAGACCTGGCTCAGGCACGAGAAGAAGCGTCAGACGCATATGCCAACGCAGTTCGATGGCAGCGCGCTTACAACGAGCTAGAGCAGGAAATTGCATCTGGTAACAAAAGCCAAGTCTCAGAAGCCGAAACTGCTGAGGTAGATGACCAGGATGACGAGAAGCAAAAAGCACAAGCAGATGACTTAGTCGGTGGCAAGCTCTTGTCCGGAGGATTGGCCCGTCGTTTCCAAATCACCTACAAAGATCTCAAAGGTAAGGTTTCCGAGAAAGAAATCGCGGTTTACGCCATTGTAGAGCGGTCAGGTGTTTTGAACCTTGATACCTTCTCTAAAAGCCAGATTTCTTGCTGGACTTACAGAGCCGACAGAATTCAAAAGCTGACTGACCTGCGAAGTGGTGAGGTTGTAGAAGACAACATCGTTGACTGGATCGTTGAGACTTCGAAGTAATCGAAGTTTTAAGCCTCAGGGCGCAGGCGATACTTTGCCATTCGCTCGTATGCTGGCCAGGAAAGTTCAGCGAGCTTTTCCAGGTCTGACTCTTCAAGTTTAGTCGGTGCCGCTCTGGGAGCACTGAAGCCCGTCGAGCCTTCGACCGAATGGTACCAGTGATCGGCCCAAACACCGTCGCTTTCCCGTCTTCCTTTAGGCCATTGGACCATAGCATCTTGGAAAGAAATGCCTGCCTTCTCACACAGCTGAGATAATACAGATTCCGGATTGGCCAGCACGTCATTGGCTTCCAACACTGGCGGGGCTTCGCCCAGTTGGTCACAAACATAATCGAAGATCTCAGCCTGCTGAATGATGCCAATGTCTTCCAGTGTTACACTATCTCGCTTTGCGGAGTAGGAGGCAATGATTGCTCTGGGGTCACGAATCAAAAAAGCGCTGAAACACTCCTTCATCCATCCTCTATCGACTTCTTCCAGTAAATGATGGGTCATTTGCTTCTGATAAAACACTGGGCTATCTTCGAAGGTTGGGCCGGTAATTTCCTTCACGACTTGCTGCCAGTCGTTTGATTGTGAAGCTAGTATTTCTTCGTTCATGGGATGCATGATGCCAGTACGAGCCAAGTAATAGGCATAGAATGGCTCATCGACGACGATGGTATCAGAACGGTTCTCAAATGAACGCATCATTGCGGTTGAGATGTTGCGTGGACCGGACCACATTGCGATCCGGGTGCATTCAGAACCGTTTCTGCTCATCCCTTTGGACACTCCCGATCAATCATTTCTTTATATAGCGATTGCAGTTTCTTAATAACGGCACGGTCAGCTTTGTCCACCTGTCGCCCATCAACTGTCGTAACAGGGCAAATTCCGGCGAAGGTGCCAGTGACAAAAGCTTCTTCCGCGCCGTAAACATCTGTCAGCGAAAAGTTCTTCTGAAAGACAGGGATGCCATTGTCTTCACAGAGTTTGATGATGTTTGATCTTGTGATGCCGCCAAGACAATAGTCGCCGCTGGAAGTCCAAACTTCACCCTTTCTAACAATGAAGAAGTGCGTCGAGTTACAGGTCGCAACGAACCCCTGAGGGTCAAGCATCAAGGCTTCATCTGCGCCAGCTTTGGCGGCCTGAATGCAGGCAGAAATACAGTTCAGTTTAGAATGGGAATTCCACTTTTGATCCTGCATATCGGGAGAGGTTCTGCGGACATGGACAGTAAATAGAGATATTCCTCTTTCGACCGTCGCTGGGATCGGGTTCTTGTATTCTGGGATGATGACAACAGTTGCCGCACCAATGGTCATCCTTGGATCTTGGTAAGGCGTGGCCTTCAATCCTCGTGTCACCATAAGGCGGATATGGACATGGTTCTCCATGCCGTTGGCCTCAACTGTTTCATAAATCGCATCTGTCATTTCTTGGCGCGTGAGGCCAATGTCCAGATCAAGAGAGAGTGCACCTTCGTACATGCGATCTAAGTGTGCTTCCAGAAAAGCTATCTTGCCATGGTGGAGCCGCAGCCCTTCCCAAATGCCATCGCCCAGAATGAAGCCTGAATCAAAAACCGAGACCATGGCCTTTTCGCGCGGCAAAAGCTCGCCTGAAACATAGATTTTGATTGACGCGTTGCGCGGATCGTCGATGTAATCGTGGGTGCCTTGTTTGGCCATTCTTGTCTCTCTTCTATACCTTGATCGAAGGTCTCAGTTCCCTGTGGGAACGATAAGCCAAATAGGCCGAAGCTGCACAAATAACAACACCACCGACCTGTGTCCAGAAATCTGGAATGGTGAGAAACAATGCATAAGAAAACACCGCTGACCAAACAAGTTTTAGGAAGTCCAAAGGCATTACTGTAGCTGTGTCAGCGACTTTCAAAGCTTGGGTCATAGTTAGGTGACCAATTGTTCCAAGGCTGCCACCTAAAGCCAGCCAAAGAAGCTGTTCTAGGGTTGGTGTCTGCCAGAAAGGCAGAGCAAAGACGAAGGTCATTGGTGCCATCATCAGGGTCATATAGGCCGTGATTGTCACGCTGCTCTCTGTTTTGCTGATGATTTTAACAATCAAGACTGTAACAGCCCAAAGGAAGCAGGAGACAAGAAGCAGGAGGGGGCCTAATTCTAGCGGGATCAGACCAGGTCTTAGGATTATCAGGACACCGACAGAGCCCACAACAACGGCACCTATACGGCGCGGTCCCAATCGTTCACCAAAAAAGAATATGGCCATTACGGTCGCCATGATTGGGGAGGTGAAGGCCAAGGCGGTGGTTGTCATCAAGGGCGTTATCGCTAGCGCCCAAAAGAACATCATCATCGCCAGGGTGTTTACGAATGCTCTCAGCAGCAGCAGTCCAGGTTTTGAAGTGCGAAGCGGTTCTAAGCCACTCTTCATGAACCAAGGGAGCACCACCAAAATACCAAACATGCAGCGAAAGAAGGCGGTAACAAACGGATGGAGGTCTTGAGAAACCCTCTGAATGATGACGTGCATAGCAACAAATCCGATGGTCGAAATGACCATAAACCCAGCCGCGATCAAAGGCCTTTGGTCGGTCGCCGCCGACTTGCTTGCTGTCATGAAAGGTTCTTTCGAGAAAAGTTGCTCTTGGAGCAGAAGATGGGCCAAAATAGCTTAGAGGCAATCTTTCTAGTAAGCAAAAGTTTTGCTAGCTTGCGAGCGTGAACTCTTTCTATCCTGTCAACTAAAGGAAATCGCTATGGACTTTGATCTTACCTCTGAAGAGGCCGCCATTGTCGAGACGGCCAGTCGATACGCGACGGATCGATTGAGCGCTAATGTCGAGGCCTTGGATCGAGGGGAAGGTAGAGCGGAGTTTCTGACAGGCCTTAAAGGACTGGCGGAACTAGGCTACATGGGGCTCAATGTGTCCAGTGACTATGGGGGAAGTGAAGCGGGAGCGACAGCCTGTGCGCTGGCGATACAGGAAGTTGCGAAGACCTGTGCTTCGACGGCCGTTACAATGTCTGTCACAAACCTGGTCGGCGAAGTAATCCAGGCGATTGGCAGTAAGGAGCAGAAGGAAAACTACTTGCCTAAATTGGCGGATGGTACTTTTGCTGCGGGCTCCTTTTGCTTAACCGAAAGCGGCGCGGGTTCTGATCCTGCGGCCATGAAGACTAAAGCTGAAAGACATGGCAATGGTTGGCTCTTGAACGGATCTAAACTTTACATCACCTCAGGGGAGTATGCCGGAGTGTTGGTGGTTTGGGCTGTGACTGATCCCGATGCTCCTAAAGGCAGGGGAGTTTCGCTGTTCCTTGTTGATCCAGATACGCCAGGTATCACAATTGGAAAAGCTGAAAGCAAGATGGGGCAGAGCGGCTCGGCAACCAACGAAATTGTTTTCCAAGACTGCAAAATCCCAGCATCCGCCATGTTAGGCGAAGAGAATCAAGGTTTCAAAATCGCTATGAAAGAGCTGACCGGTGGCAGGATCAACGTTGCCGGTTTAGCTTTAGGGATAGCCCAAGCAGCCATGGCGACGGCGGTTGCTTTCGTGAGAGAACGGGAGCAATTCGGCGTGAAAGTAGCCGATTTCCAAGGCATTCAATGGATGATTGCCGATACTTACACGGAATTGGAGGCAGGGAAACTGCTAACATTGCAAGCGGCACAGTTGAAACAAGAAGGACGCCCCTATGCTAAGGCTGCGTCAATGGCGAAACTGTTCTCGACCGAGGCTGCAAACAGAGCTTGTTATACAGCACTTCAGTTAATGGGTGGTGCTGGATACATCAGAGACAATCCGCTTGAGAGATACGCTCGAGATGTTAGGATTACGACGATCTATGAAGGCACGAGTGAAGTGCAGCGTGTTATCATCGCACGCGAATTAATGAAAGAAATGGAAGCATTGGCATGAAAGCAATCCTAGTTGACGCTTACGGCGGGCCTGAAAATATGCGTTTTGGTGAGACGGATAAACCTATGCCTGGTCCTGGTGAAGCACTGGTCAAGATTTCCTATGCTGGATTGAATTTCATCGACGTTTATATGCGCTCAGGCCTGTATAAAAACTCACACACCTATGCACAAAATCCACCGATGGTGATCGGCATGGAGGGGGCTGGTGTCGTTGAGGCTCTAGGTGAAGGCGTCACGGAAGTTTATGTCGGTCAAACAGTGGCCTATTGCCTGCACCTAGGCAGCTACGCTGAATATGCCGTAGTGCCAGCTTGGAAACTTGTTCCAGTTCCCGATGATGTGCCTTTGGAAATGGCGACTACGCTCATGTTGCAAGGGTCAACCGCACACTACATGACCCATTCGTTGCATGCTCTGCAGCCCGGTGAAAGAGCATTGATCCATGCAGGCGCTGGCGGTGTCGGACAGATCATGACACAGCTGGCGAAAGCCAAGGGCGCTGAGGTGATCTCGACAGTTGGGTCAGTAGAAAAAGCTGAAATTTCGCGTTCACTCGGCGCTGATCATGTCATCATCTATACACAGGAAGATTTTGCGGAACGGGTCGCCGAGATAACAAAAGGGAAAGGCTGTAACGCGGTTTATGACTCCGTCGGGATTGCGACCATCGAAGGATCGATGAAATCCACGGCACGCAGAGGCACTTTGTGTAATTACGGTGCGAGTTCTGGGGCTGTTCACTCGATCAATCCGCTTGATATCGCGGAAGCAGGTTCGATCTTCTTCACGCGTCCTCATTTGGCAGATTACATTCCGAACCTGGAACAAAGACGGGCGAGAGCCAACGATCTGTTTGAGCTTTACCGGAAAGGGGATCTCAAGTTACGGCACGACAGGACGTATCCTTTGGCTGAAGCAGCCGATGCCCACCGCGCGTTGCAAGCCCGTGAGACTAAAGGCAAGGTGTTGCTCGCTGTTTAGTTAAGCAGCATCTTTGTAAGATTTAGTTTTTCCAAACCATTTTCTCAGGATGAAGGCTGCCATAGATAGTTGCCCTTTGAGAAGGTATTTTGTCAGGCAGCCGAACTTACTTCCGGCGCTGGTTGCGTCCCAGGCGCGTCGGTGAACGAAGTAAAGGTCTCGCATGTAATGAACGTCTCTTTTGCCGTCCAAGACAGCCGCGAATTCGTTCAATGCACGGCGCCAGTCTTTGTGACTAAGATAGGCTTCAAGCACAGGTTTGTCATCCAAACCGAGTGATCGAACTACAGCTGAAATGTCGGCTAATAGCCCGTTGATTTGTTGAATCGGGTTGTGCTTAACAGTGATGTTTTCACCGTGTTTGCGATAGAGCAAGAGAGGTTCTCGCAGGATTTCCAACCGACCTTCTTCTTGCAACCTTGCCCACAGATCTCGGTCTTCCGCATGTTTGAAAAAAGGACGATAGCCACCAGTCTTTTTCAGAGCGTCAACCCTCATCATTGTCGTTGGATGCGGTAAGGTTGCTATCATTGGAGGATAGAGACTTAGATCGACCTGATCAGTAATAGGGAGGTTCGGTGTGGCAGCTTTCGTTCCATTTTGGTCGATCAAAATGAAACCTGAGCCAACCGCCGCATGACCTGGGTTGTATTGTAAAAAATCTACCTGTTTTTCGAACCGTGTGGGCAGCGCTATGTCGTCTGCATCCATCCTCGCGTAGTAGAGGCCATTCGCTAGTTCCAAGCTGTGGTTTAACGTTCCGATCAAACCTTTGTTTTCTTGATCGATAACGGTGATCTCGGGATGTCGCGACTGGAAAGACTGAGCAATCGCCAAACTCTCATCGGATGAACCATCATTGATGATGATCAATTCGATGTTTGTATAGGTCTGGTCTAATATTGACTGGATGGCTTCGGCCAGAAAAGCAGCCCCATTGTAAACAGGGATGGCGCAAGTGACCAAAGGTTGGAGGCTCATGTTCTGTCCCGAGAGTTTGAATTTAGAAGCGTTTTAGATGCCAACGCCAAGCGTCGTCAATGATCTGTTCCAAAGTGGAGTTTGTCGGCTTCCAATTAAAGAGTGTTTGAGCTTTCGTTGCGTCGGCCACCAACTGTGCTGGATCGCCAGCACGTCGTGGCGCGACCTCCGTCGGGATTGTCTTGCCTGTTGTCGTGCGAGCGACCTCAATCAGTTCTTTGACGGAAGCCCCCTGGCTGGTTCCAAGGTTCACAGCGACACTTTCGCCACCAAGAACAAGATGATCCAAGGCTGCAACATGGGCATTGGCAAGATCAGTGACGTGAATGTAGTCACGGACGGCTGTGCCGTCGGACGTGGCATAGTCATCGCCAAAGATAGAGAATTTGCCTCTGATACCCCGGGCGGCCTCTAGCAAAATCGGGATCACGTGCGTTTCAGGTGAGTGATCTTCCCCAGTCTCTAGATCCGCGTCTGCCCCGGCTGCATTGAAATAGCGAGGGCAAACATAACCCAATTGATGGGCTTCCGCATATGAGCGGATCATTTGCTCGCAGGCGACTTTTGTGCGCCCATAAGTGTTGATCGGGGCTAGGGTTTGGGTTTCGTCGATCAGCGGTCGATCAGGTTCTCCGTAGACTGCGGCAGTAGAGGAGAAGATGATGTTTGGGACAGAGTGGTGGACCATAGCATCAAGCAGGTTCATTGTGCCGCTGACATTGGTGTTCCAATAGAAAGCAGGCTTTGCGGCTGACTCACCAACCAAGGATTTGGCCGCAAAGTGAAACACCGCGGAAAATTGATGATCTTCAAATAACTGGCTAACAGCCGCCTTGTCGCAAACGTCGCCTTTGACTAGCGGAGCCCAAAGGCATAAGTCTTCGTGACCAGTTGAGAGGTTATCAAAGACAACGACCTCCCGCCCTGAAGCAGCAAGTGCTTTGCAACAATGACTGCCGATATAACCGGCGCCGCCAACAACCAGAACTTTATCCATGAGATACTTCCTTCAGCACCATATGGGTCGCGTTTTTAACATGTCTGAAGCGATCAGGGCCAAGATGTTTGCCGCCATACCAGCGGGTAACAATCACGGCCACATCCACGGCTTTTTCACCTTCCAACACATTTAGTATGACACCACCAGCGCCACTTTCGCCGTCGTCAGATTTTAATTCTTCGACACCATTGTCTGCGGTAATTCTTGCTGCCCAAGTATTATGGGTAGCGGTACGGTACTTCTTCTTGGTTGTGTGCGTCTTTAGCAGCGCCTTAACATCTTCCTGGCATGTCACTGCTCCCAGGCCAACAGAATATCGCGACCCTCGGTCGGATATAACCTGTTCTAAGAGCAAGTATTGCGGCCAAGTTTTTGGCATTATGACTTGAGCGCTGATGCGGTCTTCATGAGGGCTTCCACAACGCCGTCTATTTTTGGTTGCCAGCTGTCATCCTTTAACTGTCCTTCACCATCAAACACAGACATGGCACCACCAATCGCGAGCTGATCCGGAATGACCAAAACGCCGATCCCGGAAAGGAGTTGGCGAAGAGAGGGAAGTGCCCGCAAGCCACCAAGGCCACCTGGGGATGCGGCTAATAGGGCGGCCACTTTTCCTTTGTAGGGTACAAGGTCTGGTTCGTCGGCGTCTGACCTGGAAACCCAATCGAGTGTGTTCTTCAAAAGCGGGCTGAAAAACCCGTTGTATTCAGGAGAAGCAATAATAAAGGCGTCGTGTTCGTCAAACAGACGGCGCAGTTTCTTTGCGTTAGTGGGGAGGCCCTCAGCCGCTTCCAGATCGCCGTCATAAATCGGCATTGGGAAATCTGCGAGATCAAGCAAGGTGACTTCGGCCTCTGCGCCCGCCGATTGAGCAGCGACTGCCGCCAGTTGTTTGTTGAATGACCCTTTTCTAATCGAGCCAGAAAACACCAAAACCTTCACATTTGACACTGGATAACCTTTCGCAACGTCCTAGTTGTACGGGGACTATATCTGGTCGAGTTCTTTTGCAGATGCAAGCGAAACAAACTGTGTTAGACCGAGCGGATTGTTATTCTGTTCTTCCCGTTGTTAGTCAAACAAATGTCACTTAACCAAAAATTACGCGATCCGCGTCTCTTCCTGTTACTTCTTGCTGTCGGAATGTCTTTTGGCTTTGCTGTCTGGCGGGTGTTGTTGGACAATTTTTCGGTTCGTGAGGTTGGGTTCAATGGCCTGGATATAGGTGGTGTCCAGTCAGTGCGTGAGATTCCCGGCTTCTTGGCATTCACGGCGGTGTTTTTGCTGCTGATCATAAAGGAGCAAATTTTTGCTCTTGTCGCGATTGGGGTGATGGGACTGGGGATTGCTTTAACCGGCTACTTGCCTAGCCACGTTGGGCTGTACTTCACAACGGTTTTGATGTCGATTGGTTTTCACTACTATGAAGCTGTGAACAAGTCGCTGACTTGGCAGTGGTTGCCCAAAGGTGAAGCGCCGCAGTTCATGGGTAAAATCATCTCGTTCAAGTCACTTTGTGAAATTGTTGCCTTCGTCTCTGTCTGGCTTTGGATTTCGATTGTCGGGTTATCGGTTGAAGTTTCTTATGCTATTGGCGGCTGTGTTTTGATTGCTATTGCGGCTTACTGTTGGATCGGTTTTCCGATGTTCCCGCAAGCCGTGACACAACGAAAAACCATTGTTCTCCGAAAGCGCTACTGGCTCTATTACGCTCTAACTTTCATGGCGGGCGCCCGAAGGCAGATTTTCATCGTTTTTGCCGGCTTCCTGATGGTCACGAAATTCGACTATGGCGTCGACGATATTGTCATTCTGTTTTTAGCTGCGTCTGCCCTCAATTTCTTTATTGCTCCAGTAGTAGGAAAAATGATTGCCAGGTGGGGCGAGCGCAATGCCCTGATCATCGAGTACGTCGGATTGTTCTTTGTTTTTTATGCCTATGCCTTTGTTGAAAGACATGAAGTGGCAGCCGCTCTATTTGTCATCGATCACTTGTTCTTTGCGATGGCCATAGCGCAACAAACCTACTTCCAAAAAATCGGTGACCCAGCGGACATGGCCTCCACGGCTTCAGTTGCTTTTACAATCAATCACATAGCTGCGGTGTTCTTACCCTTCTTACTGGGTGCAGTTTGGATGGTCTCTCCAGCTGCAGTCTTCCTAACCGGCGCTGGGATGGCGGCGTTCTCTTTGATACTATCCTTGAACGTCCCTAGACACCCGGAACCAGGTAACGAGACCCAGTTCGGCCCTAACTACCCAGTGGGGCAGCCAGCGGAATAGTGATGTCGAATTCTACTCGCAACAAACGCTTGCAGCATGGCCACCACTGACGGGCACGTCCATCGCTGGGTTTTCATCAAAGAAACCGAAAGGCATCCAATGGAAACCAGCATAGACGGTGGGCTGGACAGGCCAGTCCTCGGGGCGAGGCAAGTGATGATAGTTCATTGTGTACCAAACAACGATGTCCTCGTTTCTGATTGATCTGTTGGCTTCTGTCCAACTCGGCAAGCCATCTCCACCGGCGTGCTGGTTAGGGAACCAACCTGCTGGAAAGCGTTCATTCTTTTCATAAGGTGTGCACCAAAGGTGTTTAAACATGAAACCGGCCCGTTTTCCAACGGGTGAGTCGGGATGCAAAAACGGGAGGGCATTTGTGCCAGGAACGAGCTTGTAGCCTGTCGGTTGCCCCAAGCCATTGAGTTTATTTTCGTTGATGACCTTCCAGTAACGCGCCGAAGGCAAGTTCATTTCTCTCTGCGCTTCCTGTTCTGTTTCGAAAATCGTTTGCTTCGTTAGGATAGCGTTGCCATGAGGATTCTTGTCATCCCAGGGTACCGCTTCAAAATTCATTTCTGCGAGAGAGTTCTTCGTTCCATCGACCGCCATGTCAAAGCGGAAAGAAAAAACGTGTTGGTGGATGTGTGAATCAATACCTGGTGCTACTAGTGTGCCATATTCCGGTGTCCTGCCTTGTTCGATGGCCGATGGCAAAGGCACGCCTGTAGCTTTGACTTCTGTGCCAATTGTGCCGTCTTGATAGAAGTACCAGAAGAAACCATAGATGTAGTTCCCGATGGTTGCGACTGAAGAAATCACCAGACGGCGTGACCGGGTCACTGATGATTGATCGCGCCTAGGGTCGGTGTACTTCCAAAGCATGCCGTAGTCTTCTTCGTGCATACAAACAGCATTTTTGACAAAAACAGGCTCCCCATTCCAATCATGAGACCAGAGATCAAAATAGTAAATGTGACCTAGACAATCACAGCCAAGAGTTAAAGGGCTCGTAGCCTGGCCTATGCCGTACTCCCCCGTATCGAAGGCATTTCGGCGAAAATTGCCCCCCGTCGGGTCACCGTAAGGCACAACCATCTCTGCCATAGAAGCGCGGCGCATGATCGGACGCAGGGTTCCTTGATCCTCATAGCCGATGTTATGGAGAACCAGCCCTTCACGTAAATCGAAGCCAACCTGGACGTGCCACTTCTGCCACCGCACTTCCTGACCGTCGACTTCGAAGCTTGGGCCATCCGGTTGAATGATGTTTAGTTCTTTGAGGTCTTGGCGGGCGGTTGTTTGTTTGGAAATCGACTTTGTATCGGGAGGAATTGGCACGACGCCATAGTCATCAATCCTGATCAGTTTGCCACGTCTTAGATCCACGACAGGATGAAGGTTTGCCACAGGGCGACCATAGGGATTGTCGCCTGCATCATTTTGCAGCCAACAGTGGCCGAAAGCGATGCGCTCGCCTTCTTCTTCTTCGACACCAAAGTTACCGGCAGCCCAGGCCTCGACGAGAAGGTCGGAGAGATCTGTAATGCCTCGTTTGGCGCAGGCTGCTTGAAAGTCTGGATCAGCCTTTGCGATTTCCTGCGCGTAAGTGAATTCATCGGGGACGATCCTGGCCTGTACACCCGGTACATTTCTCCATTCCTCAACAGAATTCTTCGAAAGCGAGACGAGACCTTGGAATGTGGTATTTGATGAGCGTTCGTAACAGCAAACATAGGCGTTACGGTCGTTGTTTGTTGGCCCTGGTTCCGGCTCATCAAGTGTTATCGTCTCGAACCAGCCTGTGTCGTCAATCAAGCTCCGTGACTTAACCAACGATACAACAGTTTCTATTTCTTCTCTTGTTAAGGGGGCGAGCGCAGGATTGTAGACCATGGAAAACCTCTCAAAGACGATTTTCCGAGACTAGCGACCTAACTGCCTTCCGCCAAGAGTTGATTGATCATACTCTCGCCTAAACTCGGTTCAAAGATGTTGTCTTGAAACCGTACAATACCTTGTTTGTCGATGATGGCGATTTCAGGTGTACCACGTGTGCGGTAGTTAACCATTGTCAAAGGGATGTGATACCCTTCAACCTGTTGGTCATTTCCCACTGGATGCTTGATGCCTTTGTTCTTAACGAAGTTCCGAAGCATTTCTGGGGTTTGGTATTGGTGGCCTTCGAAAACGGTGTGGATGGAAACAAAGAGGAGCGTCCCATTTTTGACCTCATTCTCGTATTGTTTTTCCCACTTGTGCATCAATGGAATGGAGAAGTTGTTACATCCAGGGCACCAGAGTTGAAAGAAATCGATAACAACGACCTTTCCCCTATGGTCGGCGACAGTCCCGCCGTCAGAATTGAGCCATTCCGCTATTTGCCAGGCAGGGGCTTTTTGACCAACGATGCCAGCGTTGCTTGTGATTGGCCAAAATAAGGCCACCAATAGGATCGGAAGGATTGATTTTTTCACGGATCTAACACTTCATTTTCTGAGAATTGTTGTGTCAGTTTATGGAGGTGATATTAATTTCACGCCAGTCAACAGGGCGTGAGGGTTGTGTTACTCAAGCAAAGTTGAAGTGACAAATATTTGTGATATTAGTGCATCACTAGCAAGTAATAGAGTCCGTTACTTGCCATCAAAAAGTAAATGTAGAAGTAAATCTTGACAAACGAATCGGGTTTTGCTTCAACGAATCGGAAAAGCGCCCTGAATTTTACTTGGCGTACTAAAGGATTCGTTGGGGGATTCCAATTTCATGATGCGCAAGGATCGGTCCATTAGACTAGCCTCGGCTGCGGCGGTTATCGCCTTTCTCGTTGGCGGACATTTTGCATTTTCAGCGAATGCCGATAAAGCTTTGACTGCTTTTGAGCAAGTTCGAGAAAACTGCAATACTGAAAAAGAGCTCGGTTGGTTTCAACGCCTCATGAAAGGGGACTACAACTCCGGAGGCGGTGACGGTGTTTTTAAACTAAATGATGCAGTTGAATGCGAAGCCGTTGTCCAAGAAATTGACCAAATGGAAAAACAACTCGCTAGCCAAAGAAGCGAGTTACAGGCGTTTCAGAAGTCTGTTGCAGTATCATCTAAAGACAAAATCAAACTAAACAAACAAGTCGCAGTCCTGAAAGGGCGGTACGATGAGTCATTGAGTGCTATTGATCTTAAGGACCTTGAAATTAAGGGCCTCAACGAGGCATCTGCGCAGTTACAGATCGACCTAGCGAAAGCGGAAGAACAGCATTCAGCAGCAGCTGAAAAAGTAAAAATGCTGAGTGACAAAAACAGCGAATTGGTGGTGCAATTAGCAGGTCTGAGAAAGAAACTTGCTTCTGATTTCAGTGAACTCAAAGAGCTTGAGCTTCAAGAAGAAAATGCCGAAACGGGTGAAAACTCTGGATTGAAGAAGCTGAAGGATCTTCGAAGTGAACTAGAGGAAACCAAGAAGAAACTGAAAGAAACAGAAACAGCCCTCGCTGAAATCAAGCAACAACTTGCAGCACAGAACGAAGTGGAGAAGGCACTCAAAGCGGCGAACTTTGACAATCTGGAAGTAGCGGAACTGACGGACGCTGCCACGAAGTTGCAAGTCGAACTTTCAAAAGCTGAAGAGAAGTTAGACGCAGAATCAAAGTTGGTAGCGCTTCTCAAAGAGCAGAAGGCTGCGTCGCTGCTTAAAATTGGCGAATTGAACAGCCGCCTCCAATCAAGTGAGAAAAGTATAGAGGCGCTGACGGGCACTTTGAACAGCGCTGATTCAAAACTGAAGATTGAAGAGTTACAAAGAGAACTAGATCAGGCGAAAGTCAAATTTTCTGGCGCAGAGGATGAATTGAGGATTCTGAAACTAGAGCTGGAGGCCACAAGAAACTTGTTGGCCAAGAGTAATATGGAGGCGTCAGACAAACCAACAGCGGCATCTAATCCTGATGAAGATTTTGAGGGCGAACTGGCTGAGCTGCAAAGCTTAAACAAAGAGTTAGGCCAACAACTCCAATCTTTGCAGTCAACCATTTCTGGATTGGATTCAGGAGATGAGAAAACTTCGGATGAGTTGAAGGGTCTCGTAGACGAGATAGAACAGGACGTTGAATCAGTTAAGTCGAACGAAGGTCGCCTGGTTCTCGACAACGGAATTCTCTTCTATCCTGCCTCGGCTTCGGTTTCGAAAAAGGGTCGAAAAACGATCCGAGCTGTCGCAGAGAAAATCAAATCCAAACTGAGTGAAGATAGCGAATGGAATTTGTTCGTTGAGGGACACACAGACCGTCTCTCGATTTCTACGAACCGATACCCTTCCAACTGGCATCTCGGCGGGGCTAGAGCCGCTAACGTGGTCAGAATTCTCATCAAGGAAGGTGTTCCAGCGGAGAGACTATCTGCTGTCAGTATGGCTGCACTTCGCCCGATTGATCCAGGCCGCAATCCAGCCGCTTATGCCAAGAACCGCAGAGTTGAATTGAGATTCATTCAGTTCTGAAATCCAACACCTTAGGAAACTAATACTTATGACCCCCGAGCCGAAAAAGGTCAAAACAGATCGCGGTAACCGCGCTTTAGCACTTGTTGTCTTCTTAATGGCCTTAGCGATCTTGTTGTCGTCGGTATTTGGCGGTGTGTTGCCTGGGTTCTTCCTTCTAACTGCTGGTCTTGTTGGTGTAGTTGCCACTTGGGCGATCAGTCAAACCAAAGGTGGGTCATACCCGTCGTTCAAGTGGCCGTTGGTTGTCTTGCTCGCACTGTCCTCGATCGCTGTAATTGCTTTTGTTGTTTTTGGGACTAGTCTCCACATTGTTCCGATGTCGGTAGGGGCTTGTGTTGGTATTCTTTCTGCCTGGTGGTTGTGGATGTCAGGTGAGAACCGTCTAGAAGCTGAAAGCTGTAGCCGTTGCGAAGATTTGGAGAAGGAGCTAGCGATTGCGCGTGAAGAAGCAAACTCCGCTAAGGCGGCGCTGACCTTAAGCATCAAGACTGTTGAAGACGCCTCAGAACAATCAAAGGAGTTGCCAGCGCCAGAAAATCTCTTTCGTGAACGCCCCAATAATGTCGATGATTTGAAAGAGATAAATGGCATTGGCCCTGTTTTCGAGAAACTGTTGAATGACAACGGTGTCTATCAATTTGCTCAGATTGCGGGCTTTTCAAACCAAGATGTTGAGTGGATGGTCGGACAGCTGGGGGCATTTCCCGACAGAATCGAGAGAGATGACTGGGTTGGGCAAGCGAAGAAGTTGGCAAAATAGTCAAGTAAAGTTCAGTTACTAAATCAATTGAATTAGTTCCGACTTAATCTGACATAGTAGTCCTTCCAGCTAGCTGGAAGGACTACGTTCGGCTCTTGAAGGAGCCAGCCGTTTCCGGTTTTGATGTAGGTGCAAACCAAAAACATCAAACAAAGGAAACTACG
>CAJQQZ010000019.1 GCA_905480575.1 uncultured Alphaproteobacteria bacterium | reverse complement strand
GGGAGGTTCACCGCTACTCTGAAAAAATTCAGTCGTTCCTGTTGCGGCGCCAATGGCCATTTCAATCAATGTCACATTGCTGGGAAACTGTCTTGCCTTAAACAAATCAATGGCTCTCGGTTCTGGTTCGAAAGCGAAGATTGAGGCTTGTGGAAAAATCTCAACAAACTCAGTCGTCGATCCGCCATCGTTAGCGCCGATTTCGAGAATCAGGGGCTGATCTTTACCAAGCAACGCGCTAAATTCATGCAGCTCTATGGCAGACCTGAGAGTTCTTTTCTTCGACTTTCTTAAGAAACTGAAAAGTTTCATAGCCCTTTTCTCGCCCTGACATGCCATCCACAAGTTAACAGTTCGGCTGATTCCCGATTGTCTCTTGGCCCATCTTTTTCGGCGTATTTGAGTAAAATACGCCCGGCGAAAGAAAACAAAAACTGATGCCACAAAGGAGCGCTTTTTCCACGTATTGTTCGTGGACCTTTTTTACTCTTTTTATCTCTTGGCGAATAACGTCAAAATAGCCACCATTTGGCGTCATTTCCATAATTTCAAACGCAGCCGCACCAAGGTGATGTTCATAAAAATAACGAGAAAGTCCTGTGGCGTGATGCTGAGGAGCAAAGTGAGTAAGACTGATAAAGGGAGCGGTTACAATCAGAGTTCCGCCCGGTTTCAGCAAGCCGCAAAGAATTTCTAACCCTTTGGCTGGATCAACGATATGTTCAAGAACTTCTGAACAAAGCACCACGTGATACGAAGCGTCAGGCTCTAAATCATAGATATCACAAACTATGTCGATTGATGAAGTGTTCCAGCTTTGTGTGTGGAGACCTTTGCCGTCTCCTGCGCCGTCGTACTGTGCCACGTCTTGTGAGACATATTCGAGGTGTTCACAATATTGCTTGTGTGCACATTCGCCGGCTCCAACATCCAGAATTTTACTTCCCGGTACCAAGGAGGAAAGTACTTCACTTAGCCAAGTGTCGCGAAATTTCGCGTTGTTTACGTATTTCAAATGGCTTCTCCTAAATTTGCTAACAAAGAGATATCTTCGCGCATCATTTCTTCAACAAGTTCCTGGAACGACGTTTGAGGTATCCAGCCCAGTTTCGTTTTGGCTTTTGTCGCATCACCGAGCAATTCGTCTACCTCGGTTGGGCGGAAGTAACGGGGATCGACCCTCACCAAAGCGGCTTTTGTTTTCGGGTCGCGACCGACCTCTTCAACGCCTTCGCCTTCCCAAATGATTTTGCGGCCAACTTCTGAGAATGCGAGCTCCACGAACTCCCTTACAGAGTGTTTCTCACCGGTCGCCAAAACATAATCGTCGGGTTCTTTTTGCTGAAGAATACGCCACATGCCCTCAACGTAATCGCGGGCATGGCCCCAATCACGTTCACTGTTTAAGTTCCCGAGGTACAGGCAATCCTGTTGCCCAACTTCAATCGCTGCTACGGCGCGGGTGATCTTTCTCGTGACGAACGTCTCACCACGGATGGGGCTTTCATGATTGAACAGAATGCCGTTTGATGCGTGGATCCCATAGGCTTCACGGTAGTTTACAGTAACCCAATAGGCATACAGCTTAGCAGCCGCATAAGGGGATCTGGGATAGAAAGGTGTTGTTTCCGACTGAGGGACTTCTTGGACTTTACCGTAGAGCTCTGAGGTGGAAGCCTGGTAAAAACGGACGCTGTCTTCCAGCTTTAGAATTCTCAGGGCTTCCAACAAACGCAAAGTGCCAAGTGCATCTGAATTTGCTGTATATTCGGGTGTTTCAAAACTCACATGAACGTGGCTTTGCGCGGCCAGATTGTAGATCTCTGTCGGTTGAACCTCGGCGATGATGCGGATGAGGTTTGTGCTGTCAGTCATGTCACCATAATGAAGGAAGAAATTTACGTCCTCTTCGTGGCTGTCGACGTAGATATGATCAATGCGGCCGGTGTTGAAGGATGAGGAACGACGTTTGACGCCGTGAACGATATAGCCCTTTTCTAGCAGGAGTTCTGCAAGATAGGCACCGTCTTGACCAGTGATACCGGTTATGAGGGCGACAGGTTTGTTCACGATAGAGTTTCTCCCAGGCATGCATTTGTTGGCCTTCGATTAGGCTGCTCTTTTATCGATACCCCTAGACACTGTCTAGCGGTTAGACCGAACATGACTTGTCCATCAAAGAGTCCCGTGCCTTTTTCTGGCTTCAATTGGCACAGATAAACCGCTTTTCCAGCAAAGTTTCGCTGATTTCCCTTTCTATGAACGTTCAACAGCAATTTGCGGGGCTACAGAAATGCGAACTCTTTTTAAACTATTTTCATCGATTATTCTGGCAACGGTAGCGGTTTCTTCAACCGCTCAAGCCAATGCGATAGAACTCAGCGCCAAACTGGACCATCCAGTCATTGTCCGAGGTGAATCTACGAGCGTTTATGCGCTTTTGCGCTTTGATGCCTTGGACGCGCCAGAGAGAGAAGAGGGAGAGCGGCCACCTCTAAACATCTCTCTTGTTATGGATCGTTCGGGTTCCATGGGGGATGCTGGTAAGCTGACCTACGCACAAAAAGCAGCAAAAGACTTGGTTGATCGATTGTCAGATGATGACCGGCTTTCACTCGTGTCCTACAGTGATACTGTCACGGTCGATCACAGGTCAGACCACTTAAGAAACCGCTCGCTGATAAAGAAGAAAATTAATCGTTTGTTCCCCGATGGATGGACGAATGTATCTGGCGGCCTGGATGCTGGCTATAGCGAAGTTTCAAGACATCTAACTTCCGGTGGTATTAATCGCATCCTTTTGCTGTCAGACGGTATTGCCAACAGAGGCATCGAAACGGAAAGTGGTATACGCAAATTTGCAGCCGATATGAGATCCAAGGGCGTTACAATTACGGCACTTGGCTTGGGCGCAGATTATAACGAAGACTACATGACAACTATCGCAAAAGCAGGCGCAGGTAATTACTACTTCATCGAAAGCCCGGCACAGATGGCCTATATCTTCGACAGAGAAATCAGAACGCTTTTCTCCACGGTTGCCCGCGATGCGGAACTTCGGTTTGTACCGTCAGAGATCATTCAATCCGCGCGCATAACCTCGGTAGAAAAAGAGCAAGACGTTAAAGTATCCGTACTCCCACTCGGTGATTTCCATTCAGGCGAAAACCGAGGAATTCTGTTGCGCTTGGACATTGATGCTCCTCTACACACAGGTAACCTTAATCTTGGCACATTGCAGCTTTCATACGTCGATGCTCAAACTTCTCTTCGTTCGCTCGAGGAAGTCTCGTTAACTGTAGATGTAACATCCGATCGAAACTTGGCTAAAACATCCATTAATGAGGATGTGATTGTAGAGAATTCCCTTATTCAGGCCGGTAAACGCCAGCGAAAAGCGGCTGATCTTTTCCAGCAAGGCGAATATGCTCAAGCCAAGAAGATCCTTAAGGAAGCAAAGTCAGGTCTCCTGAGTGTTAGCAGTTCATTGCGTGAAGAAAACGACTTGCTCAACAATCAAGTTGAAGCCTTGGACGTAGAGGAAGAACAATATGATGCCGCGGAAGCAGCGCCTGCACCGGCTCAATCCTTGATCGTTAAAGGCGTTAAGAACCGCGCGTATCAGTCTAGCAAAGGGCAGAAGAACATCTATTTGATGAAGCCTGGCGCCAAAGGGTTTGAGGTTGAGAATCTACAGCGCGCCCTAAAGGCACAGAATCTCTATGACGGTGACGTTGACGGTGAATTTGACGATGACTTGGGCTCGGCCTTGAAAGATTATCAGAATAAAGAGGGACTGAAGGCAGATGGTGTCGCAGGTCCTAGAACACTAAAATCTTTAGGTCTTTACTAAGGAATCGGCTAGAGCGCGTTGACAGGGGCTAAGATAGGTTCTATAGCCCCTTCCAACTCCGCTGAGGTGACTTGGCGGAGCCTTTTTTATTAACCGAATGCGCCCCGGTGACAAAAACTGTACACCAAAGTAAGAGCGCAAGCTGGAGAAGACAGCAAAGAAATGTTTGCAGTGATAAAAACTGGTGGCAAGCAGTATAAAGTTGCCCAAGACGATGTGCTCGTTATCGAAAGACTAGTTGGTGAAGCTGGTGACAAAATCAGCTTTGACGAAGTTTTGATGACCGGTGAAGGTGAAGCCGTAAAGATCGGTGCTCCGTTCATCAAAGGTGCTTCTGTTTCAGCTGAAATTCTTGAACAGAACCGCGCTCGTAAGATTTTGATCTTCCGCAAGCGTCGTCGTAAGAACTCTCGTCGTAAGAATGGCCACCGTCAACATCAGTCGGTTGTTAAGATTACTGGTATCAAAGGTTAAGAGACGGTTAGGAGATAATCAATGGCTCATAAAAAAGCAGGCGGTAGTTCAAGAAACGGTCGCGATTCAGCAGGTCGCCGTCTTGGCGTAAAGAAATTCGGTGGTGAAACTGTGGTTCCTGGCAACATTCTTTGTCGTCAACGCGGTACAAAGTTCCACCCAGGTAAAAACGTTGGCATGGGTAAAGATCACACGATCTTCTCAATTGTTGACGGCAATGTAAAATTCCATAAGGGCGTTAAAAACAGAACTTATATTTCTGTAGTCCCGGCAGCAGAGGCCGCTGAATAAGCCGCACTCTCTGCAACAGGTTTTATGAAGAGGGGATTGGCGGCAGCCAGTCCCCTTTTTGTTTTGGTCATCCGATAGGCAAAAGAACATGAAGTTTCTCGACGAAGCAAAAATATTTGTACGATCTGGGCATGGTGGCAGTGGTGCTGTCTCCTTCCGGCGTGAGAAATATATCGAATTTGGCGGCCCCAATGGTGGCGATGGTGGCCGGGGCGGCGATGTTTGGGCGGAAGCTGCTGAAGGTCTAAATACCTTGATCGATTTCCGCTATGCCCAACATTTCAAAGCGGACCGTGGCGGTAATGGTCAGGGACGTGACAAAACAGGGGCCGCCGGAAATTCAATCGTAATCAAGGTGCCTGTGGGAACACAGGTTTTTGAAGAAGACCGTGAGACCTTGGTTGCCGATTTTGCCAACGAAGGAGACCGAATCCTTCTGGCCAAAGGCGGTGATCCAGGTTTTGGTAACACGCGTTACAAGACTTCGACCAACCGCGCACCGAGACGTGCCGATCTTGGCTGGCCCGGTGAAGAACGTTGGCTTTGGCTGCGACTGAAGTTGATGGCCGATGCAGGGCTCGTTGGGCTGCCTAACGCTGGTAAGTCAACTTTTGTATCCGCGGTCTCTGCCGCCAAGCCAAAGATTGCCGACTATCCCTTCACTACGCTTCACCCACAGTTGGGTGTTGTTGAACTGGATGAAGTCGGTTTTGTTGTGGCAGATATCCCAGGTCTGATTGAGGGCGCTAGCCAGGGTGCCGGTTTAGGCACGCGTTTCCTCGGGCATATTGAACGCTGTCGTGTTCTGTTGCACCTTGTTGATGTGACACAAGACGGTGTTGGCGAAGCTTATAAGACAATTCGAAACGAGTTAGAATCTTACGGTTGGGGCCTAGAAGACAAGCAAGAGATTTTGGCCCTGAACAAGATTGACAGCTTGATTCCTGAGCAGGTTGAAGAGCAACGCAAAGAATTGGAATCAGTATCAGGCAAGAAAGTACACCTGCTCTCAGGTGCGACAGGTGAAGGCACAACCGATCTCTTGCGTGCCCTTTGGACAGACATCAAAAGTGAAACCCAAAAGGCTAAAGATCTGGCCAATGGACCAGTGGAAGACAGCGGCTGGCAACCATGATCTCAGGAATTAATTCCGCGCACGAGGCCCTTGAGAAAGCCAAACGCATTGTCGTCAAGATTGGCTCCGCTCTATTGGTGGAAGACAACGGTGCCATTCGTTCAAAATGGTTGGATGCGCTTGCTGACGATATCGCAGCGCTTAGAGATCAAGGGAAAGAAATCCTAATTGTTTCTTCCGGCGCGATAGCTGTCGGGCGTACACATTTGGGCCTTGGCCTCAAATCCTTGAAATTGGAAGAGAAGCAAGCTGCCGCGGCAACAGGACAGATTAAGTTGGCTCACGCCTATCAGTCGACTTTGGCTCGGCACGACATAACTGTCTCTCAAATTCTACTGACTTTAGAAGATACCGAAGGCCGCCGTCGGCATTTGAATGCTCGTAACACCATTGAAACCTTACTAAAGCTTGGCGCCATTCCCATCATCAATGAGAATGACACCATAGCAACCAGCGAAATACGCTTTGGAGACAATGATCGTTTGGGCGCGCGCGTTGCCACGATGATTGGTGCGGATCTTTTGGTTTTGCTGTCTGATATCGATGGTCTCTATTCCGACGATCCCCGTAAGGATCCCGATGCGACATATTTTTCAGTGATCAATGCTATCACGCCTGAGATTGAAGATATGGCGGGAGAACCGCCTGTTGGTTACAGTTCCGGTGGGATGATTACGAAAATCACCGCAGGGAAGATTGCCACGGACTCTGGTTGTCATATGTTGATCGCCAACGGCAAGGAATTGAATCCGTTGATGGCGGTTGCAAATGGCCAGAAAAGAGCCAGTCTTTTCCTCGCGAACACTGCGCCGCAAGCTGCCCGTAAGTCCTGGATTGCAGGGTCTTTGAAGTCGGACGGTGTTGTAGTTGTTGATGACGGCGCGGTCAAAGCGCTTTCAAAAGGACGCTCGTTGTTGCCTGCTGGAGCGGTCAGAGTGGCAGGTTCCTTTAGACGGGGTGACGCCATCTTAATAGAAAACCAATCAGGTGAAGAGCTGGCACGCGGCTTGGTTGGTTATAACGTTGAAGAAGTCGCTTTGATCTGCGGCAAAAGATCAAGCGAGATTGAGAAAACACTTGGCTACGAGGGTCGAGAAGAATTGATACATCGGGACGATCTTGTCCTGACAGGTTTGAAAAGAAAGAAAGGTTAGAGTTATGTCGGCGATGGCAGCAGAAAAAGAACGAGATCTTTTTGATGCAATGCAAGCTTTGGGACAGCAAGCTAAGGATGCTTCTGCTGTTTTGGCGGTAGCGAAACCGACGGACAAGAACCAAGCGATCCGAGCAGCTGCAGAGATTGTGCGCTCTCGTATGAAAGAGATTTTGATCGCCAATGAACAGGACCTTGCTGCAGCGGTTGAGCGGGGTTTGAGCACCGCAATGTTGGATCGCCTCAAACTCACCGAAGATCGCATCAAGGCCATGGCCGCGGGCATGATGGATATCGCTGACTTTCCCGATCCAGTTGGCAAAGAGCTGTCCACGACAGAACGGCCCAATGGCCTGAAGATCACCAAGGTTTCAGTGCCTTTAGGCGTTATCGGAATCATCTATGAATCTCGTCCAAATGTGACAGCTGACGCTGGTGCGCTTTGCCTGAAATCAGGGAATGCAGCTATTCTTCGTGGTGGGTCCGACTCATTTCACTCTTCAGGTCTAATCCTGGAATGCCTGCAATCCGGTTTGCGGGTAGCTGGGTTACCAGCTGAGTGCATTCAGCGAGTGCCAACAACTGACCGTGAAGCAGTCGGCATATTGCTAGGCATGAGTGAATTCGTTGATGTCATCGTGCCTCGCGGTGGCCGCGGATTAATCGAACGCATCCAAAACGAAGCCAAGATGCCGGTTTTCAGCCACTTGGACGGCCTCTGCCACACTTATGTTGATGGTTCAGCGGATCTGGCCATGGCGCAAGAAATCATCGTCAATGCGAAGATGCGCCGGACCGGTATCTGTGGTGCCACAGAAACCTTGCTGGTTGATCGTTCTGTTGCGGGCGACTTTTTACCGGACGCGATCCGTGCGCTGCAAGGGCGTGGTTGTGAAGTGCGTGGTGACGAGGCTTGCCGTGAAATCATCGCGACTATCGCACCTACGACCGAAGAAGATTGGGACACAGAATACCTAGATGCCATCATATCTGTGAAGGTTGTCGACGGTGTTGCGGAAGCCATTGACCACATTAATCTCCATGGCTCTCATCACACAGAGGCCGTCATTGCTGAGGATGAAGAGATTGCAGCCGATTTCATGAACCGAGTCGACGCGGGTATTGTTATGCATAACACCTCGACCCAGTTCGCCGATGGTGGTGAGTTTGGTATGGGCGCGGAGATTGGTATCTCCACCGGCAAAATGCATGCACGTGGTCCAGTGGGGGCGGCTGAGTTGACGTCTTACAAATATAAAGTACAGGGCACAGGCCAGGTTCGACCATGACACCATTGCCTTCCTCTTGCATCGCGGGTCTTGATCCATTCGTGCCAGACCCGCTGATCGACAACAGCTTTTACCCCGGGACTCACTCGCTTTGGTCGCCGGACCGCCAGCATCGCTATTTCCTCCGCCGTCCAGCCGTGACAGCAGAGGATCGTGCAAAGCCGCCGATGGCTTTTATTATGCTCAATCCGTCAACGGCTGACGAAGTGAAAGATGACCCGACAGTTGCGAAGAGCCGCCGCTATGCAAAGTCCTGGGGCTTTGGTGAAGTCATCGTGATGAACGCCTTTGCTTACCGAGCAACCGACCCTAAGAACATGCGTGCCCATCCAGACCCAGTCGGACCAGACAACGACGAGGTTATCCGCTCGACCGTCGAGCACATTATTGGGCGTGACGGCATTATTGTTTGTGGATGGGGCAATCATGGTCTGCACCTGGAAAGAGGCGCCAAGCTGCGCACTATGTTGAAGCAATTCCAGCTCCATTCCTTCCCAATCACCAAACAAGATCAACCCGGCCACCCACTTTATTTGCGCTCCACTGTGACGCCGCTCGAGTGGTTGGCAGCAGGAGAAGAATAGATGAATGAGACCATCGATTTACTGCTAACCCGTCGTTCTGGCCGCGCTCGTGATATGGTTGGCCCTGGTCCAACCAAGCAACAATTGGGCACCATTTTGAAGGCTGGTATGCGTGTGCCGGATCATGGCAAGCTGGCTCCATGGCGCTTTGTTGTGTTTGAGGGCAATGCACGAGAGGAGTTCGGCGAAGTCATCTCCAAGGCATTTCAGGCTGCTAATCCTGAAGCAGGCGAAGAGAGTCTTGCATTTGAAGCTAAACGTTTCACGCGCGCTGAAACAGTTGTCGTGGTGATCAGCGAGATTCGAAATACGAAGAAGGTGCCAGAGTGGGAGCAAGTTTTGTCGGCCGGTGCTGTCTGTCAAAACATGCTGTTGGCCGCTCACGCACAGGGCCTCTACGGCCAATGGATTTCTGAATGGCTGTCCTACGATAAAACCGTTCACAAGGCCTTAAGCATGGACGATCAAGATCGTATCGCCGGTGTGCTCTACTTCGGTCAAATGGAACAGCCACAGGCAGAACGCGACCGGCCCGACTTTGATGCGAAGGTTAGTCGGTGGGCTGCTAGATAGCTGACATTTATGTCAGCATCTGATATTATTGGACATGGAGGAGGTTTCTAATGCCTAATGTTCATTTGACGGAGCCGATGGATACTTACGTTCAGCGCCAGATTGAAAGCGGCGCTAATGCGAATTTAAGTGAAGTTGTTCGCGCTGGTGTTCGCACGCTCATGGAAAAAGATGGAGCGCGAGAGTTCTATCGTCTGAAATCTGAATTAGAAGAGGCAGTTGCTCAAGTTGAAGCAGGTGAAGTGGTTGATTTTGACCCAATCGCTTATGAACCCGATGCTTTCAGATAGCTCGTATGATTCTGCGACTTTCGCGAAGAGCAAAGCAAGATCTTGATGAGATAAGAAGCCATACTGTTCAAACCTGGGGCAGAGCACAATGGTTGACCTATTATCGAACTATGGTTGAATGAAGCCTTTGACCTTATCCAATCACAACCAGAGGCCGGTACAGACAGAAGTCTTTTTGCTCCTCATTTGAGATCGTTCAATCTCAAGCGCCACATCGTTTTCTACCGTTTTCTCGAAGGCGGAGATCAATTGGTTATTGTCAGGATTGTTCATCAACGTCGTAATCTCATACTACCCGACTCTTTTTGATTTATCGATAGCTGGCTTTAGGATTTTCACCATCACTTCCGGGTCATAACGGATCAGTTTTCTGGCTTGTTCCAAAGCTGTTCTGAGCCAGGACTTGGCTGGAAAGCCGTGTCCTT
>CAJQQZ010000018.1 GCA_905480575.1 uncultured Alphaproteobacteria bacterium | reverse complement strand
GGCTCATCCTCAGACGGTTGAGGCTTCTTTTTGCCCTATTCCTGAGGCTCATACTCACTCAAATCGCAAACCAAAACCGCAAACCACCAAACTTTGGCCACCAAACATCAATGGCTTAGCGCTTTATTCAGCGCCGACTATCCTGGTTTTGGATCAATTTGCACCCCTTGGAGGCATGTCAGGTCGATCCTTTGGACAGATCCGTTTGCATTACTCAAACCCCTTAATGTTGCAGATGGCCATGAGGGGGTACGACTACTTCACGAATTGGGACAAGTTTGTTGGTTATGGCGACCCCGGTTATCTGCCCATGGGCTACATGCTGATTGTTGTTGAGAAACAGCTGGGACCGCTAAACAGTAATATTGAGTTGGCACAAAGCCTTGGCATCGACACCCGCTTTGTTGACCCCAAGGATATCAAATCTATTGAACCTTGCATCGATACCACCGGGCTCGTTGGTGGCGCTTGGGACCCAAATGGCGGCTTTATTGACATTACCCGCATTGTTCTGGCCTGGCTCTCCGCAGCGCAAGAAGCAAGCGTTCGGGTCGCTACAGGTGTCAAAGTAGAAGCACTTGAAACCCGCGGAGACCAAATTACAGGCGTAAGGACGTCAGCCGGAAATATCGAAACGGACGTTGTGATCGATGTGACGGGATCTTGGGCTAGGGAGCTTGCCAAACCGCTCGGCATCGATATCCCTGTAGAACCAAGGCGGATTGACACAATGTACCTGACGCAGCCCCCAGGAGGTCGACAGTTAGGATGTTGTTTGACGGACGGTAACTCTAACATAGCCATTCGCCCCCATATGGGGCGGGAGTTTCTAGCCGGTGCCTACCCGCCGGAAATGCCTGTCGTTCCTCCAATTGTTGATAGTGATGCTGAAAATGATGCGGCCCACCTAAAACGCATCCGTAAATCATTGAGCGAACGTTTGCCTGATTTCAAAAACGCCTCACCTGTGCGCTCTGTCAGTGGTTCTTACGACGTGACGCCTGACTGGCATCCAATTCTCGGCTGGGCGCCAGGCATAGAGGGTTTGTATTTGGCCACTGGTTTCTCAGGGCATGGATTGAAACTGGCGCCGTCTGTTGGAGAGACCGTCGCTGATATCGTGCTGGATAAAAAACCAGAGATGGACGTATCAGCGCTTAGACTAGAGCGATTTGCAGAAAACGAACCGATGTATTGCGCCTATGGACCTGGTGCCAGAGCTTAACGAAGCTGCTCAGGTTTTCACAAATTTCGCCCCAATTTTAACCAAGGCTGTCTGAGCGTACTTACCTATGAGATTCGACAAACGAAGCGAAGGTTGATCGACGAACCAGTTAACAACGGTTGCTAAAAGTAGCGATACAGTCAAACCTACCGCAAAGACTAAGACGAAAGATAGACCGTGTCCTAGGTGCGGTAACGTTATGAGGTAGAGACCGGAGGCCAGGCTGCCCAAAACTAAATAGTGAGTAGCGTACAGAGAATAAGAGATGTGCCCAAGACGTTGCAGGGTCGAATTGCAGGCCAACCAAATGGAGGTTCTATCAGTCAGAAGGACAAAGCAGAAAAGAGCGACGGCACTGACCAACGGATATCCGTCACCATAGCCCTTATCATTGGGTAGAAAGCCATAAACAGTAGAAGCCAAGTTGGCCTGTGACATCCAATGTGGATAAGCGGAAAGATAGAAGAAAAGCGCGAAGCATGTCCAACTTATGTAGGGGCGTAATTTTAGGCCCCTCAAAGTCCCAATCGTATCAGCAGCAATAATACCGATCCAAAACCCAGCATAGTGGCTGTCATGAAATACCAGGAGCAGAATGAAAGCAATTATCAAGCGATAGCGGAATGATCGAAACACTATCAAGAATGCGAAGGTGAGCAAAGACCCGTAGAGTTCAATCTTGATCGTCCATAGGGGAGGGCTAAACAGTTCTCCCTCACTAAATGGATTTAGAAAAAATGTCGTCAGGAATGTTTGCAGGCTTAAATCTCCCTTCCAAGCCCTGGAGAACCAATGACCAGCGGCAACGCTTTCACCGGCTTCGGTATTTAGATAAAAGCTAAAACTCCATAAAATGGCACTTAAGCCTATGGTGAAAAGGACAACACCTCCCAATCTTACAGGCCTTTTTAAGGCGTTGGATATCAATGTAGTCCAATCACATTGCGTGGAATTCAAGAAACGGTAGCTCAGCACATAGCCACTTAGAATGAAAAACATGCTCACAGCATGGTGTCCGCCAGTGGCAAGGCCAAAAGGAGGAAGGTGGAACAGTGCTTCCCAGGCTGCTTGTTGAGCAACCCCTTTGTGATTCCCTAAAACGGTGAACGGGTAGAAAGCTAAAAGGTAGTGAAAGGTGACGACGAATAAAGCCGCCAATCCTCGCAACGCATCCAGATCTTTTTGTCGGTTTTCCATCAAAAGAGAAGTGCCCTTTATTCTAAGCCCATGATGGGATCGGCTTGATACCGAGCAAGCCACACATCTCCGTTCTTTACCGCAAAGGAGGTCATTAGCGCCAGATGCAACTGGTTTATGCATGATACGCCTCTTGATTCTCGCTCAGTTTTGTGTACTGAATACTGTATACAGCGAAAAGAGCAAAAATATCCTGCTGTATCCAAGCAACCAGGGAGGAAAAATCATGACATTCCGGACTAACCTATTTGCGGGCGCTGTTGCGCTGGCAACCTCTGCAATTATGGCAACGACGTCATTTGCAGATACTGTCAAAGTCGGTTTTATCGGCTCACTTTCATCAGACACAGGCCTCAGCACTCTACGCGGCGCTGAAATTGCGATCGAAGAGCTTAATGCCGCTGGTGGCGTGCTGGGTGGCAAAACCATCGAATTGGTTTCTGCTGACACAGGTGAAGATCCTACCGAGGGCATCAAGGCCTACGAGTATCTCGCCGAATCAGAAGAAGTCGACTTCATCATCTCGGGTTCAATTGATGACGTGTCGCTTGGCTGGTTGCCGCGCATGGTCGAATACCAGATCCCAACATTGGATACTTGGACATCCTACATCGGTATCATCGATAATTTGGTCACCGACTACGACAACTATAAACCATACTTCATGAACATCGCTTCTGATGAAGCGCTTGCAACGCTCTACATCGACTTCGGTAAGGATGTCTTGGTTGATCAGATGGGCTGGAAATCAGTTGTCATCCTTCAAGAAGACACAGCCTTTGGCGGAGCAATCCACGGCTTGGTGGCCGAAGCTTTGGCACCTGTGGCGGGTATCGAGGTTGTCGACACAATCGTTTATGACGTTGCAACAGTCGACTTCGCACCAATTTTCTCAAATGCGCAGGCGTCAGGTGCTGACTTTATTTATCTGATTTCTTCCGTGAACTCTCAGGTTGTCTCGTCTCAGTACGTGAAGCTGCAAGTGCCTATGGGCATGACGGGTGTTAACGTCGCCGCGCTTGGTCAGGAATACTGGGAAGACACAGGCGGAGCCGGTGGTGGTATCTCCACACTTTCACCTGTGCCTTCCGTTGGTTTCGCACTTGATCCTGTCAGCCAGGCATTTGTTGACACTTACCAGGCAAAATACACAAGCCGTCCTAAGTTCCCACATTTCAACGGTTTCAATGCTTACCATGGCCTAAAGCAGGCCTTTGCAGCAGCTGAAGAGGCCGGTGGCTTCAACAATACTTCATGGGTTGACGCGATGCTTGGCCAGGATCTTGTCCTGAAAAAGGATGGTGAAATGTGGCTCCGTTATGCGTTCTGGAAGCCAGGCGAGATTGAGGAGCGCACACAGCGTACATATCCACACAACGCACGTTTTGATATCACAGCACCCTACGATGACGGCGCTCCGTCTATGGTTGTAATCCAGTGGAATGAAGACGGTTCAGCTGGTGTGGTCTATCCAGACAAGTTCAAAACGCAAGATTTCGGCATCCCTTCTTGGGTGAAGAAGTAATCATTCAATCACCCCGGGCTCTGATGGGCCCGGGGTTTTCTTTTAGTTCTATTCCATGTTTCAAATTCTAATTCAGGGCCTACTGCTGAGTGGCCTTTACGCACTCATTGCTGTTGGCTTCACGTTGATTTTTTCAGTCGGCAGGGTGTTGAACCTGGCCTACGGTGTTTCGCTGATGGTCGGCGGCTACACTTTCTTCTACACCGCACAGGTACTGGAGATGCCCAAACTGGTTGGTGTCCTACTCGCCATTGTTGTTGGCGCCGTTTTTGGCCTACTGAAGTACCGATTGCTTGTAAAACCTCTGAAAGGCGATCACGTCGCTATCGAGATTTCGACCCTGATTTTGGCTGTTGTGATTCAAGCCGGCATCATCCTCGTTTTTGGCGACGCGACTAAAATACTCCACTCCATTATTGATGGGGTTTGGCAGTTTGGAACTGTCTCTATCACTGCCAATAATGTAGCGGCAGCTTTGGGCAGTTGGGTTCTGATCCTGGGGCTCTACGCATTTATCAAAAAGACACATATCGGGCGCGCCATGCAGGCCGTGTCTATGGATCAGAAGGGTGCCGCTATCTCTGGCGTAGAACCGGACAAGGTTAACGCTGCCACCTGGGTTATCTCAGGTGCACTCGGTGCGGCGGCAGGGGTTTTCTTTGCCTCTTACACGCAACTCAGTCCGTCAATGTGGGTGGCTCCGCTGATTATCGCTGTAGCGATTGTCATTGTGGGCGGCATTGGCTCCATCATCGGTACGCTGATCGTAGCTCATATCATTGGGTTTATGGAAATCATTACGACGACCTTGTTCGCCGCTGAATTACGCGGTGTCTTCACCATGATTTTGATCATCGCTGTGCTCGTTATCAGACCGCGCGGCCTCTTTGGTCGGGAGGAGCTTTGACGTGATCAGCAAGCCGCTTCTCCGCTCTCTCATTATCTGGGCTATCTTCATCATCGGCATGCTTTTGCTGCCAAAGATCTTTGCTCTTTTGGGTTTCTCAAAAGGAAACCTCAGAACACTCATCCAAGCTTGTTATTTGGCGATTTTTGCTATGAGCTGGGATTTCATTTCCGGACGTACCGGTTACATTTCATTCGGGCATCCGTTCTTGGTTGGTATTGGTGCTTACACGACGGCAATCCTCTCATATCGATTTGATGTGCCTGTTATGTATTCGATCCCCATTGCGGTGATCGTGACGATGATCGGGGGCACCTTGTTCTTCTTGCCAGCTTTGCGGATCAAGGGCAGCTACTTTGCTTTGGTGACGTTGGCCTTTATGGAGCTCATGTATCAGTTGGTGCAGGTTATTCGACCTGATCTCACCGGTGGTACACGTGGTATTTCAGGCATCGAAACGCTGACCAGAGGTGCCGTTAATGGCTATTATCTGGCTGTGTCATTGATGTTGGTCATCGCTTTTGTCCTTTGGGCCATACTTAAGACCAGAATTGGTACGGCATTGTCCGCCATCGCGATGAATGAAGAATCCGTGAAGGGCAGTGGTTTGAGCACAACGAAACTCAAGCTTTTTGCTTTTATGGTTTCGGCTTGTGTTGCAGGCATCGGTGGCGCTTTCCTGGCTCACTACAATGGATCGATTGCTCCGCGCGCTTTGTTTGATATCAACTTCTTGTTCACCATCATTGTTGCGGCTTTGATCGGTGGGTCCTCTACGATTATTGGCCCGATGATTGGTGCTTTCTTCCTGACGCTCCTGCTTGAGAAATTGCGGCCATGGTTGCCAGGAGCTGAGCGCTACTTCGTTTACGGCGGTATTGCGCTCTTGTTGTACATGTATCAGCCGAAGGGGCTTTACGCGATCTTCTGGCAAGTGGTTGACCGATTTAGAACCAGGCGAGGAGGTCAGTCGTGAACGCTCATCTCGAGATTTCAAATTTGGTCAAGAAGTTCGGTGGTTTGACGGCTACCAACAACATGTCATTCGACGTAGCACGTGGCGAGTCAGTTGGTTTGATCGGCCCCAATGGTGCTGGCAAGACCACCGTCTTTAGTTTGATCATGGGCGAGCATCGCCAAAATTCAGGTTCGATTTCCTTTGATGGGACAGAGTTAACAACGTTGCCAACCCATCAGAGAATCAACCGTGGCATTTCACGGACATACCAAGTGCCCAGACCGTTCTCCGAAATGGACGTGCGTGGCAACATCCGTGTTGGTCTTATGCCAAACTCAATTTGGCAAATGTTGACGAAGAGATATGATCCAGACAGAGAACTTGAACTGGCGCTCTCGGTTGGCTTTGCGGAAAGCGATCTCGACAAAGCGCCAAGTGAGCTTTCAATGGGTGACTTGAGGAAACTCGAACTTGCGCGAACGTTGGCCACAAACCCTGAGATGATTCTGTTGGATGAAGTTTTTGCTGGGCTGACAGTTGGTGAAATCGCCCAGATTACCGATCTCCTGCAACAGAAACGCGAGGCTGGAATGTCCATGGTCATCGTCAGTCACGATTTGCGCTCGCTGCAGCCACTGATTGATCGCGCGGTTGCCATCACCTATGGCTCGGTAGTGGCAGAAGGCAAGTATGACGACGTGATCGCTGACGAGGCTGTTCGTTCAGCCTATCTCGGTTTGTAAGGGGTAAAAGATGGCACTTCTAGAAGTCAAGAACCTCTCTGCTTTTTACGGCATGGCTCAGTCTCTGCACGATGTTTCTTTCGACGTGAATGAAGGAGAGATCGTCGGTATCATCGGCGCTAACGGGGCTGGTAAATCTACACTGCTTGACTCCATTATGGGCCTGACCAAGACGACCGGTTCGATCCTGCTTGATAATGAGGAGCTGACCGTTGCCAATACCGCAAAGATTGTCTCCTTCGGTGTTGGCTATGCGCCAGAACGCGCAAACCTCTTTCCCTACATGTCAGTTGAGGACAATTTGCTCGTTGGCGCCTATACCGCTCGCGAGGCGATCGAGCAGAATCTTGAGCTGGTGAACACCCTTTTTCCGGTTCTAAAAGAACGCCGCAATCAGGAGACCTCGACGCAGAGCGGCGGGGAGCGCCAGATGGTGTCGGTCGGTCGTGCTTTGATGACCAACCCTAAAGTTCTGTTGATTGATGAACCTACCATTGGTTTGGCGCCTAAGGTCTGTAATGACATTGCTGACGCGCTTCGTAAGTTGAACAAAGAGACAGGACTTACGATCCTTATCACTGAGCAGAACGTGAATTTCGCGCTGACGCTCGCAGAAAAGCTTCACGTACTAGAGACTGGCCACATCCGTATGAGCGGAACAGCAGAAGCCCTGGCAAAAGATCCCAAGCTCAATGAAGCTTACTTCGGCCACTAAATCTCAAAAGATCTCGGCGGATCTTACTTATCAGCAATCATGTCCCGGACGGCCGTGAGGAATTCTGCAACTTCTTCTTCAGTATTGTAGTGGCACATTGAAACGCGAACGCAAGAATCCAGTCCCAACGGGTTCAGAATATTGCCAGAATAGTGATCGGCTTTCCTTGTATGCGTGCGGATGCCTTGCGCGTTCAATTTTGTAACGATGTCGGCGGCTGCGATGCCATCAATTGTCATTGCGACCAGGCCTTCGCGCTTTGGATTGTTGATGCCGCCAATGATGCCAACGCCGTCTAGATCAGCCAAACCTTTCAGATTGCCCGTTCCAAACAACATGGCATCGGTTAGAACTTTCTCATGGGCATGAATGGCTTTGCTCGCGGACAAGATCTTGTCGCGGCGATCCTTTGAATCTGTGAAGCTCTCACCCAACCATTCAAAATACTGCACGACGTTAGAGAAAGTGGCATAGGAGCCGGTGTCTCTGGTGCCTAATTCCCAGTTGCCTTCTGGGCCATCGATCAGGCTATCATGAGGGAGAGCGCTTAGGCGGTCAGAAATCCAAGCCATGCCATAGCCGTGGCGAGAGAATACTTTGTAAGGCGAGATAGCGTAGCCATCGATGTTGTAGCTGTCGATATCCAGTCCGCCGTGGGCGGCGTGTTGGATACCGTCTACGATGATGTAACAGTCTGGCGATATCGAACGGATGGCTTCCGAAACTGCTTTGACATCGACGCCCATCCCAGTAACGGGCGAAGTATGCAGGATCGTTGCAACTCGTGTATCTGGTGTCACGACTTTCGCATAGTCTTCAGCCTCTACAGTGCCTGTTTCATCATTGTGGATAACAGGCAAGTACTCTTTGTTGGCGACTTTCGCCCAACGTTGCGCGGCGCTGCGCGATGCGGGGTGCTCCAAAGTAGTACCGACGACGTTCCCGCCGGCTTCTGTTTCCAGAACAGCGTTAGAGATCATCCGGAACAGAAGCTCTGTGCCGCTTTCGCCCGTGAATACTTGGCCCGATGACGCGCCAAGGAAGAGTTTGGCGTTGTCTCTTGCTTCGCTGATGACGCGGACCAACTCGTGAGAAGCGACGTTGTCTCTGCCCTGGTTGTCCGGAACGGCCGCATAATGCTGAGATGTTTCAACAACCGACTTCAGGGTCAGTGCACCGCCTGCATTCTCGAAGAAAATCCTTTTGCCTTGGACCGGACAAGAATCCACCTGAGCAAAACGATTGCGAATTTCTTCCATCAAGCCTGGTTTTGATTGAAACATGGGGAGGTTCCTAAAACATCTCTAAAAAATCCAAGAAGACATAGTTGATCCTCTTATTAAGTTCAATCGCTTGTCTTTTTTGAAAGAGAGATAAATCTATTCCGAAACAAAAATAAACTTATGGCATCGCGGGAAGCCCTTATGTTAGCATCCTGGCCAATAGATAAATCTGGAGTATAAAATGGCACTGCCCAAAGCCCTTGAAGGAAAACTGAGAATTCCGCTAATCGGATCCCCTTTGTTCATCGTTTCCAATCCACAACTCGTGATGGAGCAATGCAAGGCGGGCATCATCGGTGCTTTTCCAGCTTTAAATGCAAGGCCACAGGCACTGCTGGATGAATGGCTGACCGAGATCAAGGACACGTTGGCTCAGTTTAGCGAAGAAAACCCTGATCAGCCTGTTGCGCCTTATGCGGTTAACCAGATCGTTCACGCGAGTAACAATCGGCTGATGGATGATATGCAGACTTGTATTAAGCACCAGGTGCCAATAATCATCACCAGTCTCCGCCCACCACCGCCAGAAGTGATCGATTCTGTGCATTCATATGGCGGTTTGGTGTTTCACGACATTATCACCCATCGTCACGCGATGAAGTCCATTGAGGCTGGTGTCGATGGTGTGATTGCGGTTTGTAACGGTGCTGGTGGTCACGCTGGCACAATGAGTCCCTTCGCTTTGGTGAAGGAAATCCGCAAAGACTATGACGGCACAATCATCTTGTCTGGCGCTATGTCGACGGGCGATGACGTCTTGGCGGCTCAAGCCATAGGTGCTGATTTGGCCTATATAGGAACCCGCTTTATCGCCACTGAAGAGGCCGACGCCGCTCAGGGTTACAAAGATATGATCGTCGAAAGTAGTGCCGCCGATATCGTGTACACGCCTTATTTTACGGGTGTATCAGGCAGCTATCTGAAAGGCTCGATTACGAACTCTGGGTTAGATCCAGATAACCTGCCAGAGGTCGATAAAACCAAAATGAATTTCTCCAGTGATGGAAGTTCTTCCAAGAAAGCCTGGAGAGATATCTGGGGCGCTGGTCAAGGTGTTGGCACAATCGATGACATTCTGCCAGCCCGAGATTTGGTTCTTCGTATGGAGCAAGAATACAAAGCTGCGAAAGCCCGTATAGGGGTTTAACGATGGGAACGCTTGACGGCTACCGAGTGATTGAATTGGCCGGTATTGGCCCGGCCCCCATGACTGGCATGATGTTGGCAGATATGGGCGCGGAGGTCATCCGGATTGAGAGAGCGGCTAAGGGCCATCCCAAGCGCCGCAAGGATGCAAGCCTTAGGGGTAAGAAGTCCGTTGTTCTTAATCTCAAAGATCCAGAAGATGTTGCACAGTTCCTAAGGCTGGTTGAAACGGCAGATATCCTGATTGATCCCTATCGCCCGGGCGTTTGCGAAAAGCTCGGCATCGGTCCTGATGTTTGCTTGGTGCGTAATCCCCGGTTGGTGTTCGGCCGCATGACTGGATGGGGGCAGGAAGGTCCCTTAGCTAAGGCCGCTGGTCACGACCTCAACTACATTTCGATCACTGGCGCGCTTTACGCCATGGGCCGCAAGGATCAAAAGCCAGTGCCGCCCTTGAATCTGGTTGGCGATATGGGCGGCGGCGGAATGCTGCTCATGAGCGGTATCTTGGCCGCTTTGCTGGAATGCCAAAAATCGGGTAAAGGCCAGGTCATTGACGCCGCTATGGTCGACGGTGCCGCGCAACAAATGTGGATGTTCCACGGATTTGAAGCTTCTGGATTCTGGGATGCTGAAAAACGCGAAAGCAACTTTCTCGATGGTGGGGCGCATTTCTACGATGTTTACGAATGCTCTGATGGCAAATATGTTTCCATTGGCTCTATCGAGCCTCAGTTCTATGAATTGTTGAAGGAAAAAGCCGGTCTTGACCCAAAGGTTTTTGCTGATCAAAACAATCAAGCACTTTGGCCAGAACTCAGTGAGAGGCTTGCTGACGTTATCCTTTCCAAAACCCAGGCTGAGTGGTGTGAAATCATGGAAGGCAGCGATGTTTGCTTTGCACCGATCCTGAACTTCATGGAAGCACCGGACTATCCAGCCAACAGGGAACGAGGCACCTACACCGAAGTGGATGGCTTTATGCAGCCAGTCCCCGCACCGCGTTTCAGCCGTACCAAAAGCGAAATCAAACACGGCGCCCGTGAATTGGGTGCTGACACAGATGAAATATTGGGATCGCTCTAGGAGCGAAAAACCGAACGAAGGAGAATAGAAATGAACCTTTTGTCATCCTCAGCCACCTGGGCACAAGAAGAACACCACATGTTTGCGGACAGCGTGAAGCGCTTCTATCAAGATGAACTGTCGCCAAATATTGATCGCTGGGTTGAAAACGGTATTGTTGACAGAGAATTCTGGAACAAGGCCGGTGAAGCTGGTCTCATGGGCGGTGCTATCGCGGAGGAATACGGTGGTTCAGGCGGCGGCTTGGGCTTTGACTCAATCGCTCTCTACGAACAATCCGCCAAGGGTGACTCTTCTTGGGGCTACGGGATTCAGTCAATTGTTGTTCACTACATCGTGGCCTACGGCACGCCCGAACAAAAAGAGCGCTGGTTGCCTAAGTTGGTTTCTGGCGAAATGGTGGCGGCTATTGCTATGACTGAGCCAGGTTGCGGTTCTGATCTTCAGGCCGTGCAAACCACGGCTGTCAAAGATGGTAACCAGTATCGAATAAACGGCTCTAAAATCTTCATCACCAACGGCCAGATGGCGGACCTGGTTATTGTTGTCGCTAAGACTGACAAAAGCGAAGGTGCCAAAGGCGTGTCGTTGATCGCAGTCGAAACCGATGGAGCGGAGGGGTATACAAGAGGCCGCAATCTCGACAAGCTCGGCCTGAAAGGCAACGATACGTCGGAGTTGTTCTTTGAAGACGTTAAAGTGCCGATGACCAATTTGCTGGGCACGGAAGAGGGACAGGGTTTCTACCAGCTCATGAAGCAACTGCCGTGGGAACGCTTGCTGATTGGTATCACCGCTCTTGGATCCATCGACTATGCGATCAGTGAAACCGTGCGTTATACGCAGGATCGCAAAGCCTTTGGCCAGCGCGTGATGGATTTCCAAAACACACGTTTCAAACTGGCGGAGTGCAAAACGAAGGCAGAAGTGCTGCGCTCTTTCGTGAACGATTGTATTGCCCGTTTGGAAGCTGGCAAGCTGGACGCCGCGACAGCATCCATGGCCAAATACTGGGGCTCGCAAACTCAGAACGAAATCATGAACGAGTGCCTCCAGCTTCATGGCGGTTACGGCTATATGAACGAGTTTCCGATTGCTCGTCTTTACGCCGATGCCCGAGTCCAAATGATCTATGGTGGCTCTAACGAGATCATGAAGGAGCTGATTGCTCGTTCTATTGACGTTTAAGGAGTGATCGCCCTGCGGTCTGAAGAGCTCAGCTAGCAAATTTTGGATTTAAGCCAACAGTTTGTTAGCTGACCAATCTGCTATGCAAGATTAGCTTGGGGCGATACTCGAAATGCATACCGTCATAGTGAAACCATTTCCCACCCCAGATAAAACCATATTTTTCAAAAATTTCTACGAGTCCTAAGGGAATTTTGTTTTTGTAAACATGAGAGGTTCCTGGCTTCGGGTTCCTCCATTTCCAGTATTGGCCCAATTTGGGATCAATATCGATTGCCGCACCGAAACTGTGAACGGACAAGCGTTTTGTACCGGAAATAAGCCTCCAGGAGAAACTGCCACCGGATTCTCGGAAGTAGGTTTCAAAAGCAGCGGAACCAGCTGCTTCTTTCAAAGCGGCAGCCAGTTGAACTGCCACACAGTTCTTTGTCGTGACCGAAAAGCGTTTTGAGACCTTCTTGCTTTTGTACTTCACTCTTGTGAGGGTCGCCTGCGCGGACTTTTTGTCGCCAAAATACAATGCGCGGAAAAAGGCGTCATTGCGAAGACGGCCTGGGTCATTAAATTCAAGTTTGCGGCTCTCCAGATCATGACCAAGCGGATAAACAAACAAGAATTGCTCGCGGACAGTTGGGTTCGCCAGTCTTTGCAAAGGATCCATCTGGTGTCTTGTTTCGCCCAGAGCGACTTGTTCACCGTTTGGGAAACTAATGAAACCATTGGCGTCATTAACAGAAAGGCCTGGATAGGCCGTTTCTAGGGCTGCTTTGATCGGATTAGTTCTTAAGTTCTGATCAAGAGGCATGGCCACAAAATTAACTAGTCCGCAACTCAGTGCATCAGTCGAAAAGCATAGAAGTAATGAGGCTGTAGTCAAAACACGTCTAAACATCGTTTTCATAAGTCTCTCCACTGATCACAATAAAAGGGGCCGTGTTGTTAGGGGTTTCGCTTAGTCGACTGGAATCCCGTGGTATTCATAATTGTCGACGGAAATGTCCCCTTGCCACACGTAGACTGACATAAACGCAGTCTCTTTAGTACGAGAAGCATGAGGCATCATTGAAGGGTGATAAGAGCGCTCTCCTGGCAAGAGCAGACTGTAAGGTGCATTGTCATGCTTCCAGTACGAATCCCCAGCAAGTATGATGTATGTTTCTTCTGCTGGATGTGTCCGGTTCCCATATTCCGCGTTGGGCAACATCCCATACAAACCCAATCGAACTCTGTCTGATTTCACCAATCCTCCGGGACCAAGCAATTCCACATGGGCTTTCGCCTCGCTATGTTTGATGTATAACGGGTCGTGCGAAGTTTGCGGTGGCGCCCAATTGAAGGGCAGTTTGGCTATCAGATCGCAAATCGGAAGAGCATCCACACGCGCCATCACCTCAAGAAAAGGCTTTGCAAGAAGGTTGGTGTCTTTCGGTGGAACCAAGTCGAACTGGGCCTCAAGAAGCGCTTCACGTGCGTGAGCTTCGATGCTCTGGGGCCCTGAAAACAGGTCCGCTAGTTCTGTGAACAGGGATTTCAAACACATTTGCCTTCCTGACAATCGCTTGTTTGGTTAGCAGAGTAGCTATTCTTTCTAATCACTCAATCAAATAGTTTCGATTGAAGATTTGATTTGAGACATACTCAAGCAATCGTTTGTCTACTTTGCGTGATTTCCTATCAACTCTGAACTCAATCGGTCGATAATTTTGGCTAGTTGATGGTTTGGGTTACCGTTGTTGCTGACCAATACGAGCTTTCTACTTTCGGCTGGGTCGCAAAAGGAGATCTTGGTGAGTTGGCTGGATAGAGGATTCGCCAGCAGGCGCTGGGGGACGATTGAGACGCCAAAACCTTGCGCCACGAGAGACTCAATGGTGTCGATTGAATCGAGCTCCATTACTTCTTGAACAAAGATACCACGTGATTGCAAACGCGCAGAGATTTGTTGGCCAAGCCAGGATTTCTTATTGAAGGAGATGAAGGGCATCATTTGCGCTAATTCAGCATCTGTTGCGGCGTCGATACATGAAGCCGGTCCGATGACGTATAATGGTTCATCCGCGATTTCTTTAACCGTCAATTCTTTGGTTGCAACGATTGGTGAGGTCAGAAAAGCAAAATCCAATTCCTGACGGCTAACGGCTTCCGCGAGTTCTCCTGAAAGGGACGTTTTGACTTTCACTTGGAGATCAGGGTGATCGTTTCTGAGTTGATTCAAGACTGCGGGTAGAAGGGACTGCATGGTCGTGGGGACAAAGCCAATAGAAATGGAAGTTTGAAGAACTTCTCCGGCGGCGGTTTTTTCGATTAATCGAAATTGCTCGAGTGTTTTTGCGGCTTGATGCGCAATCGTCAGCCCGAGCGGCGTGAGCTGCGCTGGCCTAGAACTTCTGTCAAAGAGCGCGGCTGCCAACTCTTCTTCCATTTGTTGCATCTGGACGGAAATCGCAGAGTGACTAAGGCCCAGTTTCTCACCGGCGGCAGCAAAACTACCTTCTTCGTGAAAGGTGACCAGACTTTTAAGTTGGCGAATATTCATGATTATATCGTTAATTTATTGCACACTAAATGTAAAATATATTCATTAGTATTAATTTTGATCACTTTGTATGATTGTGAAGTAACAACCAGAGTTAAAAAACGGTGCAATTAACCGAAGCACAACGAGAACTGCAATCAGCAGCACGTGACTTAGCAGAGCGCGAATTTCGTCCGTTAGCAGCGGAGGTAGACCGTAGCGAAGCCTACCCATGGGCTTCTGTGGATAAACTTGCAAAAGCGGGTTTTATGGGCATGACCATCCCAAAGTCTTACGGTGGACGAGGACTAAGTTATCACGATACGACGTTGGTTATCGAGGAGATGGCGCGCTGTTGTGGTGCCATGGGGCGAATTACAGTTGAAGCCAACATGGGGGGCATCGGCGCCGTCATGGAATATGGTAGTGAGAAGCAGAAGAAGCTGGGCGCTGACCTTGTCTTGGCTGGCGACAAACCGGCGATTTGTATTACTGAGCCGAACGCCGGCAGTGCCGCGACCGAAATGACGACCACAGCTGTGAAGCGTGGCGACAAATATATCATCAATGGCAAGAAACAGTGGATCACCGGTGGCGGTGTTTCCAAATTTCATTTGATTTTTGCGCAGTTGATGGAAGGCGGTATCAGTCAGGGGATTGCGGGATTCATCGCCGTTAGAGGCGAAACGCCAGGTTTAGTCATTGGTAAACGCGAACCAGCCATGGGGCTGCGCGGTATCCCAGAAACCGAAATCATCTTCGAGGATATGGAAATTCCAGAAGACATGATTGTCGTTCCTCCCGAGGGAATTAAGCGTGGTTTTGCCGGTTTGATGAACGCCTACAATGCCCAACGCGTTGGGGCAGGGACCGTGGCGCTCGGCATTGCGCAAGGTGCCTATGAGGAAGCGTTGAGTTACGCGTTGGAGAGAGAGCAGTTCGGCCGCCCGATTGCGGAGTTCCAAGGCCTGCAATGGATGATGGCGGACATGTCGATTGGATTGAAGGCGTCTCGTGCCTTGCTCCATGAAGCCGCAATCGAGGCGGGAGATGGCTTTCCGGATATGTGCGCTGCGGCTCAGGCGAAGATCTTGGCGTCAGAAACAGCGCTGAAAGTGACAACCGATGCGTTGCAAATTCACGGAGCCATGGGATATTCCCGTAACCTGCCTTTGGAACGAATGGCTAGAGACGCGCGGATGTTTACCATTGCTGGTGGCACGGCTCAAATCCTGCGAACTCAGGTTGCTAGTTCCATACTCGGTATCAAAGTGCCTCAATCCAGAGATGGGTATTCTCGATTAGAACCTTCATTGGCGAAGGCCGCAGAGTAGAGCTAGCTGCTTTTCCTTTGCCCAGCATAGTTCATTAACAAGATGCCAATGGTCAGGATGGTGATCGCCGTCCAACCGATCCAGCCCATGGCTTCGCCCAAAACCAAAAACCCCAGCAAAGCACCCAAGCCTGGTACGCCAGCCATGAAGGCGGATGTTGCCGTCGAACCGATGTGTCGAACCGCTGTCGCGACCATTAACAGCCCGATCAAATTGGGCACGATGCCTTGATAGAAGGTCTGTACTAAAATTTGAGCTTGGGTTGCCTCGTGAAAGCCCTTAGGCAGAAAGAAGTACCAAACCGGGATATAGAAAACGGCGTTTACAATCGTGCCACAAAGGACAACGTGGATGTTCTTGAGTTGCCAACGACGGTTGATGACCATGTAGATAGCAAAGAATATCCCACCGCCAACAAACATGAGGTCCCCAAGCCAAGATTCACGGAAAGAAAAATGGGAAGTGTCAGCAACCACTAACACCGTTCCAAACAGGATCAACACCGCACAGGCGAGTTGAAACGAAGTCGCGCGCTCTTTCAGTAGAAACCAACCCAATGCCAGCGTTATTACGGGAAGGCCACCGTTCATGAAAATACCGCCATGGGCAGCAGGTGCAAAATTGAACCCTCCAAACACCAACAAGATGTAAACCGGGCTCAGAAGGAACGCCAGAACGGCAATCCGTTTCACGGACAGAGTTTTCCATGGTTTGAAGTAGAGCAGGAAGGGAAGTGCCACGATGCTGGAAACACCGTATCTGAGAGCCGCCATGTCGTAGGTCGTGATTGGCGAAAGAGCACCGGCGCGCGCGGCCACCAACCAAGTCGACCAAATCATAACGATCACACAGGCACAGAAAATACCCAAGGCACGGTTGCCTGAAACAGGAGAGTTAGAAGGGGTCAAGGAGGCATACTTTCAGGTGGAGAACGGGACTGCTAAGTCAATCTAGATCGAGGAACCCTTTAGGCTAGAGCTTGATAGACTGAGGCACGCATTTCTCTTCGACTAGTTGTCGCGCTGGACGGCGCTAGCTGAGTGAAGAACACAACAGAGATATCCTCTTTGGGATCAACCCAGAAGTAGGTGCTGGCCATGCCACCCCAACCATAGTCGCCAACGGATCCAGAAATTCGAGCAAGGATAGGGTTCAAAGTCGACCAGCCAAGCAAACCATAACCGACTCCGGTGAAAGGCGTCTCGGAGAAGGTTGCTGGTCCCATGGAAGCGATGTCACCCGGCAACTGGTTTGATGTCATCAAACGGATCGTATGCGGAGAAAGAATATCACTCGTCTCTCCTTGGCTTCCACGACGCAGAAATTCTGCGAAGGACAGATAGTCGGACAGCTTTGAGATCAATCCGCCGCCGCCCGAGAAAGTTTTCACACGCTCAGCCATGTAGGGAGATTTTCCAGCGTGATCCAGTACACGCATGCCGCCATCGCGATGTGGGCCATAGAGGGTCGCGAAACGATCAGTATCTTCCGCTTGAACACCAAATGTCGTTTCGTTCATCTCTAACGGATCAAAAATCTGTTCCTGTAAAGCTTCATTGAGAGGTTTGCCGCTAACGACTTCCAGAACACGCCCTAAGACGTCTGTTGATACGGAGTAGTTCCAGCGCTGGCCGGGCTCAAACAACAGCGGCATTTCAGCCAACTTCTTTGTTGCTGCTTCCAGGCTGTCTTTATGGGGCATGAAGTTATAGTCGTGCTTCTCGTAAGCTTCTCCCAGCACGCCGCCATTAAAGCCGTAGGTCAGCCCGGATGTATGTGTGAAAAGCTGATGCAGTGTTGGACAGTTCTCCGCAGGCTCTGTTTGATCGAGGCTGGTCGCATCTTTAACGAGGACCTGAGGATTGGCGAATTCAGGCACAAAATCTGACAAAGGTTGGTCGAGATGGATCAAACCACGCTCATAGAATGTCATGAGGGCGACGGAGACGATTGGCTTCGTCATAGAGTAAATACGGCAAAGACTGTCGTATTCCCAAGGCTTTTGGGCCTCGACATCTCTGAAGCCTGTTTTATGAGCGAAGACAGTTTTGCCACTGCGGTTGATGACAATTGAAGACCCAGGAAATATTTCCTGGTCGACGTAGCGCTGCATCCAATCCTTGATGTAAGACAGGCGGCTTTCGTCAAATCCTAAGCTTGAAGGCGCGACAGTTACTTGCATCAAATTTCACCTAATGAGAGGTCGAGTGCTTCGACCAGTTGATCAGCGTTGTCTGGGGAGAAAACAAGAGGAGGGCGGATTTTGAGGACGTTACCATCTGGCCCTTCGCTGCTCACCAATACGCCACGATCTTTCATGTGGTTCAGGACGAAGTCGGCCTCGGTTCCAGCCGGGCGGCCGTTAAGACGGAGATCGACGCCCAGAGCCAGTCCGTGACCTCTGACATCATGAATGATAGCGTGATTTTCTCTAAGCCCCAGAATTTTTTGTTTTAAGTGCGCGCCGGTCGTCTGGCAGTTTTCTAGGATACCTTCTTCTTCGATCACATCCAAAACTGCCGTTGCAGCAGCACAAGCGACGGGATTACCGCCAAAAGTGCTGAAAATGCGTGTTGCATCGCCGAATGACTTCAACAGCTCCTTTCTGGTGACGGTAACACCCATGGGATAGCCGTTCGCTACTGGCTTACCCATTGTTACAATGTCGGGGACGTAGTCGTTTGCAACGTGTCCCCAAAGATGAATGCCGGATCTTGCGAAACCGGCTTGCACTTCGTCGGCAATGACCAGGCCGCCAGCGGCTCTTATTTTGTCTGCAACGGCGGAGAGGTACCCGGCCGGTACATCTGGAATGCCACTGCTGAGCATGGCGGAATCTACCATGAATGCTGCCACACCCAACCCTGCTTCTTGGAGTGAAGCAATGGCATCATCAACTTGATTTAAAAAAGCTGCGGTATCTTGATTATCAATGCCAGGGACCATCAAGTGGCGTACATGGCTGTCGTCTTCTAAAGGCTTGGGACCTGAAGGAGAAAAGATTGAAATCTGATCAGTGATGCCATGGTAGGCGTCTTCCATGATAATGGCACCGCGATTCCCGGTTAGGTGTTTCGCCATTCTCCAGGCGACGTCATTGGCCTCACTGCCTGAATTCGTAAAGAGACAGGTGGAAAGCTCCGGCGCAAATGTGGCCGCTAACTGCTCGGCGTAATCATTGACCTGGTGATAGAGGTAGCGCGTATTAGTGTTGAGCGCTTCGGTTTGACGTTGGATCGCTTTCACGACGCGGGGGTGACAATGCCCCACCGTTGGCACGTTGTTGTAGGCATCTAGATAGGCCTTACCATTTGTGCCGTAGAGCCAAGCACCGTTGGCGCGTTCGAAATGCAAAGGTTCTTTGTAGAAAAGGCTGAGGTGTTTTCCCAAAGTTTCGAAGCGTTGCTCAAGCAAATGGCCTTTAACTTCTTCTGGTACGGCTTCCAGAGCGGGCGAGGGAAAGTTGCAAGCCCTACGAAGACGTTGATTGGCCTCATGAGGGCCCAGTTCCAATAGGTAATCCAGCAGAGCCCAGCAGCTTCTTTCTGACTTCGCGAGATAGTTGTCTTTTGGGCTAGACCGATTGAGTTCGGCAGCAATCGCAGCCGTCATGGCGTAGCGAACAAGGATCAAATCATAGAGAACATCAATTTCCTCAGAAGAAAGCGCTAGCTCATCATCATAACCAGCGGCGACATCGCAGACGTCTTGCCACAAGTCTTGGCTGTCGATTTGCAAAATGTCGGCAGCTACGGCCAGCTCGGCAATCCTAGGACCGTACACCATGTCACCGAAATCAATGACCGCTGCTGCTTTAGTGCCTGTTGCTGGATCAACAAGCAGATTGCCTCGATGTGCATCCTGATGAATCACCTGGTGTGGCAAGCCGCGAAGTTGTTCCTCCGTTTCATCCCGCATTTTCTCAAGGATGCCGCTTACCTGAGACCTAACCTTTGCGTCAGGAATGGCCTCAGCGAAGGGCAACAGGTCCGCTGCGTTCATGAGTACCCAAGGGTGTCTTTGATCAGCGGCGGGATGGAAAAAACCGGTCAAAGCCTTATCCAACCTGGCCATCAGTTGACCGATGGATCGATTTAGATGCTTGGTTGGTGGTGTGTTTTCCAGAAGGCCGCCCTCAACAAAGGTCAATACCCTCAGATAACAATGATCGCCTGATGCCAACTCAACGGTTTCAACGGGAAGGTTACTCAGGCTGGCAAGCAATTGTGGGATCGCTAATTCAGGGTCTCGGTGGGCGATGTAATCAAGTGCTTCAACCTGGAATGCGATGGCTGACAAGTCTTCATCAAGACTGGAAAGCTTCAGTACAAATGCACCGTGCTCTCCGGTGCTGATTTTGTAGTTCAGGTCTCTCTCGCCGTGGAGTTTTTCGAACTCACCTTCAAGCCCAAAAAGGTCTCTGGCCCAGGATTTTACTTCTTCCAGAGAAGGAGTAGGTTTTTGCCATAAGTCAAAGGCGGGCTGGTCGCTGGGCATAGGTCAGTTCTTCTTTTCTGGCTTAGATCTTCCGTAGATGTCTTCGTAGCGCACGATGTCATCTTCGCCTAGATATGTTCCAGACTGCACTTCGATTAACTCGGCGGGACTGTCGCTGGGGTTTTCTAGACGGTGGATGGTTCCCAACGGCACATATGTGGATTGGTTTTCGACGAGATCGAAAGTTTTGTCATCCAGGGTGACGCGCATGGTTCCTTTCACGACGACCCAATGTTCTGAGCGATGTTTGTGACTCTGTAAAGATAGCTTGGCTCCTGGTTTGACCTGAATACGCTTGACCTGGAAACGATCACCAAATGACAAGGATTGATACCAACCCCAGGGGCGGTAAGTGCGAGAATGGCTGTGTTGCTCACTCCGGTTTAGGGCTTCCAGTTCTTCGACGATGATTTTAACGTCTTGGCTGTTCGACAAGGATGACACAACAACGGCATCATCCGATGCAACCACCATGAGATTGTCAACTCCGACGGCGGCAACCAAAATACCATCGCCACGTAAATAGGAATTGGTTACGTTTTTAGCGATGACGTCGCCGACGATTGAGTTGGCTTTATCTTTATTTTGTTGCGCTTTGTGGAGGGCTTCAAAGGAACCAAGGTCGCTCCAGCCCATTTCAATCGGCACGACTGAGGCGCTCGGGCTGTGTTCTATAACAGCATAGTCGATAGATTTAGAGGGCGATTTAGCAAACTCTTCTTCATTCAAGCGTAAGAACCAAATGTCTGTATCAGCTTTATCGACGGCGGCTTTACAGGCGGTGTAGATTTCTGGCTCAAGTCTCGCAAGTTCCAAGAGGTAGCGAGAAGCCGAGAAAACAAAAATGCCAGAGTTCCAATACCAGCCGCCCTCTTTGAGATAGGCTTCAGCAGTTTCAAGCGGTGGCTTTTCGACGAACTTCTTAATGGTGGAAGCACTACAAGGGCTTGACCAAGGTGCATTGATATAGCCAAAGCCTGTTTCTGGCCGATCTGGTTCGATCCCAAAGAGAACAAAATCGGATTGAGAAGCGGCTTGCTCGGCTTCTTCCACAGCGGCGCTGAATTGCTCTCTTTTCAAAATGGCATGATCGGATGGAGCGAGCAGCACCAAGCCGCTGGGGTCGTCTTTGACAATTTCTAAGGCTGCAACCGCCGCCGCCGCTGCGGTGTTGCGGCCAATGGGTTCGAGAATGATTGCTTTGTGGGCTAGGTTTTTCTCGCGCAGCTGCTCTGCGGCGAGAAAACGGTGTTCTTCATTGGTAATGATCGTTGATGGTTGATCTGTTAGTTCAGACAACCTAGCGACAGTGTCTTGAAAAAGCGAAGCCTCTTCGTTCAAAAGGGGCAAAAATTGCTTGGGCCTAGCACTTCGGGAAAGGGGCCAAAGTCGGGTGCCAATCCCGCCGGCTAAGACAACGGGATAGAGATTAGCCATCTACTGTAACCCTCTTTTCAGGCGTTCTAAATGTACATCTTCCTGATCGCTTGATTCCAAGTATTTTTTCGATTCTTCCGGTTTGCCTTCACGGTGATAACCGACGCCAATTCTATGATCAACCACGGACATGTATTCCGTTACCCATAGCGGCAGATAGCCTACGCGTCTCAGGACGAGGAGTTGTTCGCGCGCTTCGAAGAGTTTGTTGAGGTCTACTTTTTTTGTGATTTTTTCCCGCTCTTGGTCTTCTAGGACCGTCGCTTCGACATAGAACTTTTCAACCTCTCTCGTGCCGCGGCTGAACTTAAGGGCCGCCTTGTATGCTTTTGCTGCTCTACCGTAGTATTCAGCAGCGTTAGCGGTGTCCTCGTCTTTGATAAAGCGCGCGGCACGACGATAATGCGTGTCAGCAGTAGAGATCAGACCGCGAATGTTGAGCTGCTCGCCGGGTGCTGTCAATTCGACAACCTTACCATAGGCATGCTCAGCTTTGTCGAGGAAGTCTGTTTTGGTATCATCATAGTATTCAGCGCGGGCTAGATATGACGCTCCCATAGCCCGCCAACTAACGGCCTGCTCGATTACTTTAGTCCGTTTGGGTAAGCGATTTTCTTCGAACCGGATCAGTGCAGCCCAAAGCGTGTCTTGGCTTTGCCAATCCCAGTTTCGTTCTCGAATGACCCAGACCGAAAGCAGACTGATGATCACAGCCAGGCCTAGAACGGCATGACGGGCATAGCCCTGTAAGATGACGATAAGCCCTGCCAATGAGAGAGAAAGCGCAATCGACGGGGTATACAGCAGTCTTTCGGAAACCGGCGTTGTTGAGGCTTCATTGAGTACAGAAAGCAGTGAAGGACCAAGCGTGAAGACAAAAAGAACGACAGAGAACAGGAAAATCGCGTGCCCTTTTCGGAACGCGAAAATTGCGGCAGCAGTCAACGCAACCCCAGCGCCCAACATGACTGCGCTGTACGCGAACCCCGGAATGTCCCAATGCATATGGACCAGAGGCAGAGGGTACAGCAATTTGCCAAAGTAGAATGCTGCACCGGCAATCATGCGAGCCAGTGCGTCGACCGGACCGGTTTTGCCAAGGAAATCCAAAGACACAAGATCGGCAAAAGAACGCACAACAAAATAGACTATAGTGACGAGCACTAAAGTCCCGATAAACCAAAGCGGTTGCCAGTCTTTGGTACGAACTTTTTTATGACGAGATAAAACCAGTTTGGGTGCGCCGTGTTTGCCGTGACAGGTTTTGTATTTCTTACCACTGCCACAGGGGCAGGGTTGATTGCGGCCAATCTTACTAAGGTCGATTTCTGGCTCTTCGTCCTCTTCTTCATCTGCCTCATTGGTTTTAGCGAAGGAGCCAGAAAAGAGCCACAGCATGGCCGGAGCAATAAAGAGGACGGCCAGTCCTGTTTCTTTTGAAAAGAGTGAAAACAGATAGAAAACAGCAGTTAGAATGAGGAGATGAACTCGGCCTCGTTCCCGGTACCTCCAAGTCGTGATGAGAGCGGCAACAAGGAACAGTGTGGAAATAGTATCGGTGCGTCCCGCGATGAAAGATATCGATTCAACGTGGATGGGATGGGTCGAGAAGATCAGCCCAGACGCGAGTACAGCCAAGGGCCTCCAAGCATGATTGCCGATCAACTGCCAAGTCAGGACCATGACCAACAGAACGGTAATAAGGTGGGTGATCAATGTTAGAATATGGGGAATGATCGCTCGTCGGGCGCCCATCCTTTCAACGCTCTCATCGAAAACCAAATTGTTTAAAGCTTCACCAATTTTGTACGTTGTCGCGATGGCAGGGCGATAGTAAGGCGATTGCTGGTGGATCAGATTTCTGCCTGCGAAAAACGACTTGGTGAAAATGTCGGCGGGAGACTTATAGCGATCAATCTGGGATTTTTGGTGGGAGATATCATCCCAGAGAAAATCGCCTTTGATGACATTCGAGAAAGCGGCGATTGATAGAATCAAGGGAATGGCAAAAACGGCGAGTGTAAGCCAATTTCCTTTTGTGAGTTTAGAAATCATATCTTTTGCTTTTTCTTTTTGGCCCAAGTGAAGGTTGAAGTCATAGCGTAGTTCCAAACAGCACCGACTATGGCACCGGCTAGACCAGCGAGGATCCAGTGGATGCCTTCGCTAAAGAGGAATTCTGCGAACTGAAAATTGGCGAGCGCCCCGACAGAACAAACGAGATAGAAAGAAAGCAGGCCTTTGATAAAGCCGAAGCCGCTTAAGCGTCTGTCACGGTAGGTCAGCACGTTGTTGAGGCTAAAGTTAATCGCCATGGTCAGAAGCGTGGCGGTGGCTTGTGCGCTGTAGAACTGCCATCCTAGTGTCTTGAAGAGCAGGCTCAAAATGGCAAGGTGAATAAAGACGCCTAATCCACCGACGGCTGTAAAGAATAGAAAACGCACAGGAACCAAGAAACCCAACCACTTCTCAGCAAGAAGGGTTAGAAACTCGACGGCGACCAGGCTATCAATCTTGGACTCACCATGAATCCGCTTGCCGAAGTTGAAGCCCAGTTCTTTGACTTTCAACGGTCGGGGGGAAGAGGCCAGAATATCGACCAGAATCTTGAAGCCTGTTCCAGAGAGGTCGTAGAGCGTGGGCTCAAAAGCTTCACGTTTGATCATGAAGAAGCCATTCAAAGGATCTTTGAGTTCAGTTTTGATTGTCAGCCTCGCCAACCAGTTGCCAAGGTTACTGATTTTTTCGCGTGTGCTTGAGAATTCTCCGAGCGAAGCGCCTTTGGCAAAACGACTGCCAACAACGACTTCGACTTCATCACTTTGCAGTTCGACAAGCATCTTTGGCAACAGGGTTTCATCGTGCTGCAAATCTCCGTCCATGACCGCGAGATGGCGAGCGGAACTGGATAACATCCCCTCAATGGCGGCGGACGAAAGGCCTTGTCTGCCGATACGGGTGATGAAGCGGACGCGTGAGTTTTGATTGGCGAGATCAATGAGAGCGGCACGGCTGCCGTCTTGTGAGTCGTCGTCAACGAACACAACTTCCCAATCAATCCGCTCTTTGTTTAAAGTTTCGGAAAGACGGTCGACTAGAATGGAGAGATTTTTTGCTTCATTCAAGACCGGAACAACAATTGAAAGTTCTTCAGCCATAAGCCCCGACATGGATTCTATAACAGCTCGGTGATAAAGCGCCGACTCTGCTTAGGCAAGGATTCTCTGATCGCTTCAGCGCTTTAATAGGGCACCTATTAACTGTTTTCAGAAGAACTCCTACTCAGCCCTGGATTGGAAAGTTCTATGGATTTTAATTTTGGTACCGTTTTGCAGCGATTGACTCGGCAGATGGAATGTAGGCGTCGTTGGTTGCAGCGGATCAATCTCGCCTGGTAACGGTGTTATCGGCTGCGTTGGAATGCGGAAAACCGACGTGGAAGATCTGTGCCAGGCGGAATCGTACCGAAGGTGCATTTGCGACAAGCGTGGTTTATGAAGCCGACTGGAATTTGCTTTGTGGAGTGAAGAGCGGAAGCTCTGATGGAACCGTGATAGGTTACGTTCATGGCCGTTCGCTATGCCAGTTTCAACGCTGGAAACCTGAGGATCATGGATTTCGCTCGATGCTTGTTTGTGCCAATTTGAACCACGCTTGATGTGTAACCGAGACACCGTGCCATTGTGATATTTACTCGTGCTCGAACTATGATTGTCTGAGCGGTTCTTTTCATGGAATTTAGAAACTTTTTTATTGTGCCCTGCGGAAACCCGGCTCTTGTGATAGGTGCTTTGTCCACGAAGATGGAACCTGGATTTCTGATCCTGGTGGAACTTTGAAAGTAGACGGTTGTGGCCTTTCGAGCGGTTTGTTTCGTGCAACACACTGTTCTTTTGATCGTGAGCAGAGGAGTCGTGTGACCGGTGAGCGCGGGAAATCAGACGATTGTGAAAGGCGCTCTCTCCTGTCTTGTGATTGAAAGAACGCGCCTTTTTGTGAAAAGCAGAGATTGAGGTGCTATGTTTGCGAGAAGCGGCTGTCCAATGGACTTGGCTGGTGGCTTTCCTGTGATTGTTCGACTTTGCGGTTTGATGAACTCTGGCTTCTCTGAAACCAGATTTACCGGTTATGCTTTCGTCCTGGTTGCCCCTTGAAGCAACGAACTCACTCAACTCACTGGAGTTTTTCGCATGCAATCTGGAGCTGGATTGCAAATGAAAAGAAGAAACAGTTGGGTTATGAGCGGAAGACAGCTCGGGTTGGTGTATCGCCGTTGTGTCAGTTTTATGCCAGGAAGAGCGGTGCTTGGTGTGGATCAAAGAGATAGCTCTTAAGTGTGCTAAGCTTTGGTGCTTTATATGGTTGCGAGACTGGCCACTTTGGTGGAATTGGGATCGTGCAACTTGATGCTCCGCCGATTGGTTGGAACTGTGAATTTTGCTGATGCCTTTTTGATGCCAGCTAGAAGCAGCAGTTTGGTGCAGTCCTGACAGGAGTTTGCGATGTATCTTGCTCTTGTCTTTGAGGTGGGCTGACGACAGGCTCGTACTATGAAAAGAAGAGAGTTTTGGATGGTGCAGTTTGCTCGAATGAGCGCGGTGCCAGGCAGAAAGATATTTTCGATGCAGGCTCGACAGGCGCGGGTTGTGAGCTTCACTCATGCCTTTGACATGCCAAAGAGAGCGTTTTGTGCGATGGAGGCGAGATACCGTGTGCTTGTGTTCTGATAGCCGCTTTGGATTACGAAAGCGGCTGCTGGGGTTCTCGTGCAAACTGGAATTGTTGCTACGGTGAATTCTGGTCACTCTCGGATTATGAATGGCGCTTCTGGAATCGCGGTGCCAGGAAGAAAGATTGTTTTCATGTAGTGCTGACAATGTTTCCTTGTGGCGATCAGTCAAAATGTAAACGGCATCGCAATCCTGGTTGTTTTCAAATAAGCGGTCGCCGCCAGGCAACACAAAGATCTCATCGTTTTTTGCAGTGTTACCTCCCAGTTCGATCATCAGATCTTCGCTCTTCTTACCAGTGACCGGCAAGTTGTTGTCGCGTTCATAGTTGCGGATCGCATTGCGTGTTTTGTTCCCCATGACACCGTCGACAGGGCCAGGGTCATAGCCTTTTTGTTTGAGCATTTGCTGCAGTTCTCTCACCGAGCTTTTCTTGGCGTCCAAAAACCTTTGATCCAAGCCTGCGATTTTCATATCTGACCAAATGAGTGCCGAACAAACTTCCAGGCTGTTTCCTTTATCGTCAGGTTTCAGGGAAACTGGCAGAATGATCGACGTTCCTGGAACTAGGTGGGCGTCTTCGAGGCGGCAAAGGATTTCGTTGTCTTCACGCTGGCAGGTCCAATCCAATTCATCATGCAATTCTTCGAAAAAGGTTCGAGGTGTCGCTTTTGCTCTTAATGAAATTGGCGCCGTGAAAGCAGCGGGCCCGTGGTTCTTCACGCGCAGCGTAAAGGAACAAATCTCTCCAGGAGTGCATTGTGCTGCCGACGGCGTCAACGAGAGCTCAAGATCAGGATCGCTGTAGCTTGGCTGTGATGTTTTCACACAGTTGCCTTCATAGATATCAATGTCGCCCAATTGCCCTTTTGACAGCGGGTCGAACAAGGTCGCGGAATTTGAAAAACTAAAGGGAGCAGTGCCACTTTGCCGAAATTCAAAGGTGCTGCTTACAACGGCAATGCCTGCTTGTTGGGCTTGTGGTGACAAGGTCATCCATAGGCTGGAGCCGCAGGCAGTAGGATCGAGTTTTCCGTCCGTTGGATTGTAGCCAAGACCGATGGCGACGGCGCCTTCACTGCTGCGTGCTGGGTCTCGAAATTGTCCAACCTCGATCCAGCGGGCGTCTGACCCCGTTGACGGTTGGAATTGGCAAAGTGTTGCTTGGGTCCCACTTTGATCTTCTGTGACGAAGGAACGGTAGTCGCGTGGGCTCTTGGTTTCTCTACGTTCCGCAACAACCATCTCGCCATTCCCTGAAAATTCGATGTCAGCGATCGTCACGCCCGTTCTTTCCGCTGCTGCTACCTCTAAACGAGCGGTCCCGGAAAAATCACCGGTTTCTTTGTCCAATCCGATAGACCAAACCTCCCGTTGGTTGGCAACGGCATAAAAAAGGCGATTGCGATGAACAGCAAGCGCATGAACTCTTCGTTGGTTGGCCGTCAGGCCCCAGGTGGTTGGATCATTGCTATGAAAAGACGGAATTTCGATATTTATCCGGTCGAGGCTGTCATCCACAACAGGTGTCAGCCCTGCAGCCGCACGGCCTTCAATACCGTGATCAAAGCTGGACAGTACTTTGCCTTGTTGTGAAAGGCGATGGATCAAGCCATCGTCCAAGTCGGAAACATAGAACTGGCGGTGCATGGGTGAGAAACTAAGCCCGCCGAACCCGGGGCCAGAATTTGAAGAAATGTTGGCGAAGAGGCCAACTTCACCGGTTGAACCGTTGATTTTCCAAATGCTGCCAGGGCCACCGCCCGCCAAAGCGCCGAATTGCCCCTCTGCCCAGCGGGCTTCAGGTTGTCCGGTGGATAGCCGTACTAACTTACCGGACGTTTCGCCTTCTTCGATGATCGTACCAACAATTTGCAATCCGAAAGCAGAAGTAGCGGCAGCGTAGATGTTAGGCTGCTCGGCATGGTCTAGGGTGACAGCAAACACCTGGCCGATATCTTTAGAGGGGACTTGGAATTTCGTTTGGTTTGCAACGGGTTCATGAGTTGATTTTTTAGGCAAACGGCTGAGGTCCAGAATTCTGAGAGCGGGGGCTGAGGAATCAATGACGACTTGCTCAAAATCCTGCTCAAGGTGGCGTTCAAGGCCTTGCTCTGTCATCGTGGCGGTGCCAGAAAAACCCGTGACTATGGCATTGCCAGCTTCAAGAAGAGGGGTTTGAGCTGAACTAAAGCTTTGGACACCGAACAGCGTCGTCATGACGACAGCAGCTAACCATCCTCGAAACTTGTTGAATTTCATTTGTTCGCGTGCCCCACCAGTTGCGATTTTCCGTTGTTCCTCGTAACCCTTCTTAAAATATTTGTTTCGATTTCTAAACAATAAACACCAAACTTTACCCACGAAGCTGGCTCACAGCTGAAAAGGCGTTTGAATCAGCTGAGGTTTTGGGAGATAGTCAGGTTGTAAAAATGGGGAACAGTTATAAGCATGTACAAGCTCTATGGCGCAAAACAAGCGGGGTCACAGGTCGTCCAGGCGGTGTTAGAAGCGGCTGGGGCGGATTACAAAATGATCTGGCTTGATTTGAGTAAGGATGAAAGCCGTACAGACGAATATCTACAGATTAATCCAGCAGGTGTGGTGCCAACCTTGGTGCTGCCCGATGGCCAGGCAATGATGGAATCCGCTGCTATTTAACTCTATCTTTGCGATCTCTTTTCTAAAACCAATTTGGTACCACACTTTGACCATGCGGATCGTGGATTGTGCTTGCAATGGATAAGTTTTTTAGCGACTTCGATCTACCCACGCTATTTGCAATTCTATCACCCTGAGTGGTTTTGTACGGACCCGAAAGCGGAAAAAAGCCTGACCGATCAAGCTCATTCGTCTTTGTTGCACAATTGGAAAATCGTCAATGACTTCGTCGATAGAACGGGATCATTGGGCGGCCTAAGCCTATCTCTTGCTGATCTATACCTACAGATGATTTGGAGCTGGCATCCGATAGAAGGAGAGCTGCAACAACGCTTTCCTTTATTGAATAAATTAGTAAGGCGAGCTACGGAACACGAGAGTAACGGGATTGCAATCAATGCTCATTTTTCGTAACATCGGCAAAAGTCCGGGGTATCAAGCAGTTTCTTTTTGTCGGATGAGGTTTGGTAAGTGTGGGATATTGGGTGCGCCGGGATGTGATAGTCGGTCTCCAAGATAGTCCCAGAAATTAATTCCCAGCTTGGCG
>CAJQQZ010000017.1 GCA_905480575.1 uncultured Alphaproteobacteria bacterium | reverse complement strand
AAAAGTGTCGTGTATTTTCAGAAACCCTTATTGGATCGAGAGTGACGCCAAATCGACCTCTGAAGTCACTACTTTCAATTCGTTGTTTCATTGTCAGTGTTACAGCGACAGCATTGGGAACACGATTATCGTTAAAGTAATTAAAGTAGTCTGTTTTTGTTGGTAAATTCATTGGTTCCTTTGACACATTCAATATATTGATATCTTTATTTATATAAAATTTACCCACGATTTATCATTTTTTGAAAAAAATTTGTATATCGAAATTTATATTGTTTATTTTGAGATGGATTGATTTATAATGATCACATGAGTGACATTCTTCATATCTACACAAGGGTTTCGACTTCTTCTCAAGAAGAGGAAGGAACCTCATTGGAGACCCAATTAGAGTTAGGTGTTCAACGAGCAGAAAAACTCGGTATGGACCATAAGGTGTGGAATGAGGGAGGAAGATCATCGTCTAAAGATGATCTTAGTAACCGACCAGTATTAACTGATCTTCTTCAGCAAGTTGATGACGGTGAAGTCCAACACCTTTATGTGTGGAACACCGACCGTCTTTCTAGAAACCTCAACACTTGGGGAATGATCCGTTTCAAACTGATCAAAAACGAAGTGACTCTTCACACCCCCACGGGAAAACAAATTCTTTCAGACCCACAAACTAATTTGATGCTGGGGATAATGAGTGAAATTTCCCAATACGATAATCAGTTACGAACTGAACGATTTAGGTTGGGAAAACTTAAACGTATCCGACAGGGTGGATGGATGGGAGGTCCACCACCTTATGGTTATTCACTCGATAACAGCAAACTTGTTCCGAATGAAGAAGAACAGAAATGGGTTAAACATATCTTTGAGAGTTATCAGAACGGTGACTCGATCGATGAGATAAGAACGCAACTTCTCAAAAGTGGTGTTGTTACCCGACGTGGTAATCCAGTTTGGTCTCATGGTTCGATAGATAAACTCCTCACGAACACTCACTATGAGGGTTACTACACATATACCGACAAGAAGTCGGGTGACACTCTTCGGATAGTCTGTCCAAGATTACTTGATCCCTCTTTAATAAAATCAGTCAGAGATTTGAGGGAAAAAAGGTCTTACGGAAAAACTGGGAACCGACGGACAAAGACAAGTAACCAAAAATATACATATCTTCTCACCGGTCTGTTGGTTTGCGGTCATTGTGGTTCTCTATACGGTGGTAATCATAAGAAGACCCAAACCTCGTATTACTCATGTCTTCAAAAGACCCATAAATTCAAAACCAAATACACCGAAAAACATGTTGTGTGTGGATCTAACAGAAACATACGGATCGACAAAACGGACGAAGTTGCTTGGGATACTATTGTAGATATCATCTCCAAGTCACATACTTTCAAAGAGACAGTGAAAACTGAACTGTTAGGTAAAAATTCTTATAAGAAATCAGTATCCGACATCAAGAAACTTGAAAACAAACAAAAGAAGTTGAAGAAAGAAGTTGATGATGTGACAGAATCCATCGTTAATTCTGAAAGTCTGGTCCTTATAGGAAAACGGGACAAAGTAGAGGTTGAAAAAATTGTTAAAAACCTTGAGAAACATCGACTGTTTCTAGAGACCCAAATAGAAGAAATTTCTCAGTCACTTCTAGAAGATCAACAACAAAGACGCTGGGTTGATTGGGTAAAAGAATTTGGCAGTCGGATTGATAAACTAAAAGACCCTGATTTCACCATTGAAGAACGTAAGAAATTCATTGAAGGTGTTGTGAATAAGATATTGGTTACTAACAATAACGTTAGAGAACATGAGTTAAAGATCGAGTTCCGACTTCCATATGTCGGTGACAAGTTCGAGTATAATGACCCCTCGAACAAGTCGAAGGGTTACACTATTAAGAAGGGTCGAAAGACCAAGAAAGTGGTGACTGATTTGTTAAAAAAAACAATGGGATAGGGATGAATAGATGTCTTTATATAACGAAATTCACTCCGTCACAGTTGAGTAGCCTCTCAAGATGCTGATAATTTCTAGTGTCTGACTCTTTACAAAACGTTGTTCACATAGCCTCAAACAGAACAATCGAAAATGCAGCACGTTGGCTAAGGAAAGGCGAGCTGGTCGCCTTCCCAACGGAAACCGTTTATGGTTTGGGTGCCGACGCGAGCAACGACCTTGCTGTTGCAAAAATTTATGAAGCGAAAGGGCGCCCAAACTTTAACCCCTTGATCGTCCATTTTTCCTCGCTTCAAGATACCGCTCAGCATGTTGAGTTTTCTGAGACGGCGAGGCTACTGGCCAAGCGCTTTTGGCCTGGACCATTGACATTGGTTTTGCCTCTTAAAACGTCTTCCAATATTTCGAAACTCTGCTGTGCTGGTTTGCCCACACTGGCGGTTCGGATACCCTGTGGAGAAATCGCTCAAAGTCTTTTAAAAAGGCTCGGGCAGCCTATTGCTGCCCCTAGCGCCAATCGTTCTGGTCAGTTAAGTCCAACTTCCGCGATGCATGTAAGAGACTCTCTGAGAGAAAACATTCAGTTCATCTTAGATGGCGGAGCGGCAACGGTTGGGCTTGAATCGTCAATCGTCGATTGTTCCAGGGATAAGCCTACCCTTCTGAGAGAAGGAGGATTGTCGCGAGAGGAAATCGAGAAAGTTGTTGCGTTAGATATCGCCACAGATGCGATCGACCAAGAAGCGCCATCTTCGCCTGGACAACTCCTTAGACACTATGCCCCCGAAAAACCCATTAGAATCAATTCGCTCTCTAACCTTCCAGGTTCCGGTGTCATTGCTTTTTCCAACCAAGATCTCGGCCACAGTGGAGAGCTGCTTAACTTGAGCCCTACTGGAGACTTGGTTGAAGCTGCATCTAATCTTTTTGCCTACCTTCACGAAATGGATAGAAGAACTATATCTGAAATCGTAGTGGTTCCCATTCCTGAAGTTGGCTTGGGCAGAGCTATCAATGACCGGCTCCGTCGGGCAGCAGAGGCTAAATAGAAGAATGAAAGCTCCGAAGACAGATGCTATCGCTTCCGCGAAAGTCGAAATCGTTAAGATCGTTGGCGAGCCTTATCTCATCGATCAAGATAGCGAAAAAGCCGCCTTTGAACATGAATGGCGCGGACATTACCGTAATTTGAAAGCAGCCTTTGTTGCTGTACCTGGTAATACTCAAGAAGTTTCCAGTGTCGTCAAAATTTGCAACCGCTTCAAGATCCCAATGATCCCGCAGGGTGGCAACACTGGCCTTGTAGCCGCAGGTGTTCCACATGGCGAGGGTTCCGAGGTAATCATCTCCGTTAAGCGATTAAAATCGGTCCGCTCGATTGATCCCCTTGAAAACACTATCGTTGTGGACGCTGGTTGTACCCTGCAGCAAGTGCAAGATGCCGCCGACGATGCTGACCGTCTCTTCCCGCTTTCGATTGGTTCTCAAGGCACTTGTCAAATTGGTGGTAACATCGGTTCAAACGCAGGTGGGATAACAGTGCTTCGCTATGGTAACATGCGTGAACTTGTTCTTGGCCTAGAGGTCGTCCTGCCGGATGGCGAAATCTGGCATGGGCTACGGCGGCTGAGAAAAGACAATACAGGCTATGATCTGAAACAACTTTTCATCGGTGGGGAGGGCACGCTTGGTGTTGTCACGGCTGCGGTGCTCAAGTTGTTTCCAAAGCCAGCGGCAAAGATCACCGGTTTCTTAGGTCTGGAAAGCCCCCATCATGCGCTCCAATGCTTATCAACTTTGCGAGAATCCAGTGGCGAATGGCTCACCAGTTTTGAGATAATGCCAAGAGCGGGAGTCGAGTTAGTAATAGAAAACTACTCCGCCTGCAGAGACCCTCTTCCAGATGGCAACTACCCTTGGTATGTCCTTTTCGAAATCGCACCTTCGACCAAGAATGAGGCTTTCCAAACGGACATTGAGGCGATTCTAGCCGAAGGTTTCGAGGAAGAACTGATCCTAGATGCCGTCATAGCGCAGAGTGAACAACAATCAGCGCAATTGTGGCAGATCCGAGAAACCTTGGTCGAGGCACAAAAAATTCCTGGCGCTAGCATAAAACACGACGTGTCAGTTCCAGTCTCTAAAGTTCCGGAGTTTTTGGAGCGGGCTTATGATGTCTGCCAAAAGGTCGTTCCGGGGTGTCGACCCCTTCCCTTTGGACATTTGGGTGATGGCAACATTCATTACAATGTCAGCCAACCTGCCGACATGAAACACGAAAACTATATGGAGTTCATGCACGCCATGAATGAAGAGGTTCACAACATTGTTGTCGAACTAGGCGGCTCAATCAGCGCTGAGCACGGCATTGGCTACCTCAAGATCGCCGAGAACCTGCGGTTCAAGCCCGAAATCGAAGTTACGCTGATGCGCAAAATTAAAAAAGCGCTCGACCCGGATGGGCTCATGAACCCAGGAAAAATGGTGCCAATCGACTAGAGAGGTTTTCAGGGCTGACAACGGAGCGGTAATCCTTGGCACGCCGTGAATAAACATTGGATCAATGGCATTCTTATCACTTCTTTTCTTCCAGTTTCCGTCAAAGACGTTGTGGATAGCATAGTGCAGATGGGTCCTCTTCCCTGATGGGGCAACACGGCCTATCACTTGACCTGGTGAGACACGATCCCCTTCCCTCAACGAACGAAGGGGATAGATATGCCAAAAAGTGTAAAGACGCCCAGTCGAAGCAGCAACAACTAATCCACCGCGATAACCGCGACGATTCGTATGCACTACCCGTCCCCATACAGTCGAGATAACACCAGCATAGTTAGGCGTCTGAATATCTATTCCGCCATGGAAGTCCTTTCGACCATACAGCCGTCGCCAACCAAAATCTGAAGACATCACACCCTGATTAGCATTTTCGAGTAGCGGAATACGGTTTAGCCAAGGTCTCTTTGCAAATTTGTACGGAAGATACTTCGGACGCTGATGGGGATTGTGTTCAGCAAAGTATGGGCGTTCTTTTACCGCTGGAATTGTCTCGGCAACGTCCGGCGCTTTTGAGCTGTCTTCTGAAGTAGGTGCCACAGCTGTGCAACTAACAAGAGCTGCAAGCCCAAGCATCATGAAAAACAGTCGTGTTGTTCTATACAGAATCGTCCCCATAGAGTTAGTCTACTAGGTGAGGCTGCGCATGCAACACAAAGGGATTGATCGCATTGTCACGGGACCGGTCAGAGAGAGAAGAATTGGGCACGATATAGGTGGCATACTCAAGGTGGTTGTAATCACTTTGATAGCCAACAACCTGCCCTCGCTGGACTGTCGAGCCAACCGAAAGCCCTGTGGCCGGTTTGACATGGAGCAGTGTGTGAAGCACCCCTCCCTTACGAATAATGACCTCGCTTTGGTTACCAGCCGTTTTCGCAAGAACTACCTCACCAGAAACCGGTACCAATATTTCAGTTCCAGGCTTGACCCAAACATCAACGCCATTGTGGAAGTTTGCTTTCCCGTTCAGACGCCTCCATCCAAAATTTGAAGTAAACACACCTGTGGAATCAGATTGAAACAGCCCAATCCGATTGTTCCATTTTTCCTGCTCAAAAGAAGGGGGAACGACGGAAGGATAGGCATCAGGATCATTCCTGGCATTCATCAATCGACTAGATTGAAGAAGTCCTTCTAAGCTTGCATGTGTTGGGCCAGTCGACACCGTCTCAACCACTACAGGCTGTACGCCGGAGGCCGTTTTTTGAGGCGCTGGAGCCAAGGACTGTTGCTGAACTTGAGCGTTAGAGACCGGCGCACTGCCAGTTGTCTGAGAGGGAGAAAACTGAGAGCAAGACTGCAAAACCGCCAAGAGTACCACCGTTGCGATCCATGCCTTTGTGGCGAACTTGAAAAGAGGCAGCATTCTACTGAGAAAGGCCAGTTAGAATAGACAGACCTTTCTCTTTAAAGAGAATCTCTGCACCATCATGGAGCGGAGCCGTCGCTCCGTCGACAGGAAGAGAAGTCAACTGGAGGCTCTCCAACACCGCGTGTTGCCGCCTAAAATCATCAAAATGATCGACGACCGCGGCTACAATCTCTTTCGTCACATGATCTGGAACGTCGCTGCGCGTCACCAGTGTCGAAACCACGGCAAAGGTAGCAATGTCGACGGGTGTGTTCCGGTAAGATCCCGCTGGTATATCCAATTGATTTAAATAGGGATTTTCCGACAACAAGGCCGAGAAAACACCGCTTCCAAACTCCGCTAGCCTAGCGCCACAACGGTCGGTTGCCCACCGGATCAATCCAGACGGCTTGGGGACAGCGACGATGAACGCATCAATCTCTCCATCACAAAGTGCATCCAACTGCTCACGCGGACCAAGTTCACCCGCGCTAGCTAGATCTTTACTGCTAAGTCCGACAGACGCTAGGGCAACTTCCGCGAAAGCCCTCTGCCCGCTACCCTTGGGGCCCAAATTCACTTTGTGGTCTTTGAGGTCGACGAGGCTAAAAGCTTCACTAGACGGCGACACGACCAAATACAAAGGATGATGGTGGAGCGATATCAGATGCCGCAATTCTTCTTGGGCACCCGTCTCCGCAAAATTGGCTAGGCCTTTGTAGGCGTAAAACTGCCAATCTGATTGAACAATAGCTAGATCTATTCTTTTGTCAGACAGCAACTGGAGATTGTCGTGCGATCCAGACGTTGGCTCTACAAGACAGCGCAGGTTATGTCGGTCAGTACCTCGATTAACAGCTCTGCAAATCGCCCCACCAACGGCATAGAAAGTTCCTGAAACAGGTCCTGTTCCGATGACCAACAGATCTTCGTTCACCCTACTTTTAGGGAAATACTCAACTTCCGGCTCGCTCTTCTGAGGCTCATCGGTCCCAGTCGCAGATTCAATTTGATCTGGTTCTCCACTCGATGTGGCCTCTAACACAGATGAGTCTTGGGCTTCATCAGTCTGAGCTGCCACCAAAGCGATAGAAGGAAAAATCGCCAAAAACAAACTCAGAAAGGATAGTCTCAGTAATATTTTCCCTAAGGATCGCATAAGATCTCTTGTTCCATTGATTCGGTTTGTCACAACAACCATGGGTTTCTAATTTACTCAGAGGCCAATCAATTGCGTGCGGCACGTATCGGCATCAGAAGTTTTCAAAAAAGAATCCACTCTAGCGGCCTTTATTAGTCACCATCTGTGGCGAAACCAAGAAAAAAGGCCTAGATTCATCAGATTCGTATTTTCGAGAAAGAATCTCATGGACCTAGAAAACTACATTGGGAAGATCCCAGACTTTCCAAAACCCGGAATTCTGTTTTACGACGTTTCGCCTCTGTTGGCGTGTCCAAAAGCGTGGCGTGCCGCCATTCGGCAGATTGCGACAATTGTTGAAGACTTTGAACCCGACTTGCTCTGTGGGATTGAGTCTCGCGGCTTCTTGCTTTCAGCCCCGCTCGCTCTTGAGTTGGATCTTGGGTTCACAATGATTCGTAAGCCAGGAAAACTGCCTGGTGAAACAATTGGCATCGACTACGACCTCGAATACGGCAGTGACCGTTTAGAAATAAAGGCTGATGTCATCCAAAAGGGTCAGAAAGTTGTCGTTTTGGACGACCTTCTTGCTACTGGTGGCACCCTTAAAGCAACCATCGAGTTAGTTCGATCTTGCGGAGCCACAGTTGTAGCGGCCGTCTGCCTTGTCGAACTCACAAATCTTGGGGCAAGAGATCGTTTGGACGTACCAGTTGTTAGTTTGATGGAGTTTGAAGGTTAGATTCAAACCACACATAAGCTAATGCAACAAGGGCCCGATAAATCGAGCCCTTGTCAAAAACCATCATTAGAACCCAACGTTCCTAATCAATCACCGCTTTTTGGGCGGGTCAGAATATAGGCGCGCTCGTAATGTTCTTCGCAATAGGGCTTTCCGGCCATTGCTGGTTTACCACAGAAGTAGAAATCAACATCGCCTGGATCGCCGTTAGGCCAACAACATGATGGGCCCTTGGACTTTTGCTTCGGAGGGATCGACATTGCGGGCTTAGCTGCCCGTTTTGCCGTCAAACGTTCTCTCTTTATGGGAGAGGGTCTGCTCGGCAAGCCAAGCCGATGAGCTTTACCGATTACGGCGTTTTTGGAAACTTCCAATCGACGCCCAATCTCCGCAGCACTATGTCCTTCGGACCATAACTGCTTCAGCTCCGCTATGCGCTCGTCACTCCAACTCATTTAGTAAAGTCCTAGTAGTCTTGAATTATTGATTAAGAAACAGAGCGCTTAATTGGCGACGGTCTGCTTGGGAGACCCAAACGGTGTGCTTTACCAATAACTGCGTTCTTAGAAACTTCTAGGCGGCGACCAATTTCTGATGCACTCAAACCTTCGATCCAAAGCTGCGTAAGTTGATCAACGCGTTCTTCAGTCCAACCCATGTTTTTTGTCCTTAATAAGTTGTTCGACGGCAAGCCGCCGATAAATAAATTTTTTAAAATAACTCTCCGAAAAGAGCTTTGCTTAAATAAAACCGCAGAAACGAACAAAATAACCCGCTTCCACAAGTGCGGCGTACCACATTGTTAACATAAAGCTAAATAATAAATGACTCATAATTGTCACGAATCGAGAATTTTTTGTGACTTCCCACCATGATCCCTCTTTGTTCTCATGCTTTTATTTGATTCTTCAGATTCAACTTACAAAGAATCCGCTATCTAGCCGATTCTATTGAAGAATCGGCCTTTATCACAATTCAGATTCGAACAGAATCGAAACAGGGATTCGACCTCCACACTAAATTTAAGGCCCGAATCCATTCAATTCACTTCTTTCGGACGATGCGTAAAGCATACGAAGTAGATACAGTGCCGAATATTCGTTTCACACAGGTTCCTAATTGATTGACGAACTGCCACTGACCATTGAAGTGCGACGTTAGTTTAAATTTTGTGTCCAGAGCAAACGCTCATGAACGAAATCGTTTCTTCCCGCCGCGGCGGACGCCGTGCACGACAAGCCGTAAGATCTGCTCCTCTCGCTGAGGAGAAACGTCCCGTAAAGAAAGGGCTTGAGGGAGGAGCTTACCGCCCCCTCACGGAAGAGCAAGTTGAATGCGTTACTGAAGCTGTCTTACAGACTTTAAAAGAGATCAATCGTGCAGACGTGATACCCAGTTATATTGAGCTTGTGACGGTCGCAGGCGGCACCTTCACCGAAGAAGGCCGCTTGCTTTTCCCAAGAAAGCCGATCCAGGACACTTTGAAGATAGCCGCCCGTCGTTTCGTGCTTCACGGTCGTGAACAAAAGCACAATTTGGAGCCCGGGGATAAGAAGGTGCACTTTGGAACCGGTGGAGCTGCTGTCCACATTGTGGACAGCGCAAACAACTCCTATAGAGAATAAACGGTCTCTGACCTATACGACATAGCGCGGATGGTCGACACTCTTGACAATGTTAACTACTTACAACGGCCTATTGTATATCGCGATGTTACGGATCCGCGCGAGCTGGATCTAAACACACTTTATGCCTGCTTGTCTGGCACAACTAAGCATATCGGAACCTCCTTTACTGAAGGCCCTTTTGTCTCCGATCTTCGTACTGGTGCAATGAGCGGCGGTTCTGGCGAACAGGCTATATTAAGCTCAGCTTGTGTGCAGATGGGGCAATGTTACGATCTTCCGGTAGGAGTTCCCGCTGGAATGACCGATTCTAAAGTGCCCGATGCGCAATCATGCTACGAGAAAAGATACACAGAAGTTCTACTGGCACAAGCTGGCTGTAACATGATCTACGAATGCGCTGGAATTCACGCATCATTGTTAGGGTTCTTTTTTGAAGGAGCAATTCTTGATAACGATATGATCGGGTCTGTGTTGAGAACTGTTCGTGGCATTGAAGTTGACGAAGATGTCCTGTCTGTTGAAAACATTCGGCAGGTTTGCACTGAGGGGCCCGTTCATTTCCTGGGGCATACTCAAACAATGGATCGTATGGAGATCGATTAGGTCTATCCGTTTATTGGCGACCTTACCAGCCCTAAAGAATGGGCTGAACAGGTTCGACAAATTCCGTCCAAAGGGCAACAGCCAAGAAACATGAGATTCTTTCTTCGTACTATCCTGAGTAAATTTCGGATGAGCTGGGTCAAAAATCAGGGATGAGTTCCCCATCAAGCTCGCGCGTGAGAACATGAAAGAGAACAACAAGCGTTTCAAGTCACACTACCCGTCAATTTGCTTAGAGCGTGAAATTTTGGCAAGTTTGCGATTCAATCTTTCCAAGGATGATTCGCATGCCAAGCTTCCACTCTCTAAACGTTATTTTGCGCGATCGGCTGGTTTGGCGCAATCAGCGTGTT
>CAJQQZ010000016.1 GCA_905480575.1 uncultured Alphaproteobacteria bacterium | reverse complement strand
ATGCGTAAGGCAGCCGCAAGAACTTATGAAGAACTATGGAAGAGGCTTGGACAAGTCTGCGATCTCTTCTCGGACGAAGAATGTCACAACTTCCTAAAGGCGGCTGGATATGGAAACAATTAAACGCAACATGCTCTAACTTTTTGTTTCCTAAAAAGCAAAGGGGTATGAGATCAACTCTCATACCCCTTACATGTCGCTGAAAGCTCAATCAGTGGTGCTCTAGTCCTGTTGACCCGCCGTTGCCATCTGGCAGCGAGATCATCACGTTCTGCATCATGCCTTGATCTTCATGATCCAAGATATGGCAATGAAGCACAAATTTACCGATATAGCGTTGGTAGCGTGTCCGAACTTTAACCGTATAAGGAATGAAGTCGACGCCTGGGTTTGGACCATGGATCATCAATGTATCCTTCCAGGCCCCTTTGGTCCGAGCATAGGGCGAGTTGTTGCCCGCCTCATATCCACTGACATCTTTTCCGGTTTTGTTGTCGATCACTTCAACTACCTGGAAAGGATTAACGTGAATATGGAACGGATGACTGACGAATTTGGATTTCATCGTCCATTCGTCCACATCGCCTAGCGTAAGATCGCGGTTCATGACCCCTGGCTTATATGGTTCAAGCTCGAATGGGTTACCATTGTCGTCCAACTGCCCCACTTCAAAACGCGTCGGGCTGGCACCGGTATCAATGTTGAATGCCAAACCTTGATCACCCGTGACTTCTTCCGCGGTGATCGGTTCGTGTGGTGCGAAGGCCGTTAGTTTTAGTCCATCTTTCAGCGCGGCTAAGACAGTGATTTTAACATCGTTCGGCATATACTTGTCCGCCGCCTGCATCAGACCCTTTTGAATGAACTCGGCTGGGTCGCCAACGACCGTACCATCACTGCTGGGGGCGACTTTGATGAAACCGAGGATCTCGTTGAAATTCGCTTGATTATTGACATTGCCACCAGCGGCGGACTCTTTATCGATCAGGCAATAGGTCCCAGGTTCAGCAAACACCATGAGCAGATCCTCGCGGTACCCTGGCTGAAGCCGGCTGCTGTCTTGTGGCACGACGAAATCACGGGTCAAACCGTCCGTCGCGAAAGAGAATTGCTTAACCGCTGTGCCAGTGCAATGGTTAGCGATGAAGTCTTCCTGAGCCGCGTCAGACGCGAAATCTTTCGCCGTTGCCAGTTTTCCGCTTTCGCCCGGCATTTTCAGGACCGTCAGGTTGATAGTATCCCTGACGCCGCCATGGATGAGACGCCAGCGTGCGATTTTGCCAACTTCAGTACCCTTGAAATCACCAGCTACAACGCCATTGATAGAGGTGTAGCGACCAGAGTTGCTCCAGTCAGAAGGTCCAAATTGCCCACCGTATTGCTCGATTTTGCCCATTACATTCTGATCCGCCGGGCAGGCCCAGTTGCCATCGCCATCTTTATAGATGGCACCGCTTTGTTTGCGGCAAGCGTAGGGGATCTGTTGGAACAACATAATGCGCTCGTTAAACTGAGCACCAGAAGTGTAGCGCAACAGCGTATCGATATCACCGGACTTAATCTCTGAGCCATTGAGAATGGGCGTTCTATCCCCGCGAATGATCAGTGCACCAGCCATACCACTGCCAACTTGCAAAGCGGTGGAGCCGTGTAGATGGGGGTGATACCAGAAGGTTCCAGCCGGATGATCCGGCGGCACATTATATTCGTATTGGAATTTGACTCCCGGGTCGATCTTAATCAGAACGTTATCAGAGTTACCTGCTGGGTTGATCCATAACCCATGGGTATGAAGATTGGTTGAGTTGAAACAATGCGGGATATTGGGATCTCCGCTCACCTTGCAACTCTCATCTTTCTTGGGCAGTTGGTTGTTGAGATTTACCCTGAACGTCTCCCCCGGCCACATGTTTATCGTCGGGGCCACGAAGGGTGCATTGGGTTGAATGCTGTTTTGACTGTAAGCGCGCAGCTCCACTTTGTCATTTTCACCAGTGCGGGGGTTAAAGATGGTGGCGTTGACATACTTGATGTCCGTATCCCAAACGACCTCACCCGTGGGGGAGCGCCCCTGGTAACTGCCACCAGTTTCCGGCAACATGGTCCCCATCATTTGAACACCGCGGTCAACGGGGACCACCGAAGCAAGCGGTGGGTTCTCGACGATTCTTTCTTGGGCTGAAACAGTCATTCCCGTCAGTGCCGTCATCGACAGACCGACACCAAAGGCAACAACACTTTGTTTTTTAAGCCAGTTCATTCCATTTCTCCTCACTCAACTTCAGAACTAAAGCTTTATGAACGGTAGATCGCGAAGGAAGGAAGTAAACTTGAATTAGGCATTACCTCCTAGTTCTGGGAGGAGAAACCGAGCTTACAGGCTTATTGCGACGACATTCTCCGCCCCAGATGACGGGCCTTGATTTTGAGCGCTGCCTTGGAAATCTGATAGCGGTTAGAGAGATAGCTCCAATCCGGCTTCCCTCTAAAACTGCAGAGATCCTTTTCAAGCAGTCCATCGGGGATCAATAACCAAGCCGCAAAAGCATTGGCTTGGTTCTCATGGCGGCGGCGTATAGACGTGTTGTAGAAGCGCTCGGTATCACTGCTGTAGTAGAGGCGATTGTCACCAACACCCGCGCCGATCAAGTGAGAGTGGTAGAGCCAATGGCCTAGCTCGTGTGCCAGCGTAAAGCGCTTGCGAAACTTGTGGTCCTCTTTGTTGAGAGTGATGCGAAATGAGGAGCCAGAGGGTTCAATGACGCCGGAGATATTCGGCTCCAACTCACTTTCAACAACCTCCAAGTCCAGAGCTTTCGCCAAGCCATAAGCATCCACTGCCAGTTTACTGCGGTAGCTTTCAATGAGCTGATCCACGCCTATCATATATCTCAATTCTCTTTTTCTTCTGCGTCTGGATCAACAGACTGTCCCCAGTCTCGGTCCAGATCATCAATCAATCCACGGTCAAACAATTCGTCGAGGAGGCGCATCAATACCGCGTCCTCCAGTCGGCCCAACTGGCGCGCGACGGCAGGCGGCACAATGCGCTCTAACTCTGCTTTCACAAGCGACGGCAAGAGGTGATTCAAACGGTTGGTCAGCTGCGTTTCCAATTGACCTGGCAGGGTCCTGGCCAGCTCTGCTCTGGTTTCCCGCTCCGACGACCGGATCGCGGCACCCCTGACCAGCCAATACCCCCCACCGGCGACAATCGCGAGCAAGATTTCCAGCGCCGTGACACCAACCGCAATCGCGTCATAGTCGCTTTCACCCCCACTGGCATTCCAAGACAGCATAACGCCAAAGGCCAGAATCAAATTCAGTAGGGAGCTGGCATAGAACAGCATGAGCGCCATGCGTACCGGAGATGTCATCGACGCGTTCAACCTTCCTAATTACAAGGCTCGTTTAGGGAATATTCAAATTGAAGCTGGGAAAGGAGAAAAGACATGCCCCGAAGCTTGCAAGGCATCCGGGGTCTCTCACCTCTGGTGCACTGTCGTCCACAGATCCTGGATATCCTCGTTGAGGATTCCAGAATGACGTCGCAGCAAAGAAGCAACAAGAGATCAAGTGGAACCGCCTGCCCCAAAACGTCATCCTTGGCTTGACCAAAGATCTCTCACCTGCCGTGCTCAGCCTTCAAAGGTCCCAAATCCCACTTCGTTCGTCCGGGAAAGTGTCTGAGTTGAAACCGTGCCAATTTCCAACTCCACTCAAAGCAAATCATAGAGGCTCTGCCCGCCGCCCAGCATATCGGCAAGGGCGTCCAACGTTGGATCAACCTGGTCATCATATCGGCCTTGCGGAAACTGTCTTAACTCCTGCAAGTAGTCAGAAAGCCAAGGCGCATCAGATGGCAAGAACACCTGGCCCGATGAAACAAAGCCGACAACATCCATGGCTCGGGTCAGCTTGTCTCGCGCGCGTTGCAATCCCTCGATTGGCAAACCTTCGCGGGCCAGTTTTTGTAACAAGCCCGTGCCACTGACTTTATCCTCGACCACAAACTTGCGAAGCGGTGCGGGTTGTCGGGGGTCGTTGGTGCGGTGTTTGTTCCAAAACGCCATGGCTTGAACTTCCAATTCCGGCGCTTCCCATTTGCCACGGATGAGATCAAGTAAATAGGCCCGGCCATCCTCACCAAATCCCCAACATTGAAAAACCGAATAGTCATTGGCTTCACCGGTTTTCTGAGCAGTATCGGCGTAGATCGCACGCCAGACCAAATTGCCAGGTTTGTGCTCATAGAACTGCCACCAGCTGTCTTTGAACAGACTGCCGCCAAGCTTCACCGGCTGCTGTTGATACTGTGCGGCGAAGGCATAAGCGTCGGCGCGCTCGATCCGGCGGAGCTCATCTTTTGAATGCCGTTCGGGCCAGAGTGGTTGCTCGCTGTCGTCATCCAGAGCTGGCAACTTGAGCTGATGCCAATCCTCGAACTCTTGGTCCAACAAGTAGCCAGAGAGGTCTTGTTCGTGCAGGCGTTGCATGATCAAAATGATCGGCGTATCGCGCGCGTTCAGTCTGGAAAGAATGGTGGAATGAAAGCGACGGTTCACTCGATTACGGATGGATTCAGAAAATGCATCTTCGGGTTTCAGCGGATCATCAATGATCACAGCACCACCAAACAAGACCCTGCCCTGATCGTCTAAGTCTGGCACCGTCGAACCGGCACCAAATCCCGTCACGGCTCCACCGGCGGACGCCGCATAAATGCCACCGCCCGCCTCTGTCGCCCACTTCTTTTTCGACTTGGTCGCGTCCTTCAGTTTGATCGGCCACAGCCGTTGAAAGGCATCAGAGCGCAGGATCTCTCGCGTGGCGGCAGAGTTCTCCAAGGCCAAGTCGTCAGAATACGAGAGGTGCAGGAACCGTGCCTTAGGATTAAGCGCCAAGGACCAAGCCATGAACAAGCGCACGGCCAGCTCTGTCTTGCCATAGCGCGGCGGCACATTAATGATCAGGCGCGGACATCCACACGAGTAGCCAACAGCATATGGGGTGCATCCAACGTTTGGGCCTGGCAATTGGGCACTTTATTTTGGATCAGCTCAGCTGGTTTAGCGCCGATCAGGCGATCTTTCTTGCCGCTAAAGTAAAGAGTTGGGCATTCGATTTGGTGCAGGAATTCGGTCTTGTCGACCGCCATCACCTCGCGCAAGCGTTTGCGCACGACGGCGTCTGGCAGAGAGGTCAGGACGGTCTGCAACTTTCTCGACAAAACATTGTCACCAAAACCAGAAAGCAACAAGGCGCGCGACAGCCAAGCCGGTGCCAGCGCAGAGTGATAAAGGGAGATCAGTGGCGTCAAGAACCGAGGTTTGGGTGCTTTCGCAAAGGTTGCCGCCAGAACCAACCCCGCCATCCGCTCTTTTTCTTGCACAGCAAGTTCTATGGCGATGGGGCCGGAGAAAGATTCACCCAATAGAATGAAAGGCTTATCCGGCAGTTGGGCTCGAACCAACGCCGTCAACTCCTTGTACCCCAGGCTTGCATCCATGGGGTAGGTGATCACAGTGACATCAAAATTCTCAGCGAGCTTGCTTGCGAGCTCCTCCAACAAAATCCCCGTGCCGTCCAAACCAGGAAGAAGAACGATGTTGGGCTGAGCTTCATGATCACGCATTGCTCAACCTTAGCGCAAGCTGTACCAGGCAATCAACCGTCGCTTACAAATCTTCTGGTCGTAACCCAAGCAGCGTGAAGGCAGCCTCTATATGGCCGCGCAGGGCTTTGCGCTGAGCCTCGTTCAAACGTTGTAAGTCGATGGGTTGGAAAGCGACATCGCCGCTTTTGCTTTTGGCTTCGCGGGCTTGTTGGGCCCTGAGGGCGTCGCCGTATTTCTTTTCGGCGAGCGCGGCGTGGAAGATGGTCTCGTAGGGGTCGTTGGTAAGAGGCGGGTCGGATGTCGCTTCTGGGATCTGTTCCTCTGGAGCCTCTTGCTTCAGTTCCTCCAACCGCTCTTGAATACGTGGCAGATGTAGCAGGCGCTCGGCCTTTGCCGGGCCACCGCTGTAACCTGCATCACGAAAGGCCTGAACAGGATCAAGCCCTCTGACCACCGCACGCGTGAAAGCTTCTTGCCGCTCTGATAGGAGTGGTTTCAACGATTAACCTGAAAACAGAAAATGGGGAAAGCGAGAGGCGTCGACCCATGGGAGAAGTCAAACGATTCTCAAACTATCACCATCTATAGCCGAAACCGGCCCTTTTGTCTACTATTATTTACCGATTTGGTAATTTATGGTAAAGCGCGAATGCCGCCATCAATGACCAGTTCTGTGCCGGTGATGTATGAGGCCTTGTCAGAAAGCAGAAAGAGAATGGCATTTGCGATATCTTGAGCCACCCCGACCCGACCCAGCGGCACGAAGTTTGCCAACGCCTCTTTCTTCGATGGATCAAGATCCCAGCGCTCCTGCATAGAAGTGTGAACACCACCCGGAAGGATCGTGTTCGACCTTATGCCATCTTTCGCACACTGGACCGCCACTGATTTGGAGAAACGTATTAGCGCCGCTTTAGCAGAGCCGTAAGCGTCTTGCGGTGCTGCATCCCCGGATAAAGCGTCGATAGAGGAAATATGAACCATGGCCCCTCCACCTGCTTTTCGCATGAGCGGAACCGCGCCCTTGGTCGTCAAAACCAAAGACTTGAGATTGATCTCATAAACCTGGTCCCAAACGTCCATATCGATCTCAAGAAACGATTTATCGCGATCAAACCAGAGCACTCCTGTTGTATTGACCAGATAGTTGAGATGCCCTGCTTTCGCTTCGATGTCGGCAAAAAGCCTATCGAGCTGTGTCTGATCGGTTGCGTCGCCCTGAAAGTAATGCGCCCTGTCCTGCTCCTTCAACTCATGCGGTTCCGGCTTCATATCCAAAACCCACACTCGAGCGCCAGCTTTCAACAAGTCCAAAGCAGTCTGCAGCCCCATACCACCTCCGCCACCAGCGATCAGCGCCACTTTGTCTTTATGAAGTGAATGCGTGCAGGTCATGCTAGACTCCCTTTTCTAATACCAAACTACCGCCTTAACAGATCTTCATTATAGCGATTATCGTCGTCAAAATCCGACCAGGGAAACTCAAACTGTAGGCGAGGAAAATCACGAATGGCGACCGCCCCTTGGTTGCTGAGTTTGATGCGCCAGCTTTCTTGACCGACCGGATCCGCCTTTGCGAACACTTGCCCAGACAGAAGCGCCAAGTTCTTCCCGCGCTGTGGATCACGAACGGACGAATAGCGAATGACGTCCCCGCCTGCTTCCCGGATCTTATCTGCCAAATCCTGGCAAGCCCCATAAGAATTGTGATCAGTCCAATCACTAAGCCTGCTCAAGTAGGGTTCGTTGGTCAGATCGATCATCGTCGTGGTTTGAAAAGCCGCCTCGATCGCTGAATAATCAGTAGCATTCGCAGGCCAAGGTGTTGCGGGCGACTCAATAAAGAACAGCATCCGGTAGAATATTACTTCTGCAATGGCCGTCGAAGACTGCTCCGAAGCGTAATAAACCCCAGCAGTGAAGCCTGCTCTCCTAAAGCGAGAACCATGAGGATAGATTGCTCCATAGCGAAATGGTCCGGCAAAGAGATAACAGAGATGCTGACAGTCCGCCGGTATCAACGGCTTGGATCCCTCTAGCGCTTCCTCCAGCACGGATTGTTCATCTAGGTTATCGACGAGTTTGAGGGTCGATGTAATATGCTGAGCCTCTACCACGCGCCAACAGCGCCCGGCGCACCGGCGGAAATGTTGATTGAATTCTGGCAGGTCGTCCTTAGACAAGAGCTCGGCGACTATCGAGGTAGTTTACCAGATCAACCAATCGCGGCAGAGATGTGATCATCTCGCAAGGCCGCGCGCCCAGAACAGAGTTTTTATTCTTCATCCATGATTGCGCCACATCCTTATCACCGCCAACGATGGAATCGAGGGAGCGAAACACCCGTATAACAAAGAGCGACAATTCATAGGCAGGACTGCCGACTTCAAGTCGGAAAGTGCCAGACTTTAACCGCGAAACGGATGCCTCGCTCAGCCCAACAGCTTTGCCAAGCTGTGCCGCACTTAGTCCAAGTAACTCAGCGGACCGAAGAACGGCCTTCCCAACAACTTCGGAACGGTCCGGCAGCTCCCGTTCTATCTGTGCTATTGCCATGAGTCATCCTTTCTCAAGAAATATTTAATACAATATACATCCTGAGAAAGAAAAATTCAAGATCTCTTGCGATTCTTTGGAAAACTTAACAACTTACCCCTCAACATAAATCTGCAACGTCTTAGCCAACAGAGGTGCCAAGGTCTCGTCATGCTCAAAGCCCATGCTCTCGCTGCACATCACGAAACGAGACAGGTAGAAACCGGCAAAGAGCGAGCCGATCATCGCCGCGCGCAGCTGGCGGTTTTCGCCGTCCAGCCATGACGCATAAACGTCTGTCACATGGGTTTGGATCTCTTGGCGCACCAGCTCCATCGCACTTGGGTTAAAGATTGACCGCAAAGCCAGGAACATGGGATCAAAGGTCTTATGCTCGGTGCGCTTGCTCACCATGTAAGCCGCCATGGCCTCCGCAAATTGGTCCTTTGGCAATTCCAACAGCTGGCTCATATCAAAGGCACCGACAAGGGCCGCCGCAAAGAGCTGCTCCTTGCCGCCGAAGTAACGGTTAACCAGCGCCGCGTTGCAACCGGCGGCCTCTGCAATCTCGCGCACGCCCACACCGTCAATGCCCTTTTCTGAAAAGGCGATGCGTGCGGCCTCTAGGATCGCTTCCTTGGTGGCATCGGCATTTCTGGGTTTATTAGACTTACAAATCAATGATTTTAACTCAAGTAAACGAATGTTGACATTTCAAAAGCCCAACGCTAGTAAACGACTGATTACATCAGCATAGCGCCCAGGAGCCGTCAATGAAACTGACTATTAACGGAAAAGCTCACGAAATAGAAGTGGAGGCGGACATGCCGTTGCTTTGGGTCCTGAGAGACGAGTTGGGATACACCGGCACAAAGTTCGGTTGTGGTGTTGCCGCTTGTGGTGCTTGCACGGTTCATATGAACGGTGAACCTATCCGTTCTTGTTCTACGGCGGTTGGTGATGTCGAGGGCGAAATCACCACCATCGAAGGCATCGGCACACCTGATAACTTGGCAGCGATCCAGGAAGCCTGGATCGAAGAGCAGGTCGCGCAATGTGGCTATTGCCAGTCCGGCCAGATCATGTCGGCGGCGGCATTGCTCCAGACTAGCCCAAACCCCAGCGATGATGAAATCGATGAGGCCATGTCGGGCAACCTCTGCCGCTGTGGCACCTACCCCCGTATCCGGGCCGCGATCAAATCCGCCGCCTCTAAGATGGAGGGTTAAGACAATGGGCAAGTTGAAAACGATTGCACGCCGCTCATTCCTCATCGGCTCTGTTGCAGTTGCTGGTGGCGCCGCCTTTGGGGTCTACACATACAAAAAACCTTACGCCAACCCCTTGTTAGATGATCTGGCTGAGGGTGATGCAACGCTCAATCCTTTTGTTTTGATCAACAAAGACGGTGTTACAATCATCACGCCACGCGCGGAGATGGGTCAAGGCATTCAGTCAACACTGGCCGCCATGGTCGCTGAGGAGCTGGATGTCGCTTGGGAAAGCGTCAAGTTTGAACACGGCCCCGCGGCGTCGGCTTACTACAACAATGCCATGTTTGCCGCCGGGGTGCCGTTTAACGAGTTCGACAAATCCTTCCTGGCCGAGACCCTGCGCTCAGGCATGAAGAAGCTTGGCAAGATTCTCGCGATTCAGCTAACGGGTGGCTCCACCGCCACCATCGATGGCATTGACAAGATGCGCATGGCGGGTTGTTCCGCGCGGGAGGCCTTGAAGACTGCGGCGGCTGAGCGCTGGGACGTGGAAGCCGCCAGCCTCAAGACCGAAAATGGTGCAGTCATCAATCCGGCCAATGGTGAGAAATTGGACTACCGTGAGATCGCATCGGAAGCCGCCGACGCGCGCCCAGCGACCGTGCCTCTGCGTGATCCATCGCAGTGGAAGTACCTCGGCAAGTCTATGCCGCGCCTCGACATGCCCGCTAAGGCCACAGGCACGGCTGAGTTCGGCATCGATGTTCGCTTAGACGACATGCTCTATGCCTCCGTCAGAACCAACCCGAAACTCGGCGGTAAAATGCGGTCCTATGATGCCGCTGAAGCCAAGAAAATGCCGGGTGTCGTCAAGGTTGTTGATTTAGGTGACGGCGTCGGTGTTATTGCCGACAATACGTGGCGCGCTTTTAATGCCGTCAATGCAATCGAGGTTGAGTGGGGCGGTGCGCCCTACCCCGCCACCCAAGCCGGCATGTGGGAAGCATTGGAGAAAGGCTTCTCCCTGGATCCTCTCAACACCCTCAGAGATGACGGCGATGTGGTCAAAGCCAGTGCCGACGCCCCCGATGGCATCACGGCGGAATACCGCGCGCCCTTCCTCGCGCACTCCTGCATGGAGCCTATGAACGCGACAGCCCTGGTCAACGGTGACAGCGCGGAAATCTGGACAGGTACACAAGCCCCTGGGATCGTTGAGCAATTCGCGGCAGAGGCTCTGGGCCTGGACACAGAACAGGTCAAGGTCCACACGACTTTCCTGGGTGGTGGTTTCGGTCGTCGTGGTGAATATGACGCCGCGGTCCACGCCGCTAAGCTCGCCAATGCCGTCAAAGGCAAACCAGTGAAAATGACCTGGACCCGCGAAGAAGACATGACCCATGATTTCTATCGCCCTATAGCACTTGGACGGTTCAATGCCTACTTCGATAGCAGCAAAAATTTGAAAGGCTTTGATGCCAAGGTCTCCAGCCCCTCGCCAACCTACGATGCGATGGGCCGTCTCGGGTTTCCTGTCGGCGGGCCCGATCCTCAGTTGACAGAAGGCATTCATAACCAGCCAATCGATATCGAGAACTACCGAGTCTATGGTTATAATGCAAAGGTCGGCGTGCCCGTAGGTTTCTGGCGTTCAGTCGGCAACTCCTTTGGTGGCTTTTTCCATGAGAGCTTCCTGGACGAAATCGCCCATCACCGCGGCGTTGACCCCGTGGAAATGCGTCTCCAGCTGATGGCCAACCACTCGGTGGCAAAGGCAGTGGTTGAGAAAGTGGCAGAGATGTCAAACTGGGGCTCCAAGATCAATGCGGGCAGCGGCATGGGCTTCGCGCACACCCTCTCGTTCGGCACTTACGTGGCACAGGTCGTAAAGGTCAGCCAGATTGACGGAGAGATCAAAATCGACAAGGTCTGGTGTGTGGCCGATCCCGGCAAAGTCATTGACCCCCAGAACTTCGAGGCTCAAATGATGTCTGGCATAATCTACGGTTTGACCTCTGCGATCATGGGGGAGATCACGTTTGAGGACGGTGAAGCAGAGCAGTTCAACTTCCCCGACTATGACGCCATGCGCATGGTGCAATGTCCGGAGATGGAATTCGCCACCCTGTCCAACAAAGCCCGGCTGGGCGGTGCCGGCGAACCCGGCACACCGCCCTCGATCCCGGCACTCGCCAATGCGATTTTCGATCTGACCGGTGAACGCTACCGCGAGTTGCCGCTCAACAAGCATATAGATTTTGTTTGAGTTGGATTTTGTTTAATGCGGATTACTTGCCCACCTGCAAAAGGGTGATAGAGTGACCAGAACCCAAAAACAGCGGAACCTAATTTTATGTCTTTACTGAGCAAGCCTACCTCATCACTCGAACTCGCAGGTAAACTGCTGGTCCTCTCCGGTATCCTCCATGTGGTGGCTTTTGTGATCACCGGCATGACCGTGCCCCCCATGGCGGCCTTCGGTGTAGTCTATGCCTTGCTGGGCCTGGGAATCCTGCGCGGCTGGAAAATCGTTACCTACATCGCTTTCATCTTCACCCTAATCGGCTGCGTCGCTGCCTACATCAACCTGCCGCCGTCTGGCCTGTTGATGTGGTTCATTCTGCTGTTCATGGCGATGAATGTCGTGATCCTGATTGCTCTGTTTTTACACCTTTGGAAAGGGCGTTAGGTCTCAGCTGTCGTTCTAGCGGTTTCCCCACTACCTCAATTCACACACCTTCCTGGGCGAACAATGTGAGACCCGGGATCTCTCACCAATAGAGCACAAAGGCCAACAGACCCCGAAAGGCCAACAGACCCCGGATGCCCTTCTGGCTCCGGGGAAGGTTGTGGGGGGGGGCGGAGAGGACAGTGTGAAAGAGATCCTTGGTCGAGCCAAGAATGACGTGACGCGAAAAGGTTTCACGACTGCAACGTCACACCACCCACCAAGACGCCAATTGCCAAAACACCCCACCGCCCTTAAGGTGAGCGCAACCTCAACCATCCAGAACCGCAATGGCAAACCCTCAACACATCGAATGGCTCCTCGAAGGCGTCGAAGCCTGGAACGAAAGGCGTGAAGAAGACGACTTTGTTCCGGATTTCGAAAACGCCAACATTTATGAGGCTTTCAATGCCGCTGATAAGTTAGACGACCTTGGTCGGTTTGACCTGATTCAGGCGAACCTGACCGAGGCGGACCTGACCAGGGCGAACCTGTTCCTGGCGGACCTTACGGATTCACGCGTTAGGAGTATCGTACTAAAGATGACTTCCGGCACATCGCCAGCGGAAGCCATCTTTACTGATCTATCAAATAGTCACTTCCTTACCCAAAAACAAGTGGACAGCATGGCAGGAGACACTGGCACCATTCTACGCGATCACATCAACCGACCCGCCCATTGGCCGGATTGGCGTGAAAGTGCCAAGCCACCAGAAAAGCAATTCGACCCGGCCCTGCCTTTTGTTTTCATCTCTTATTCTGCCGAAGATCGAGATCAAGTTCGGGAAGTTCGTCGTTTCCTCTTCGCCGAAGGCATAAACTGTTGGTGGGATCAGGATATTTTGCCAGGTCAAAAATGGCGCCAGGAAATCAGCCACCAGCTGGAGGCCGCGTCGGCTGTCTTCACACTCTGGACAAAAGCCTCCACCAAATCTGACCCGGTGATAGAGGAAGCAACCTTCGCTCAGAAGCAAGGTAAGTTGGTTCATGGCATGCTTGAGCCCGTCACCCTGCCCCGTTTTTTTGGCGAAACACAGTGGGTGGACCTGCGCTCTTGGGAATTGCTTGAAGAAGCGCAAATAACTGGCGGTTTGAAAACTGTTAAGGATGAGCGAATTCGCTTCGCTCTCAGTAACCTCCTTCTGGGATTAAGGGCAAAGCTCGAAGCCTACAAAGCCACCGACCTGAGACAGAAAACACCGCTGGGTGGTGAGAAACTGGCCGTCACCGACAAAGGCAAAGTCAGTCGTGACACCGCCCCTCTTGATAAAGCCGCGCTTTACACCAACGCTCTGAAACGAGTGCATGACATCTTGCAACTCGCCAAAGGTGGCAATGGGTTGAAAGACGACAGCGACATAGTTCAACAGCTAGAGCAAGCTCTGGTTGGCAGCGCCGGTGACGCGCTCTTTGTCCATGACATTTTCGCCGAAATGCGGGTTGAATTGGCTCGCGCTGTTGAAGATGGCTGGCTGCCCAACACCATGCAAATTCGCCAGTTGCACAAAGCTTTGGAAAAATCCGCGCTCGACATCCGCATCTCGCAAGACCACGTTGCCGAAACCCTCGCCGCCCGCGCAGAGATGAGGTTGCAAACCGCGGAAGAGGAAGACATCGCGGCCTTCCATTCCAACTATCCTGTCATGCTGGAGATTGCAGAGTCCTCGCTTGCTCAGGACCTGAATAAAGACAAGGCCAAGATCGACAACCGTATCCAACCTGCCGACGCCAGCAAAGCCGACAAAGCCGCAGCGGAAGAAGAAGCCCTCAACGCCACCTACCGCACCGCCCACCGCGCCGCCGAAATGCGCCAGCTGGCGGGTGAAGCAGGCGACAAACTGAAAAACACCACCGACGTCGTCAAACGCCTCGATACACTGGTCGATATCTTCACCAAGTGGTTCGGGTTTTAGGCCAGAGATTTTGTTGGGAGTGAGGCTCGATTGGACAAAGATCCTTGGTCAAGCCAAGGATGGCGTTTTGGGGTATGCCGTCGCTCAATTCTGCATCTACTATCCCACATCGACGTCATCCTGGAATCCTCCCAGAGGATATCCAGGATCTCCAACCACGTGAGCACGAACGTAGTCGCACGTCATCAACAAGACCCTGGATCAAGTCCAGGCTGACGTATGACGACGGCAGGCAGAGTAGCTCGCAACCAAGACCACAAAGACCAGTGCCGCCACCTCACCGCTCTTCCCCGCACTTGTTGCGGGGGCTACGGATCAGTTTGCCTGTTGGTGGAGAATTGCGGCATGCATGCTAGTCGAGCACCAACCGCACAACCACGCCTAGTACCAGAGTAGACCCCGTCCTTCGACGGGGAAGTATTGAGACTGTTTGGTGCCAGGATGACATACGACGACAACAAGCAAAGTTGCGTGTCCCTTAAAAAGTCAGCAGCCCCGCCGCCCAGGCGAAGAAGCCCGCAACCAGTGCCACGAAAACCACGATGCCACCTAGGATAAGGCCGTTGTTGTTACCCGGGTTCTCCCGCTTTTTGCGCTCGGCTTCTCTTTTGGCGATGGATTTGGCCTCCCAAAAACTGGGGCGCACCGGCTCATCTGGTTCGCTTGAGCGTGTGACAGCCGTCGGTTTTTTCGCTGTCTTCGTGTAGGCGATGTTCTCAACCTTACTCAGGGGCATCATCAACTTGTCACGGCGCTGGTCAGGGTCTAAGAAATCACCCTGGGAGATCAATTCAGCAAGCCATGCCTGACTTTTCGTCCATCCGAATTCTTTTTCCAACAAAGCCCAGGTGTTTTTGTGGGTGTCGCTGAGGGCTTCTTCATCGAAACCAGGAGCCCCACTTTCCGCCAGGCTCTTCACGATGTAGAACTCTACATCTGCACGCTCGTAACTCTCTAGCCCTCGGATTTGGTCCAACAGACCTTCCCAGAATTCGGTCTCATCCAGCGGGTCCGTGCTATCGCGGAACAGCTGTTGGACGTCGGCCAGAACAGACAAAGGTCCCGTCCCCCACCAATCTGGGCGCGCTCTAAAAGATGAAAGAATGTCGGACTGGGTCATGGTTTGATTACTGGTTCAGGACGGATCAACAATTGCAAACCTTCTAACGGCTTTCAAACAAAGTGGCCAGCCTCGCAAAAGTCGCGGCTCCAGTTGGGCACCAGCAGTCACGAAGTTCCCACCCCACAAACTGGTCGCATTGGTTCCCCCTATTCGATCCAGCTGGCCCTATGCGCTTGCGAGATTCAGTCTAAATGCTTAATGCAGCAAAATTCGAGATTCTTATGGCTTAGGGCCGCAGGTATCTGCGCCCGCTTCAGGAGGTTACCACCATGAGCCCACTAGATAAAACCAATGATTACAGTGAAATTGTCGCCAACGACAAAGCCCACGTCTGGCATCACCTGAGCCAGCACAAGAAATACGAGACCGTTGACCCGAAGATCATCATCGAGGGCAAAGGCATGCGCGTTTGGGACCAAAACGGCAAAGAGCATCTGGATGCGGTATCCGGTGGTGTTTGGACCGTCAACGTCGGCTACGGCCGCACAGAGATCGCGGATGCGGTTCGTGACCAGCTGGTTAAGCTGAACTACTTCGCCAATTCCATGGGCTCTATCCCTGGTGCTAACTTCTCTAAAGCTTTGATCGACAAGATGCCTGGCATGAGCCGCGTTTACATGTCGAACTCTGGCTCTGAAGCCAACGAGAAAGCCTACAAGATCGTTCGCCAGATCTCCGCGCAAAAGCACGGTGGCAAGAAGAACAAGATCCTTTATCGTGACCGCGATTACCACGGCACCACAATCACCGCCCTCTCCTCTTGTGGTCAGGACGAGCGTAAGGCTTTGTACGGTCCATTCACACCTGGTTTCGTGAACGTTCCACATTGCCTTGAGTACCGTTCACAGTGGGGCGACGTGGATGACTATGGTCTGCGCGCAGCCAACGCCATCGAAGAAGTAATCTTGGCTGAAGGTCCAGATACAGTTGGCGGTTTGATCCTCGAGCCCGTCACAGCCGGCGGCGGTGTTATCACACCACCAGAGGGCTACTGGGACCGTGTTCAGGAAATCTGTAAGCAGTACGACATCCTGCTCATCATCGACGAAGTTGTTTGTGGCCTCGGTCGCACAGGCAAGTGGTTCGGTTACCAGCACTACGGTATCAAGCCAGACATGGTGACAATGGCCAAAGGTGTCGCCTCTGGCTACGCGGCGATCTCTTGCACGGTGACAACAGAAGAAGTCTTCAACGCCTTTAAAGACGACGAAGCCGATCCAATGTCATACTTCCGCGATATCTCAACATTTGGCGGTTGTAACGCTGGTCCAGCGGCAGCACTTGCCAACCTAGAGATCATCGAGAAAGAGAACTTGCTCGATAACTGTACAAAGATGGGTGACTATCTTATTTTTAAACTGGAAGGCCTCATGGACAAGCACAGCTGCATCGGTCAGGTGCGCGGCAAGGGTCTGTTCATCGGTGCTGAACTGGTTGAAGATCGTGAAACCAAAGAACCTGTTCATGAGAGCAAAGCACAGGCGGTTGTTGGGCACTGCATGGCCAATGGTGTGATCATCGGTGTCACCAACCGTTCGCTCGCTGGTTTCAACAACACCCTCTGCCTCAGCCCTGCTCTGATCGTCACGAAAGACGATTGTGACCAGATCGTTAACGCCATCGACAATGCTTTGAGCGAGGTTTTTGGTTAAGATCTAACGCTAATCAAATACCCATAAGGTTATTCCCCCTTTCGGCTTTGCCTCTTCGGAATGGCACGAAGAACCAGTCAACCCCGCAACATCTCAGTTGCGGGGTTTTCTTTTACCAACTAAACAAATTCATACCGTGAAGAGTCGTTCAAGAATTGTCGCCCCTAAGTGGATTGATAAACTTCCTACACTTCCTATACTCCTCCGCCACCCACTCAGGCCCATCATTAGAACCTACTAATAATGATGGAATTCGCCCTGTTTGTGCCTTTTCTCCATTCAAATGGTTGCCAAGGCCAGATTTTGCCCTACAATTTTGATCAGCCAGTGTCTGAGGAAGATGGAGAAGGCAGGGTCCCCTTGCCCACAAGTTCTAGCAACTTGGTAAGACTTACCCTAAATCCCATTGGCTTTGAGGAAGGTGGAGCGGAAATCGATTGTACGGGCTTTGACCCTGTTTTTATTCGCGAATGCGAAATGAGGCCAACGTTGAAGCGCATTACATGGATTTGTCGGTGGCGAAAGTAAGTTTACTAATCATTACACAGAAACTTGCTTGGCAACTTGCTCCGCCGACCCTCGAATGGTTGTTCAACCGACCTAAAGATCCTGTGGCTCGGCATCATAAATCCGCAGGGCGCGATCAGATACACCCAGCTCTGCAGCGGCGGCACGCCAGGTTGCCATATGGTTGGTGGCAGCGTGGGCGGCCAGATGTTCCCGGCTCTGCCAGCGCTCAGCGACATGGATCAAGTTAGGGTCCAGCAGGTCGCTAGAAAAAGCATAGGAGATACAGCCGTCCTCTGCCCGCGACGCAGACACCATGGTCTCCATATGCGGGCGCGCCACCGCCAGATCTGGCACACGGTAAGTTCCTTCGATAAGCACTATCATTGCTTCTTTTCCTCCAAGGGTTCTTTGTTGGTCAGAATGGTAGAACAAATCCAGCGCTCGATATAGAGGAATCATAGTCTCCGCCTCGCTCCGCCTTCTCCGCATTTATTGCGGGGCCTACTCGTCATCAGGCGGGATTTTGTAAGGAGATGACGCCGTTGACACCAACCGGCATCCCCGTCAATCAACGGAGTGTCACAACCGAAAGCTCGCTCGCTGCACCGTGGGCCCCGCAACGAGTGCGGGGAAGTGTGTTGAGAGGTGTTCGGGTAATTGGCATCACCGGTGACCCCGTCACAGTCTGTCCACCAGCAAAATTGAGGGACTGATTTGTAACTCACCACCGAGCACAAAAAAAGCCGGTCTCCTTTTGGGGAAACCGGCTTTGAGTCTTAAGGGGAGATTCGAGATCTAGAACTTGTAGATCCAGTAGTTCAAGAAGGATAGAGCATCGCCATCGAGAGCAACGCCACCGGAAGAAATCTCTGCTTCTTCATAGACAACCTGCCCAACGACAGAATACTGCGGCATGGGGGACCAGGTTACGCCAGCTGTTGCATAGATGTGTTAACGCTTTGCTGCGGGCGCTACAATGCCTGTCAGGACGTCAGCTTCTGTGTAAGAACCGCCAATATTCCAAGACATGTTTTCATCGATATCACCGCCCAATGTCGCGCCAATGCCCCAGGCTTCGTCGATACCGCCCGTGTTGTTCACGCGGCCCATACCGGCGCCACCATCACTGAAGACACCAACGACACCGGCGTCCATGCCGTGCAGGTCAAATGATGCTGAAGCAGCGACGCCAAAGGACACGCCATCAATGCCGGCCGGTGCACCACCGGCAGCAAGACCATCGTCTTCCATGGAATAGATACCGGAAACGGCGAGATCAACGTCGCCGACTTTTGCCTGAATGTTGGCTGTGATGTCGAAGAATTCTGGATTAGGCGTGTAAAGGCCTGTGAAGGCTGTTGCTGTATCGCTAGCTTGTTCAATCGCCACTGCGAGCTGTACGCCGTCGTCCGTTGCTGTTGTGTAACGCAACTGCTGTCTGCGTGCGATGTTGTTACCTGGGCTGAGCGGATCACCGTTCCAGTCCCAACCAGAAATCGACACTTGACCTTCGTTCCACAAGGACCAGGTCTGACCAGCGAGGATCGGGCCAACTTCACCATAAGCATGGCGAATTCTAAAAGTATTACCCGCACCGTTGAAGTCACCTTCGATGCGCGCTGTGAACGCACCAAGCGCTGTGTCACCTTTTGCGGTGAAACCGAAACGCGTGAAGTTCGTGGACATGGTCCAAAATTCACCCTCTGGAACGACTGGACCTGTAACCAAAGGGCCAGAACCTATGACACCAGCTAAACCTGGTGTGCCCCAAGTTGAACCAGCGGCACCCGGCTCGCTGACCAAATCACCTGTGTGGTAACCGAGCATAAGGGATGTGCGACCGTTGAAGGTCACGGTAAAGTCACTGTAGGAGTCAGGACCAGAAGCCATTGCGGAACCCGCGCTCATGCTGGTCTATAAAGCCAAAACTGAAAGGAAAGATAGGGAGAAAGCGCTACGCGCCTTTGTTTTCATCATCGTAAAATTACCTATTTAAAAAAGGTGGGTGCGTTAAAATCGCACGTCTAAAATATTTATGGAGCTAGACTAGCAGGTCGATCGAATCTCGGTAAAGATGTGTTGTGCTAAAATGACCAAATTTCAATGCCGCTGTGATATATTTAGCACAAAAACGCGGGCGTCAGCAGCGACTCGGGTAATATCAGACGGATTCTAGCCCGTTTTGGCGTTGGAACTGTTGAGGCGGCTCGTATTCAGAGGCGAAGGAAAGTGTTGCGCTAGACGTTCTACGCTCGTGTCTTTCCCTACCTAATTCGGAATAAAAGCTTCCCACAAAGAAAAACCCCGGCGTAGTGGCCGGGGTTATCTGAGACCCTAAGGCCTGCGTAGTCTTTGTCAGCTGGGCTCTAGAGAGAGCCTTTGCTCAGACCTTACATTCTGTAGATCCAAGTTGCTGTCATAGAAATCGCATCGCCTTTCGAAGCAAGACTTGCTGGGATCGGTGGAATGTTCAGCTCAAATTCGGCACTCTCATATGAGCCTGACCGATGACTGAGTAGAATGGCATTGGTTTCCATTCCAGGCTACCGGTCGCGTAGACGTGCTTTCTAGTCATATCGATTGGTAGCAGACCAATAGTGAAGAGCTCTGTTTCCGCATAGGATGCACCGGCATGCCAGTGTAGGTTCTCGTCAAGAGCACCGCCCAGTGTTGCACCAACACCCCAGGACGTGTCCATACCGCCTGTGTTGTTGATCCGGCCCATACCTGCGCCACCGTCACTGTAAACACCAACAAGGCCAGCATCCACAGACGCACTCAATGGCATCGTTGCAGAAGCTGCTACCGCGTATGACTCTCCATCAATACCAAGGAAACCGAAGAGAGGTGCCACGTCATAAACGTCATCTTCGAAAGAATAGATCGCTGAAACAGTTACATCCGCAGGACCGACCTGCGTTTGCAAGTTGGCGGTAATGTCGAAGAACTTTTGATCTGGTGTGATGCCAAACGCTCCTGAGAAGGCCGAAGCAGTATCGCTCTCTGCTTCGAGGGCGACGGCCAATTTGGCACCGTTAGCAAAACCGTGTGTGTAACGCAGCTGTTGGCGGCGGGCGATGTTATTGCCTGGGCTGACGACATCGCCGTTCCAGTCCCAACCAGAAACGTAAATATGACCGTCGCTCCAAAGTGAATTAGTTTGACCAGCGAGGATCGGGCCAACTTCACCATAAGCGTGACGAATTCTGAAGTTGCCACCAGCGCCGTTGAAGTCACCTTCGATAACCGCCTTGAAAGCGCCGAGAGCGGTATCGCCCGTCGCTGTAAATCCAAAACGAGTATACTGTGTCGACATGGAAGTGAAGGAGGCGTCAGGCACATCAAATGCAACCAAAGGGCCTGCTCCAAGAATGACAGAAAGTGGCGGGCTGAGGAAAGCACCGGGGCCGCCCCAGGTAGCGCCAACGTTTGTTGGCTCTGAAATTAGATCACCAGACATGTACCCGACAGACAAAGAGGTCTGCCCGTTGAAAACTACGGTAAAATTGTCACCGTCTGGCCCAGAAGCCAGAACAGCAGTGGAAGAGGCGAACAAGAATGTCCCCGCCAACAACCCAGCTCTAAATTTCTTGTTGAGCATTACGCTCCCCCAAATAAACGTATAAAATGATCCTGGTCTTAGGATAGCGGACGCAGCCTCATAAAGAGACGCAGCCTCATAAAGACACGGCTGTTCTCTCACATCCCCTTCTAGACACAAATCTGTTGCAGTTTAGTCACAGATCTGGCTGCAGAACCCAGCATCAGGGCTTGATTTGCCCGCCGTAGTAGTGAAATCTAACGTATCTCAAAGCTTTTTAATACGTTCACGCCTTTAAAGTGCGTCAATCAAAAGTCAAACTGAGTCGAAAACCAGGAGACAAAACACCATGTTTTGCGCGCTGCAAAAGGCCTATTAGAAGCTTTTAAAGGCCTCGATTACTTGGTCCAAATCGTTGTCATCAACGTCCAAATGAAGCACCAGGCGCATCGCAGTTGATGGCCCTCCGGTCACAACGCCCTGCTCTGTCAAGTGATCATACAAAGCGCGCTCCCCACCGCGCGGCGGCTTTACAAACAGCATATTGGTCTGCACAGCATCCAGTTCGACCTCCAACTTGGGCATGTCGGCTAAAGCCACTGCCAGTTGCCGGGTTCGGCGGTGATCATCGCTCAAACGTTGAATATTGTGATCGAGAGCATAGAGACCCGCCGCGGCCAGATGTCCGGCCTGGCGCGTGCCACCGCCCAGCAATTTGCGTTGTCGCTTGGCTTTCTTAATGAAATCCACCGGCCCAGCAAGCACCGAACCAATCGGTGCGCCCAGCCCCTTTGATAGGCACAGCGAAACCGTATCTACCGAGGCCAGCATATCCGCCGGATTCTCGTTCAGGGCCACCGCTGCATTCATAAAGCGCGCACCATCCATGTGAACGGCCATGCCAGCGGCTTTGGCAATGTGCGCCAAACCTTCTATATCGGCGGTTTGTTGGATCTTGCCAGAGACCGTGTTCTCCAAACAGAGCAGGCGGGATATGGCAAAGTGACTGTCGTCGGGTTTGATAGCGCCATGAACATCTAGGGGTTCCAGCCCACCATTCGCATTAGTATCCAGGGGATAAGGCGAGATACCACCAAGGACCGCGGCACCGCCCGCCTCCGCGCTGTAACTATGGTATTCTCGGCCCCCGATGTATTCGTCCCCGCGGTTGCAGTGGCACAGCATCGCGATCAAATTAGCCTGTGTCCCTGAAGAGACAAACACTGCAGCCTCTTTACCCAACAGTTTGGCGGTTCGAGCTTCGAGCGCATGAACGGTCGGGTCTTCGCCGTAAACGTCATCACCAACTTGCGCTTGAGCCATGACCGTGCGCATGGCCTCTGACGGCTGTGTCACCGTATCACTGCGCAGATCGATGCGGCGGTTACCTAACCGCTGAGAGAGCTTGGCTTCTGCCTCATCGCTGAGGGAAAATGCACCATAGGAAGAACCGGACATAACATGCCTCTCGCTTGTGTTTGAAAAGAGATCGCTGTGAAAAGGGCTAGCACGGAACTAGATCACCCTTGCATCACCGCACCTTACCGCCGGAAGGATAAGGGTTCAACCTCGCCCCATTCACTTCTATTCCCGCAAGTCACACCCCCGCCTCCTTCACGCCTATTCCTGGAGTGAGCGACAGCGAGCGAAGGATCTGTCAAAAGCAGAGCGCCGATCAACGTCACCGCGTCATCATCAAACAGACCTTTCGGCACTTCCTGCCTCTAGGGATAGGTGCCTTTGGGGTGACAGGGGCGACGGGAGTTGGAAGGAGTTGGGTTGGTAGGGGTTGGTGGAGTTGGTGACAGCTAGCGGGAGCTAGTGGGGACTTCTGCACCTACTCCCCGCAGATCACACCCCCGCCTCCTTCACGCCTATTCCTAGAGTGAGCGACAGCGAGCGAAGGATCTGTCAGAAGCAGAGCACCGATCAACGTCACCGTGCCGGCATCAAACAGACCCTTCGGCACTCCGTGCCTCTAGGGATAGGTGCTTAGGGGTGACAGGGATGGTGGAGTTGGCGGGAGCCAGCGGAAACTTCTGCACCTACTCCCCGCAAATCACAACCCCGCCCTCAGGCCTAAACCTTGCGGCCTAACCAGAGGACACGGCCAGCGATGCGGAGGTCGCCTGGGTCAACGCCCAGTTCTGGCTCGTAACGCGGATTGTCGGATATGACATCAACGGTGTTGTCTTTGAAGTTCACCTTGATGCGCTTCACCATCAGTGTATCGCGCCACCACAGGACATAGATCGCGCCGCCAACAATGTGGTCAATAGTGCGATCAACCAGAACATGGTCACTGTCCCGCAGGGTATCCTCCATGGAATCCCCCTTGACCTTCAACACTGCCAACTGGTCTATGCCGCCGGAAGTATGGTCTCTCAACCAATTCTCCTGGAAGGCCAATTCGTCTATTTTGTTCTCAACTTCAAAATAGGAGCCAGGCCCGGCAGACGCATCCAGATCATAGACCGGGACAGTGGCAAAACCAGGCAACAAGCGGTTGGTGGCAGTATAGTCACTACCTAGATGATCATCCTCTCCCGTCAGCTGAGCAATGCTGCATTGCATCGCCACTGAGAGTTTCTCAAGGATGGGTAAAGTTAGCTTACGCTCCGAGTTCTCATAACGAGAAATCGAAACAGCTGTCGTCTCCAAACGCTCGGCCAGCTCTTGCTGTGTGAGCCCCAAAGACTTACGAATTTCTTTCACACGGTTCATAATTGGTATTATGACGGAGTCATTCGGTAATGTAATTATCTAATTTGGTATTTTATTCTTGAAATATAATACTGTTTTGGTTAATAACGATCGAATGATGATTCACTTACACTTTGTCGAGATAAGTTTCCGGGCTTTACCGGACCTGAGGCTGGTTTCCCTGCCGTCAGCGCTAAAACTCCAGATTGTTAGCCCTCCCCTCACCACACCTAGGACTCTACTTTGACCGGATATCTTCGCATCTATAGACAGGTCCTAACCGACCCCATATTCCGCGATCGCCAAGAAGCATTGTGCTATATTTGGATGGCCCTGATGGCCGCATGGAGCCCCTGCACCATCTATGATCAAGGGCAGAAATACGACCTGGATCGTGGTGAACTGGCAGCCTCTCTCCGCTCTATTTCAACCCTCTTTGGCTGGTCACGCAGCAAGGTTGACCGCTTCCTCAAACGCCTTGAGGAAGGGCAAAGGATCACATGAATCGTTTCTACTAAGGGTCGAAAATCCCAAATTATACGGCTTGAAAACTACGAGTCTTTTTACGGTCAAACCGATGGCCTTGAAACAGTCGCGACACCCCAAGAGAAACAAAAGCAGGACAGCCTGAAGAAAGAAGAGTCAAACAAAACTAATCAAACTAAGCACTCTGGCTCCTCAGCCGCTTGTTTGCAATCGAATGTCGATAACAAACGATCAAGAGAAGAGCTGCAAGCCATTGCCGAGAAAAGCTTGGAAATCTCAGGTCTCCAGTCTGTCGCCAATTTCGCGCCTGGCTTCCATGACCTCAGCCCCATTGCGGCTTGGCTGCATGCTGGGGCCACCCCAGAGGACGACATCTACCCCCTGGTCCAGGCCAAGGCCAAAGCCTCCATCCGCAGTTGGGCCTACTTCACCCCGTCGATCATGGAGGCGTTGGCGCGCCGCTCCTATCTCAATGACCAAAATCTCAATGGCCAAAACCTCGACACTCAAAGCCTTACCGCCCAAAACCTGAAGGAAGCAGACGATGAAGGATCTTTCATCACCACCAACACCCACACAACACCCAATCCTGCCCGCGGTCCTGCAGCCGCCAGAGCGGGTCGACCAGGGTCGGCTCATGCGCTCATGCTTGCTGGAGCGCTGGCAGAAGCTGAGAGGTCGGAGGGCGGCGGGTGACAAGCGCGCCGACGCCGAGGCTCTGTTGGGCGACATCGAGGCCTGCCTCGCGCCCGCCAATGGTAAGCAGGTCACCGGACGTGCTTTCGCCCTGCTCAGCCAGTATTATGTTGGTGACATCCCAAGCGAAGCCCACGCCATGATTTTTGCCGATTGGCGAGAGGGTCTTTCCGGCCTGCCCTTCTGGGCGCTAGACGCCGCCTGTAAATCCTATCTGTCTGGCCGCAATTGCAAGAAGAAGCCGCAACCCGGCATCATTCGCGCTCTCGCTGTCGAAGAAGTCACAGAACTGCAAGCCATCGCTGAACGCATCAAACAGGTTCACCAGAAGCTGGGCCTGTTAAGCGATCAAACCCAACCAAGCGGCCAATGCCGCATCTATCCTCAGGCCTTTATTAAATCAGGAGACACCACCCGCCATGCCTAGCAACGCCCGTACCCGAAGAAGAGTAGAACTGCGCCAAGCCAACTTGCGCGAAGATCAAGACCCTGTGCCAACCCACAGCGCAACGCCCTCCAGCCTGGCAAAACTCATGCCCAAGAACTGGAGCGCCGACGATCTTGAGAACCTGCGCGAGGCCGCTTGGAAGAACCAAGGCGTTGCCATGCTGTCCCTGCAAGACGTCGAAGACGAATTCGAACGCCAGTTCCTCAACAACATGGCCACCAAACGCTTCGGCAAACGGATGAAGAACTAGGGGCAAACGCCCCCTTCCCCGCACTTGTCGCAGGGGTCCACGCCAACCACTGGGAAGAATGACAGAAAAGGAAACTGAAAATGCACACAGCGAGCCCCGACAATCAACAGCAGACCCAACCCAACCGTAGACCCCGCAACAAGTGCGGGGAAGGGCGTGATCGTCGAATTTGAGCCAAAACTCACAACCCCACTTCGCCACCCGAAAAGCCAAAAGGATCCGCACTCATGAATGCTATGCACCAGCCATCACCCTTTACCTCTTCGACCTTCACACCCTCCTCCAACCGCCTCTCCTTTACCGGTGGTCCGAAGACAGTGGCCAAAACCAAACGCCCAATCCCCCTGCCATCAGATGGCATTGTGGACGATCGTTGGCTGGAAAGTCTGCTCTATGATTCAGGCGAAGTGCTCATGTCATTGGTGGTAAAAGGTGTGCGCCCAATGGGTTACTTCTCTGTCCAGCTCGACACCATGCCCAATGTCACGACCGATTACAGCGATAAAGAGGCCCGCCTGCGCCGCATCCCCTCCCCGCGAGAGATCAGCGACATGGATGCCGTGTTGGATTGGATCAACGACGCGCTCTACGGTGCGTCTATGACTGAAGTTCGCCGTGCTATCTTCTATCGCATGCTAGTCAAACCCAGAACGGGCCGCCCTCTCTACCCCTGGCGCCGGCTTGGCGAACAACTCGGCTGTAACAAAGACACCGCCCGGGGACGATGGAACGATGGAGTGAGAATTTTGATGGCGAGCGCAGACCGTCAGGCCAGGCGACGGGCGGCTTAATTCTGTCTTTGAGTTAAACCAGCCCAACTTCCTTATAGAAATCGATCAAGTGATCCGGTTCCCAGTTAACAACACCGTTATAGTGGGCCGGATCTTCGGTTAGGCGGGGGTAGGCAACCAAGGTGGTGAAGCCGGATTGTTTGTGCAGTTCGTCATAGAAGGGAATACCCTCTATCTCGACTTTGACCCAATCGGCGCTCATCTCTGCGTTGGTGATCTCGAACAATCCGATCGGGATCCAGCGCGGTTTAAAATCAACCACCACCAACACATGACAGGTGTTAGGCGCGATCAGCAGACCATGAACGTCATAGGTCTGGTCCACAACAATGGGATAAACCAGAGAGCCGTCGTCGCCAGGGGTCAGTTGCTCCGCAGGTGCGAAGGAGCCTTGATTGGATAAACAGATGATTTTCATGCGTTCAACAGTCCTCAGCTTTCTTGACGGCGGTCTATAACAGACTAGTCTACATCCTGTCTCCCAAAACTAGTCACCGACTTCGGGACAAAGAAGCGCGTAAAACCGCACCCCAATCGCAAGGATAAACCGCCGTGATCGAAGAACCCGCAAAACTGACCATCAAGAAACCCAGCCGCCGCCCCACCGCAGCACAAATTGCGGCTTTCCAAGGCGTGCCGACGGGCTTTGTCGTTGATGCTATGGATGGCTACGGCGCGCTGTCACCCGCCATCCGCCCTCTGGGTGAGGGTCGCGACCTCAAATGCGTTGCGGCGGGGCCTGCGCTGACCTGTGCTTCTGGCCCAGCGGACATTCTCGGCACCTTGGCCGCGCTCAAGTTCATCCAACCGGGTGATATCGTTGTCAATGCTTTCGAAGGTTTCCAGGGCTGTGCAGCCTGCGGTGACCGCTTGATTGGCATGATGAAAAACAACGGTGCTGCTGGCTTTGTCACCGACGGCCCCATGCGTGATTACCAGGGCATCGTCGACGTCGGTCTAGCCGCTTGGTGCACGGGCCTCAACCCCAACTCGCCCGTTGCGTCGGGCCCAGGGCGTGTTGGCTTGCCAATTCCCGTTGGCGGCATGGAGGTCGAGACTGGTGATATGATAGTCGCCGACACCGACGGCGTGGTCGTTGTGCCGTTTGAGGGGATCGCACAAGTCGTCGAACGCCTGGAGCGCATTGTTGAACTGGAAACCGCCCTGGACAAAGAAGTTGCCGACGGCCTTAAACTGCCCGATGCGATTGCAGAATTGCTGGAGAGTGATCAGACACGGATGATTGATTAAAGCCTCAGGCTTTGTTCTAACGCGCTGTCCACCATCAACGTCATCCTGGAACCCTCGCAGAGGATATCCAGGACCTTTTTGACGGTGAGACACAATTGGTGGGAGATCCTGGATCAAGTCCAGGATGACGTTTTGCAGTGGGCAGTTTGTAGCTATCAACTATATCTTACTCGTGTTTCACGTCATCCTGGAATCCTCAAGGAGGATATCCAGGATCTTTTTGACCGTGAGTCGTGAACTGGTTTCAAATCGCACTTGGGATGACGTGTTGAGAAAGATTGCCCTTTCAGATAAAGAGACTGCAAATCTTCTAAACAAAAGGGAAAGAACCATGTCAGATATCACACGCCGCCACACTAACCAGCGCATGAGCCAATCCGTCGTTCACGGCAACACAGTCTACCTTGCGGGTCAGGTTGGTCAGAACACGGGCGGCCAGTCAGTCGCGGCACAAACGCAGGACATCCTGGACACCATCGACAGCTTGCTAGCCGAAGCGGGCAGTGACAAGTCAAAGATCCTGTCTGCAACCATCTGGCTTTGCTCTATGGATGACTTTGCTGAGATGAACGCGGTTTGGGATGCTTGGGTTCCTGAAGGCAACGCCCCTTGCCGTGCCTGTGTTGAGTCTCCTCGTCTCGCGACACCTGCCTTTACAGTTGAGATTGGTGTGATCGCGGCTGCTTAAGCACCGTCGCACGTTTGGATCATCCTGGAACACTCCCCGAGCAGATCCAGAAAGATCCTTGATTGCAGACTCCATTGTCATCCCCGCCTTGAGCGGGGATCTTTGTTTGTACTGTCACAATCTTTCTTGTGGAAAAAAGAGATCCCCGCTCAAGGCGGGGATGACATTGAGAGATTAGAAAGAATTCAAGCCTGGCAATCAAACGTCAAACGTCAATGGCTTGACCTGCTGGAACAAACCGGTGTTTTGCAGCTCCTGCACTGTCGCCGCGCTCACGCCCTGGTCGACGTAGAGCAAAGCAATCGCCTCACCACCCTGCTCGGCGCGGCCAAGGTGGAAGTTGGCGATATTGACCTTAGCGCCGCCCAGAACGGTTCCCAACGCGCCGATGATACCCGGCACGTCATTGTTCGTGGTGTAGAGCATATGCGGTCCAATCTCAGCGTCCATGTTGATGCCTTTGATCTGGATAAACCGCGGTTTGCCATCAGAGAATACCGTGCCCGCAATTGAACGCTCGGCTTTGTCAGTGGTCACGGTCAGCTTGATGTAGGTTTCAAACACCCCAGAGCGAGACTGGGTCGTGGTTGAGACCTTGATACCCCGCTCCTCGGCCACCACTGGTGCGGAGACCATGTTCACGTCTGGCAACTGAGCCGCGATCACTCCAGCGACAGCAGATGAGTTAAGCGCCCGGGTGTTCATGTCCGCCACGGCACCATCATAGGTCAGATTGATCGCCTTGATCGGGTCTTCCGTCATTTGTCCGACGAAGGCACCGAGGTAGCCTGCCAGTTTGACGAAGGGTGAGAGAACCGGTGCTTCTTCCGCCGTGATGGAGGGCATGTTGATGGCGTTGGTGACGGCACCGTTCAGCAAGTAGTCGGACATTTGTTCAGCGACCTGTACCGCTACATTTTCCTGCGCTTCTTTGGTCGCCGCGCCCAGATGAGGGGTGCAAACCACGTTGGGCAGGTTGAACAGTGGGCTTTCAGTAGCAGGTTCGGTCTCAAAGACATCGAAGCCAGCGCCAGCAACCTTGCCAGCCTTGAGGGCAGCAGCCAAAGCAGCCTCGTCCACCAAGCCGCCACGGGCACAGTTGATAACCCTGACACCGTCCTTCATCTGCTTGATAGCATCTGCGGAGATAATGCCGCGGGTTTTATCGGTCAAGGGTACGTGCAGCGTGATGAAGTCCGCCGCTGGGAACAAGTCCTCCAGCTCGACCTTGGTCACGCCGAGCTTGTCCGCGCGCTCCTGAGAAAGGAAGGGATCATAGGCCAAGACCTTCATCTTCAGCCCCTGAGCGCGGTCGGCAACGATGGTTCCGATGTTACCACAGCCGATCAGTCCGAGCGTCTTGTTGGTCAGCTCGACCCCCATAAACTTGGACTTTTCCCACTTGCCAGCGTGGGTGGATTGGCTAGCTTCCGGGATCTGGCGCGCGACTGACATCATCAGCGTGATGGCATGTTCCGCTGTCGTGATGGAATTGCCAAAGGGAGTGTTCATGACGATCACGCCTTTGCGGGACGCGGCCTTCAGGTCAACATTATCGACACCGATACCGGCGCGCCCGATGACCTTGAGATTGTCGGCGGCTTGCAACAATTTCTCGGTCGCTTTGGTGGCAGAGCGGATGGCAAGACCGTCGTAGTCTTTGATCGCCAGGCGCAACGCGTCCTTGTCTTTGCCCAGATCAGGTTCAAATGTCACATCAATGCCCTTGTCGCGGAAGATCTGGACGGCGGTTTCACTGAGTTTGTCTGAAACGAGAACTCGGGGTTTTCTTGTTTGATTTGTTTCGGTTGCCATGCTGGCGGTTCCTTTGCGAATTACTTCTCTCTTGTCATCCCAGAATTTTTGTGGAGCAAAAATATCAGGGATCTCTTCTGAAAGTAGGTTTGTATCTAATTTAGCTTCGAGAAACTCTTTCAGCTTCTCGTGTAATATCTGTCAAAGATCCCCGCTCGCGCTTTGCTTGGCGGGGATGACGGGGTGTGAGTTATGCCGCTGACGAGGAAATTTCCTCAAGCTGAAGCGAAAACGCCCAATCGAGCCAGGGCATGAGCGCCGCCACATCAGCGGTCTCCACCGTCGAGCCGGTCCAGATCCTGAGGCCAGGAGGAGCGTCGCGGTAAGCACCAATATCAAAGGCGACACCTTCAGTTTCCAAGCGTTTCGCCAAACCTTTTGCAAAAGCCGCCTGCTCTTTCTCCAGCAGAGCCAGAACACGCGCATCGACGATCTTCAAACAGACCGAGGTGTTCGAGTAAGTCGCGGGATCTACGGCGAGAAATTCAATCCAATCGCGCTGTTCAACAAAGCCTTTGACGGCTGCAAGGTTAGCATCGGCACGCGCGATCAAGCCCTGTAATCCGCCGAGGGACTGCGCCCATTTTAGGGCATGCAGATAGTCCTCAACACAAAGCATGGACGGCGTGTTGATCGTCGCTCCGTCAAAGATGGAGCGGTTCAGTTTACCGGCTTTCGTCAGACGGAAAATCTTCGGCAAAGGCCATGGCGGCGTGTAGCTTTCCAGGCGTTCAACAGCGCGCGGTGACAGCACCAGCATGCCATGCGCGGCTTCCCCGCCCAACACCTTCTGCCAAGAGAAAGTGCCGACATCGATCTTGTCCCAGTCGAGCTTCTGCGCAAAAGCAGCCGATGTCGCATCACAGATAGTCAGGCCTTTACGGTCGGCGGGAATAAAATCGCCATTTGGCACTCGCACACCAGAGGTCGTACCGTTCCAGGTAAAGACGACATCGTTGTCGAAGTTCACCGCGCTCAAGTCTGGCAGGTGGCCATAGTCCGCATGGTGATGTGTAACGCCTTCAAGCTTCAATTGTTTGACGACATCCGTCACCCAACCGGAACCAAAAGACTCCCAGGAAAGCATTTCAACGGACCGCTCACCCAGCAAGGACCAGAGCGCCATTTCAACGGCACCGGTATCAGAAGCTGGCACGACACCAACCAAATAATCCTCTGGCAGTTCCAAAATTTCATGGGTGAGATCGATCGCCAGTTTCAATCTGGCTTTGCCCTCTGCCGCGCGGTGGGAGCGTCCCAACCAGGCTTTGCTGAGAGCATCCAAGTTCCACGTTGGTGGCTTGGTGCAAGGCCCCGAAGAAAAGCGTGGGTTCAACGGACGCGTGTCCGGTCCCACCGCATTCGCGGCAGGGTTCGTCATCTTATTCACAGTGGTATCCTCACAGATATATGCCCCTCGTTGGGGAGGGGTGTCCCACCAACGAACATAAAGGGAGAGAGGAGGAAGGCAAGCTCTATTTCGCAAAAAGGTAAATTGTGGTCGTTTTTGTTTTGTTGGCTCGGAATCAAAAGGCCTGGGAATCAAAAAGTTTGAGAAATAAAAAGCCCGAGAAAAAGTGAGACACCTCTTCTCAGGCTTTTTTTCCGTTACGAGGTTGGAGGCAACGGAAAACACGCATCCATTCTTACGCGCTCATTACAAACTACAAAATCTTTTTCGCTTTACAACTAGAAGATATAGTAGGCTTGACGTTCCAAACTGTCAGGTTAATGCGATCAACCTGCATGGGCCGCCGGTGCCACCCCTAACCTTGGGCGCTCCGACAACTAAAGTTGCGCCGGAAGCCGGGAGCTTATCCAGGTTAGCAACATTTTCCAGCCCCCAACGATTGGTCGGTAACCAAGCGTAGTGCGTGGCGAAATCACCAGACAAGCCATAGTCCAGTGACAGCGTATCGACAGCCATCCCAATGGTGTTGCCATCTTCGATCAGCATCTGTGTTGCTTCTTTGTGGAAGCCCGGAAAGTGCATTTTACCGTCACCGTCGGCATTGCGGAATTTGTCAGAGTTCACATGCACGCCCCAGCCAGAATGCATGGCGACGCAACCACCAGCTGGCAGGTCTCCGTTAGCCGCCTTCCAGGCTTTGATGTCGTCAGGTGTGACTTCGGTGTCGGCATTATCCTGCGCCCGGCTTGCGATATCGACGATGGACAAAGGCACGACCAAGCTCTCGATTGGAATTTCCGCCACCGACTGGCCGTCCGCCGAGAAGTGCAACGGTGCATCCATGTGGGTACCGGTGTGTTCATTCACCGTCCACTCATTCAAGTTAAAGCCATGTTGAGCAAAGTTAAACTTCTGGGTCGACGTAAAACCCGGTGCACCAAAATAGGTTGGGAAATCGTGATGCAGCTCGTGCGTTAGATCCTTGGGTCCACCATGGCCCGCGGCTATCGCGGGTGCAGTGTTCACAACGGATGCCGCAGCCGCCGTCGCCGCCACCGCAGCCGCGCCCGTAAACAGATGCCGCCTGCTCAACATTCTCTCTTTGACTGATTCAATACAGCAATGATCACACATAAACTCTTCCTCCTTATGTTTTGCGCTACTCTAAAGAGGCTAGAGTGAAAACTACGAGGGTCAAGTACTGGAAATGGGAACAAACGAAAGACAAAAATCCCGTAAGATCAACTTAACCCTCTAACTTGATCTTAGCTTCACACTAACATCAAGTTAAAGTGCCCAAATCTCGCAGCAAATCTTCTAGATCATGCGCGCCCGTGCCAGGGGACAGGAGAACCGTGCGGAACAGGAGTTCGCCGCGCCAGTTTGATAGGGAAACCCAGGGGCCACCCGCTTGGGTGAGAGCCTTGTGTGCTGCCTGCATACGATCAGAGTCAAGGCCGCCTTTGACCCGGAAGCATTGCAGGTTTAAATCGGGCGAGTGGCTCGGCTCAAAGTCTGCTGAATCTGCCAAGATAGCGTTGAACTCGCCGGTCAGATCGATAGAACGGTCGACAATGGCTCCAATCCCTTCGCTGCCCATGGCTTGCAAAGTCATCCACAGCGTCACAGCGTCAGCACGCCTGGATCCCTGAATGCCCCATTGGCCACGGTGCTCCTCGCCGCTCACCGAATAGGGCAGCGCCATTCCCAACGCCTCCTCAAACACCACAGGATCTTTCATAAAGACCATGGACGAGAGACGCGGCGCGTACATCCATTTTTGCGGACCAGCGACGACAGAATCCGCAATGTCCAAGCCTGCGATCAAGTCGCGGTGTTTTTCGCAGAAGGCTAAGGCTGCGCCGTAGACGGCATCCACATGAAACCAGGCCTCATGACGTTTTGCGATAGAGCCCAGCGACTGGATATCATCCACCGCGCCATGGATGGTTGAGCCTAGATTGGCGACCACAATTTTGCGCTTTCCCTGAAGCTGGTTCAGGCAGTCGTCCAAGGCCTGAGGCAACAACCGACCCTGCTCATCGCTGGGCGGGACAATGATTTGATCTGGCCCTAGGCCCAAGACGGCAACAGCTTTCTTAATCGAGGCATGGGCGTTCTCAGGGACAACAACACGAATGTCCGCCCGGCTCTCTCCCGCTTTTGCATAACCACCACAGGCCGCGAAGAGAGCGGTCAGATTAGCGAGACTGCCGCCCGAAACGAAGGTGCCGGTTGTGTCTTCTTTCAGCCCTAGCTGCTCAGCCATAAAGGCGACCAGTTGCGCCTCGATCTGGCTTGCCAACGGCGACAGCTCATGAAACAGCATGTTGTTGTTGAGTGCGGAAACCAGTGCGTCGGTCATGGCCGCGACCGGGTGCGGAGCGGTATCCATGTGTCCCATGGCAAGCGGTGAAGCCAGGTGCGAAGAATGCTGTACGATTTCGCGCCAAAGAGTAGCAATCGCCGGCGCCGCCCTACCCTGCTTCGCGATATTCGGAACCGCCATCAGACCTTCACCGACAGGCTGAACACCCGCATAAACCGCCTTCAACTCACCGATGAGGGCTGCGGCTAGATCGTCAATCGTTGTTGTGTCAAATTTCATGTCTTGTGTAAGGGCAAGCGCTCAAGACACCGATCTGTTAAGCAACCACCTGGTCAGCAAAAACCAACTGCTCTTTCGCGCGCCAATCTGATGTTACGTAGTTGATGATCAAGGATTTGCGCACACCTGGGATCTCGCGTTTTTCAAAGCCATGCCAGGTATTGTCGGCGGGCACAAAAACCAACGCAGAATTCGAAATGAATGCAGGCGCGGAATGATGGGTATCCGCATCGCTGTAGATATCAGTGCCGAGGTTCTCGTGGCCTGCTTCATCCGATAGGTACAACAGCATAGTGTACCTTTTAACACCCAAATCCGTGTGTGGTTCCAACCAGAAACCATCGCCGTCTTGTGCATATTCCAGGCGAAGGAAAGTGCCAGACAGGTCGAGGCCAAATGATTCCTGAATACAGTCGATCACTTCCTTTGATTGAAAGGCATCCGACACAAGCTGACAAACTTTGTGTTCGCTATAGTTCTCGCTATCGAAGTAATTGCGGGTCTTGTTATGAATCTCACGTCGGCCTGATTCACCACCAAGCTCTGGAACCGGAAACGGCATTTCCAACATGGCTGCGCGCACGTCTTCTGGAAAACAGCTTTTAACGATCCAATGGCGATAAGGATCTTCGGAACGAGCCGCTGCTTTGATTGCAGATAAAAGGCTTTGGATACAGTCTTCAGTTGTCGAGGTAATCATCGAAATGCGCAATTTTTTCAAATGGTTGGGATTGTCCTGCTTATGACGCTTCACCCCCTGAAAAGCAAGGCCTGCTTGACCTTTAACGCTAAAGCTTTAGGCTGACTCTACGACGACTCAGAAACAGGAGACTTTTATGTCCAATCCCGCCACCGAACCGTCCTTCCGTCAATCCGTAAATTTGATGTTTTCTAAGGCTGCGCAATTGCTAGACCTAGCGCCGGGCCTAGAGGAGAAGATTCGTGTTTGCAATGCAACCTACACTGTGAGATTTGGCGTTAAACTGCGCGGTTCAATTCACACCTTCGTCGGGTATAGATCAGTACACTCTGACCACGCGGAGCCCGTCAAAGGCGGCATTCGTTTTGCCATGGGTGTCGACCAGGACGAGGTTGAGGCCCTGGCGGCGCTCATGTCTTACAAATGCGCGCTCGTGGAGGTTCCTTATGGTGGTTCCAAGGGTGGTCTTAGGATCAATCCTAATGACTGGGAAGTCGACGAGCTGGAGCGTATCACGCGCCGCTTTGCCTATGAGTTGATCAAACGCGACCTGATCAACCCCAGTCAGAACGTCCCCGCTCCTGATATGGGCACCGGCGAGCGAGAGATGGCCTGGATCACCGATCAATACAAGCGCATGAAAACCACCGACCTTAACGCCAATGCCTGTGTAACCGGCAAGCCGCTGAACAAGGGTGGCATTCGCGGGCGGACAGAAGCAACCGGCCGCGGCGTGCAATATGCCCTGCGCGAATTCTTCCGCCATCCAGACGACGTTAAAACCACTGGCCTGACCGCTGGACTGCGTGGCAAGCGCGTGATTGTTCAGGGCTTAGGCAACGTGGGCTATCACGCCGCCAAGTTCTTAGCCGAAGAAGACAAGTGCCCCATCACCGCCGTCATCGAACGTGGCGGTGCGGTTGTTCGCGAAGATGGCCTAGACGTGGATGCCTTGCGCGCGCATTTGGACGAGCACGGAACGGTGAAAGGTTTCGAAGGCGCCGATCGTTTCGAGGAGAACGGCGCGCTGGTTCTTGAGGAAGATTGTGACATTCTTATCCCCGCCGCCATTGAGGCTGTGATTAGGCGCGAGAATGCCGCCAAGATTAAGGCACCTTTGATAATTGAAGCCGCTAACGGTCCAATCACGGCAGGCGCGGACGAGATCTTGCGCAACGCGGGTAAGGTCATCATTCCCGACATGTATGCCAACGCTGGCGGCGTAACCGTCTCTTACTTCGAATGGGTCAAGAACCTGTCACGCATCCGCTTTGGCCGCATGCAGCGTCGCCAGGAAGAGTCCCGCAATCTCATTTTGATCGACGAGTTGGAACGCATCACTGGGCAGAGTTTCTCGGACGAATTCAAGCTGCATTACATGCAGGGGGCCGACGAGTTAGCCCTGGTCCGATCTGGTCTGGACGACACCATGCGCGGAGCCTATCAGCAGATGCACGAAGTCTGGCGCTCCAATGACAAAGTCGACGATCTGCGCACCGCCGCCTATCTCATCTCAATCCAGCGCATCGCAGACTCCTACGGGGCACTGGGGCTATAGGCTTTAATGCTTGAGGTTGTTTAATCTTGAAATTTGGAAAAAAAGCCCTTTGCCCTTTTTCAGTGTTTCCAAGGGAAATTCCCGGTACCAGGTAACAATAGGGCTCAAACATCTTAGAGATCCCGGATATTTTCTCGCGAAAATTCCGGGAAAGGGGCGACTTTTGAAAACGCCGCTAAGTTCCTTATCCTGAATCCTGTTATTTAATCTCAACTTCGATAAAGGCGAATTCGAAATCGTTGTTGTTGATAACATCGTGTTCAACACCACAGTCACGGTAGTAAGGCACACCCAGTTTGAGTTCAGCGACAGTCTCGACACCGCCGGGGCCAACAATCTTCAGCTCACCGTCCATAATGGGAACAACCGTATAATCCATCTCGTGACGATGCCAACCTGTATGCGAGCCAACCGGAAAACGCCATTCCGTGACGCGAGTGCGCTCATTGTCAATAAAGACCGTTGGCACGGCTAGCGGTTGGTTGTCATTGCTCATAATCGGTTTCCTGCGGTTGAAGTGGCTTGTGTTTATCTAAACAGAGTGCGGACAACAACAAGAACCAGAATGGCCAACTGAGTCACACCAGGTTTGATGATCAACGCTGTAGTTCCACTATATGAGTATAAGATACCTTCACAGAACTTCGAGTTAAGAGGCCTTAGATTTTGGGACGTAGAAGCACAAAGACTGACATCCCCCAGATATTCTCTAACGGAAAATCCAGGAATCCAGAGTTTTGAGAGAAACTCTCCTGTGCCTTCCATTCCGATTCCGCGATATTTGTTCCATCAAAACAATTGCAGTCGGTCTCCGCTAATCAATGAAGAAAATCCTCAAAATCATGTACAGAACGAACAAGACGGCAATCACGAGGGCCATCCGCGATGAAATCGTTAAAACCAATTGGAAGAGGTCGAGACCGGTCCATTTCTTGATTTCGTTTCTGCGGCGGTTTCTAATCGCTCCAAAAATTTCTCGGCCCCCGGCTTCCCACTCTTGCGCCGACAGTGCCGGTAAATAGTCGCTCTCCTTAAAACGGCTTCCCCTTACTCGCGGGTTAGACTTGTCGCTCAAATCACCCAAAGACCAACACCAACGATGAGTAAAACCAAAGCGACAACGCCGACCAAAACCGTTGTGGTTCTCATTGTCTCCCAGTCCGTCAGTCCGAAAGATTTCAGAATTTTCTTTTTTGCCTTTGCCTGCGCTCGGTTGATTTCAACTGGGGATTTGATTGTATAAGCAAGGCTTTGTAATGAGGCCCCATCGCGCCAGCCACCCTCAGGCGTCTCATTTCTTAAACGCCCAAGCGGCCAGAGGAAATGGCGAACCCGTTCTGCGTCGCCGCGGCAGAACTTGGTTATAGTCATACGATTGCCGGACCAGCCAAAGGCATGATCCAGAGCCTGCCAAATCTCCCTTTGCTCAAAGGAAATGCGTTCATCGCCGTAACCTTGGCCTTGGCGAGCGCTCATAGAAACCACTAGATACTCCTCAACCTTGCGCCGATCCACAGAGGTCTCGCGCGTGACGCTCCTCAGTAAATCCTGCCAAGCTGGCAGATTGGAAAGCGGACGAACTCGGGAGCCCAACAGGCCGTCAATATTTTTGGTGAATGTTTCAAGAGGACCAACAAGCTCGACATCGATCCGCTCAAACTCGGACGTGTCGACGCTTTTGTGTTTCCAGTTAGTTTCGACTTCTGAAACCGAGACAGAGTCTAGCTGTTGGTCAATTGTACCAATACCTGTCTTAACGCCATGGGCCCTGTCCATGGCATCGTCTTCGTAGGCTTGCTGTAAAACTGGTCGTAACGCCATCTCCACCCCCTAAACACTCTCTTGATTAGATTTTACAGATAGTGACGCGACTTAAGGAAATCAAGCGGATCTCTCAACTAGCGAGACAAGGTTGTCTAAGTGTCAGGGCTGGTACAGCTCTGCTAAAACAGGTGCCGTGAGATCAATGGTTCTAGAAAATCAGCAAATTCCCGAGGCCAGCGACAACAAAACCAACCGTCGCGATGATACAAGCAGCGGTTAACCAATGCACACCAGTGATCCCACTCAAAGGGTTGGAACGCACTACCGCGCTAGAGTTATGGGCGGGAACCCTGTGGTTGCCTTGGTGGAGAGCCCAGTCAGCCGAGCTCACGTCTCGTTGCACACGTTGCCGTGCGCTTTGATAGGGTGCAGCCTCGAAAGCAAGTTCAGTCTTAATTGTTTCCAGTGGCTTTATCGTTTGAAAAAATATCAACATGCGAACTCCTGTTTCAACAGTTCTAATGACAGACTAGCCCAGTTTCCCCTGGGACACAAACCTGCGCCTCTTCCGTGGAAAGCATGATCGAAAGTGCAGTCCGCCCGTTGCTTTCGAAAGCCAAGTAACCGACGGCGAAGATGAAAGCGAACAGAGCTAGGCCCAACAGAACTCCAGCCTACAAAGGCTCTGCGACTGGCCGCTTGCGGTTTAAGCCAGCCTCGTCCTGTTTTATCATGCGCAGCGATTGCTCGTCAGCATAGATCACGGGCCGCTTTGCCTTCATTTTGATTTCTTCTTCTAGATGTTTTGTTGAACGACCGGGACCCAGCAAGCCCATAATGCCCTTTCTTGATAAATCACTTGTTTGCACCTTATATCTGGGGATCGCCCTTACTCTTCTCAAGAGCTTTTCGATAGGGGCAAGCTATCCACAAGCAGCAATCTTCCCACAACAAGAATCCCTGTTTATAAGGAGCCTTCACTTAGGGGGATCATTGCCATGTCTAACAATTACGAAGTCCGGGAAATGATCTCGGCGGAAGCCATCGCTAAGCGTGTTGAAGAACTTGCAGTACAAATCAACACCCATTACCGGGACACCGAGAAGCTGGTTGTGGTTGGCTTGCTGCGTGGATCGTTCGTCTTCATCGCCGACCTGGTGCGCCATCTGGACCTGCCGGTTGAGGTCGACTTCATCTGTGCCTCCTCCTATGGCAACGCCATGGATTCATCCCGCAATGTCCGCATTCTGAAAGACCTCGACGGCGAAGTTGAAGGCCTGGACGTGCTGCTCGTAGAGGACATCATCGATACCGGCTTCACGCTGAAGCAAGTCATGGAGATCCTGGAAACCCGTCATCCCAAATCAGTCGAGGTCTGCGCCCTGCTCAACAAATCCTCCCGCCGTGAAGTCGAGGTCCCGACCGACTGGGTTGGGTTTGAGATCCCCGACGAATTCGTGGTTGGCTACGGTATTGACTACGCCCAACGGAATAGAAACCTGCCCTACATTGGGGCCGTGACGCTGTTAGATTAACCGCCAACAATCAGGCCACCCCATGAGCCAGGCTCCCAAATTCTTCCCCGTCGACGAAGATCTCGTCCACTCAATCGAGTTGTGGTCTCGCAACCGCATCATCAACGGACCCGATCCCAAGAACGGTGCGAGAACAGCGAGCGAGCTGGAAGGTGACCTGGGTGCCTCTATCACGACCGGTGGCATTGGCGGCACAGAAGCCTTTCGCCGTTTTACCGATGTCATAGTGCCTGCGATCCGCGCCAACGATGGTGCCTACAATCTGGCCTATGTGCCCGCCGCCCCTTCTGCTGCATCCGTGTCCATTGATCTAGCACTCAGTGCTGCTGAGATTTTCGCCGGGGCCTGGGAGGCCGGTGCAGGTGCAATCCACGCCGAAAACCAGGCATTGAAATGGCTAGCCGAGCTGGCTGGATTTCCAAACGGCGCCGGTGGCACCTTCGTTTCGGGCGGCACAGTAGGCAATCTATCTGCGCTGTTCACCGCGCGCGAAAAGGCGGTGCGGGAACGCGGCGGTAAACCAGCAGACTGGAAACTGGCGATATCAGAGAACGCTCACTCGTCCAATCACCTCGCCGCCAGGGTGTTGGGGGTTGACACAGTCTCCATCCCCGTTGACGAGCGTGGCCGGATCACCCGCGAAAGCCTCAAGGCTGCTCTCGGCGGCGAGACACAAGTATTCGCAGTCCTAGCAACGGCAGGGTCAACGAATGCCGGCATGATTGATGATCTGGAAGCCATCGCCGACTACTGTGAGGCTGAGGGAGTTTGGATGCACGTCGATGGTGCTTACGGCATTGCTGGCATTGTCTCACCGGATGTCCGCCCACAGTTCAAGGGGTTAGAGCGCGCTCATTCCTTCATCGTTGATCCGCACAAGTGGTTGTTCGCACCCTATGACTGCTGCGCATTGGTTTACGGTGACCCGGCACAGGCCCGCGCGGCCAACACCCAAACAGCGCCCTATCTGGAACTGGTCGACCGCGAAGTCTGGAACCCCAGCGATTTTGCCATTCACCTGTCACGCCGGGCAAGAGGGCTGCCCCTATGGTTCTCGCTCGCAACCTACGGCACCGATCGCTACGCCGATGCCGTGGACCAGGTCATTGCCACGACCCACGCCGTCGCCGATGGCATCAAAAAACGCGACTTCCTCGACCTGTTGTTTGAGCCGGACCTCTCGGTCTTGTTGTTCCGCCGCGTTGGTTGGGATTTAGAGCAAATGACGGCTTGGTCAGAACGCCACCGCATTGATGGCACTATACTTTGTATTCCAACCTTCTGGAGCGGCGTGCCGGTTTACAGGCTCTGTTTTGTCAATCCAGAAACTAAGGCCGAGGTCGTGCTTGAGATGCTGGATACGCTGCAGGACTAATCACCCGTTATCCGCAACAAGACCCACCTGAGCCCGTGCCCAGAATGACCTGTTCATTTCGGGGGATATTTGTCAGGCTTTATGCAGAAATTTTCAGGTCCGTCCCCAACAACCAAAGCTCTTCTTTGACTGCGCTACAGTTCTTGAAACCACCCTTCAGATCATCAGAGGCCAACAACGATAACTGATAAGCGGACTGATAATGCCCTGCTACTTCGGTTTCAGTAATTGAGAACGGCGGGCCTGACATTTCGGACTGGTCGTATAGGAACGTCACCAATAGTTGCGGTGCAGAAGCCGTGATTGCCATCAAATGTTTAGCGTATGCAACCCTGACTTCAGGGGGCAAAGCCACCAGCGCACCGCGGTCAAAGAGACCATGAACAGGGCCCAGAAGTTCTTGTGTGAGTTGAAAGATGTCGCCAACGAAAATGTCGACACCTTCGGCACGGTAGGCTTTCAACTGGTCCAGTTCTTCGATCTCGGGCGCTACACCGAGCTCTTCGAACAGCTGTTGTACGGCGATCTCGCTCAGTTCAGCACCGGCGACGCGGTAACGCTGAGACAACAACCATGCGATGTCTCGGGTTTTGCCACACAGCGGAATGAAAACACGACTGCCTCGCCCTAACCCGAGACGAGGCAGGTGTTCAACCAACAGGGGATGGGCTTCACTCTTGTGGAAACCGATGTCACCATCGTTCCACATTTGCTGCCAGAAATCTGCGTCCACTTGCGTCTCCTGAGTGGCCCTTAGGCTCGTGTGACCTTCGCCGCAAAGCAACCAGGCTTCGCGTTATGAAGGTGAATATAGTCGATAGAGGGGTTCGAGAAAACTGTCTCAATCGCCTCACCCAGCTGTTGACCATCAACCACATCCGCCTCGCGCATGAAGTGTTTGCCATCAAAGCCACGGATCGAAATCAGACGGCTGGAGAGTTGTACCGGGATTTCATCCACGGCCAACGCCGCCTGCTCCGCATCTTTACGCACGAAAATCGCATGGGTCGCTTGGTAAGGAGAATTCTCAGGCTGGTGTTCATAGTTTACCAACAGCACAGTCTCCCCCACCTCAGCATCCGCCATCGACACACGACAAGGCGTGCCCGGGCATTCCTGAACGACCTCAATATGCGCGCCTTTTGCATCCAGTTCTTTTTTAGTGAGTTTGAAGTAGTTGGCGAACGGGGCAGCTGGCAAAGAGTGAATTTGAAAGGGCATTGTTTGCGTCCTCAATAGATTGGTTCTAGCCGCAGACTATCAAAGCCCAAGCGCCGCATCTTCCCGTTTCTTGCTCGGCACTCACCAGTTATCACGTCATCCCGGCGCAGGCCGGGATCTCTTGGAACCTCTGAGCTCCACCGGACAGGGATCCCGGCCTGCGCCGGGATGACGTGGTTGGAAAAATGAATTATCCTAATAGTCGTCATCTTCTAGCTGCATCGTCGATGGATACTAATTTCCATTTCGATGATGTGGTATCTTTGCTGTCACAACAAACAGCGATTGTCATCCCCGACCCGATCGGGGATCTTTGTTTCAGCCAGCTCTCCGCCACCATTTCGAGCTCAAAGCCGACAAAGATCCCTGCTCTCCGCTTCGCTCCGGCTGGGGTGACTAGCCGTGTTTGATTAGGCTCCTAAGCCCCCGGCCCCATCTCGCCATCGGCGTAAGGGAACCACCAGAAGTCTTGGGTCTCGCAGTGTGGGTCGATCATGACGGTCTTGGTGTTGCGGAAGTTATCGAGGCCTTCTGCGCCCAGCTGTCTGCCCATGCCGGAGTTCTTTGTGCCGCCGAAGGGGCCAGCGTCGTTGTCCAGCAGCGGCGCGTTGACCCAAACCATGCCGGCTTCCAGCTCTTCTGCCGCTCGGATACTTTCCTTCAAATCTGTGGAGTAGAGACAAGCGCCCAGGCCGAAGTCGGAGTTGTTGGCGTGCTCCATAGCCTCGTCGAAGGACTTAACCTTGCAGATCGGTGCGACGGGACCAAAGCTCTCCTCATTGAAGATGTCCATGTCTTGGGTACAGCCGGTGAGGATCGTCGGTTCAACAAACCAGCCGCGGTTGAATTCCGCCGGGCGACCACCGCCGAGCTCAACTTTCGCGCCCTGATCTTTGGCTTTGCGGATCGTGTTTTCAAAGCGATCACGTTCTCGGCTCGCCACCATCGGCCCCATGTCGACTTTATCGAGGCCGTTACCGATGCGCAAAGCTCGGGCGTTTTCAATCAGCTTCTCAACAAAGACGTCATGGATATCTTCATGCACATAGAAGCGTTCTGCCGAAACACAGATCTGGCCACAGTTCATATAGGCCGAGAATGCAGCGCCCCGCGCCGCGATATCCATCGGGGCCGACGGCATGACCAAGAATGGATCGTTGCCTGACATTTCCACAAGGCAGCGTTTCATGAGCGCGCCACAGCGCTCGGCAATCGACTTGCCCACAGGCACAGAGCCGGTGAAGGCAACCATCTTGACGTCTGGATGCTCGACCAGTTGCTTGCCTGCGTCACCCGCACCGCTCACAACCTGAAACAAGCCTTCGGGTAGATATTTGTATGCCTCTGTGAAGATCAGCGTCGTCAGCGTCGTGTACTGAGACGGCTTGATGACACAAGCGTTGCCGGTCGCCAGCGCTGCACCAGACTGCCAGGCGAGCAGCACAAGCGGATAGTTGAACGTCTGGAGCGAAGCCACCACACCCAGCGGTGTTTTCAACGAATAATTCATGTGTCCGGCCACGGCGTTGCCCATCACGCGGCCCTGGTCATGACGGCCGACTTCGGCGTAATAGCGGATCGCGGACACCGACCAATCAACCTCATCAGCGGCTTCCTTGAAGGGTTTGCCCATCTCGCGGCTCATGGCTTCGGCCAACTGTGGTTTCAGTGTGTGCATATGGTTGGCGACTTCATGCATGATCTCCGCACGCTCCAGCGCCGACTTGGCCCACCAGATCTTCTGCGCTGCTTTAGCGGAAGCAACAGCTTGGTCGATCTCCGCGTTAGAGCTTTCCGCATACTCACCGATGCGGTTCTCCGTCGCCGGGTCAATGATATCGAAGCCCTTTGTGGCGTCGGATGCCCGGAACTGACCGTCGATAAAAACCTGCCCCGACAGGCTCTGCATTTTCTCTAGAACGGACATGTCGCTTTACTCCCTGAATTTGATTGAGGAGAGATTAGCGCGATTGATAAAAAAAGGAAGAGGCATTATTAAGAGCGGCTTTAATCAAAAACCACCCCTTTAGAGGAAGTTTCTCTGTTTCAAGCCGCTCTTCTGCCAGCCCACTATAGCTGAACGGGTAGACTTTCACACGACGCTTTACTTCCCACGAAAACTGCTCTCTGATTGGCGTTCGCAGGAACAGCTTTGGGGTAGATAGGCAAAACATGGATCAATCAAACCTGACGAGACGCCTGTTTTTACTGGGCAGCGCTTCGGTTCTGTTAACGACGGCTTGGTTGCCATTGGCCTTTGCCAACAGAGTACTGACCGCCGCTCAAATGGCAGCAGCTGAAGTTTTCATCACAGAAAACAACCTTGGTTCGACCCCTGAAATCGAAATAGATAAAGCCGGTCGAGCTACTTACTCCTTCCCCAATGGCACCCGCTTCATAATTGGTTGAGACGGAGCCATTCTGCATTCCGTCATCACCCCTGGCAGTTCCGATGGAACCGGCGACATCTTTTTTGAAGATGCTGGGGGAGACGGCGAACCGGAGGGCGGCGGCCCAAGTCCATCACCCTCTCCATCAAGCCCTCCAGGGGGCCAACAACCATTGTAACTTACCGACTGGCTAAAAAAACGCGAGAATGACTCCGGTTTCTTTGTTATAAAGGCAGTGATTTCCTCCCTTTGATGGAGCCATTGGCTTTGGTACGCCCTCTTTTATTTCTCTTAATCTTACTGCCCCTGACGGTCTGCGGCGATGGCAGCTTGCTGTTCTCGACCCCTGAGCTTGTTCAGGATCAGGCGGACTGGGAAGCAGGGCCGAAGCCCCTCAACCACCGAGGCATTGTGCGGGATTATTACGAGGAGCACTTCTCCCGCAATATCGGCCTGCTGAAAATCGGTGAGCTTCAGAGCTACAAAAGTCAAAACAGTGATAAACGCCGCTGGGGATCCTGCAGCTTTGTGCGCTACCGGGCGCTGGCTGGACCTGGACTACCGGTGGGCGTGGTGGAGGAGAACTGGAATCTCGTTCTCATCCGCAATGACCAAGTAGTCGGATTTAAGGAAAATGGCTGTGCGGCCTTCAAAGCCGATCAAGTGATCCTACGCAAGACTGGCAATTACTTGACCTGGTAGGTCGGTCGCTCAGTCAACGTGCCTGGGCAGTTTCATCACCACCGATCCCACCGCCAGGAACAGCAGCCCCCAGAAGATAAAAAGTGCCTCTATCGGGAAGAAGAACAGGATCAGCGCGCCGATCCCTGGTGTGACGGTCACGGCCATCTCACGGCAAGTGGCAAAAACCATGGTCATCTCAACACGCTCATCCTCGTCAACGATACGCATGAAGGGTAGGTTACCAACAACATCCAACATGTCCGCGGTCAACGATGCAACAAACCAGAAAATCAGGGCATAGACGGTTGGTTCCGGTAATAAACCGATTGCCGTCAAACAGATTCCGCCCAGGAAGAACGAGAAACGTATGGATCGACGGATGCCAAAACGCTGGCCAATGCGCGCGAAATAATCGGAGAGTAACAGCACCGACGTGATAACCCCGACAAAAATTCCGCTCCAAGATTCATGAAGGCCTGCATGAACAATATAAACCGGACTGTAGGTAAAGAGCATGTACCAGAACGTCGCCCGCACGAAGGATATCAAATAGGCGATGGTCAAATTGCGGTTGGAGAAATACTTCCTCAAAGACTGGAAGATATTGAGGCTCTTCGCATTGGGCACCTGGATCGCGTCGGCCTCCTTCACCCGCAGGTACCAGAAGAAAAGGAACATCAGGACTGCTGCAAATCCAGAGACAACAAAGGGTGACGAGTGGCTGCTATTGGACCAAAGCCAGACCCCGATAATGGGGAAGCAGATCCAGGTCGAGGCCGCCATCAATATCTTGCGTGCCTCCGCCTTTGGCAAGTCTTCTGACGGTATAAAATCCATGATATAGAGCGACACCACAGCCATCACCAATCCGGCCCCTGCGGTCCTGAGCGCCGTGGCAATACCAAAAGACAGCGCGTTTTCTTGCACATAGAAAAAGGCAGCGACTACCGCCATGACAGAGGCGGCTGTGAAGACGAACTTGCGCGAGAACTTGCGGATGAACCAGCCAGACGACAACATGATCGCCATCGAGAAGATCGAACCAACAAAGAGTATGACCGACAGTTGCTGTGCGTCACCCAGAATTCGCATCCCCTCTAGCGCGATGACCGGGCCGATGACGGCTCTCGACATGTTCTCGAGAGCATACAAACCAGCGATAGAGGTCTTGCCAGGCTCCGTGGGGAACGGTCGTCGTATAGGGGGCCGTATCGCCATGGGAACTCGCTCCTGCTAGCGCTCTTTAGTAGGCGCTCACTTCCCCTTTAACCTTGGAAACTCCGCCCTGCTAACAGAGAGCCGACCTCCTTATGACGAGTTTTCGCAAATGCGGGAGTCTGCATGCGGAATGTTAAGCTCGGACAGAATGATGTTAAAAGGCTGGGAGCAAGGCAGGAGGGAAAGAAGATGGGAAGCGATGTCGATAGGTGCCCCTTCGCGCGTTCGGAAAGGTATTTGAATGGGGAATCGTGCAGCCTGCCCCCCCCTATGCCCGCCCGTCTTTCCAGCGGAAGTAGGCAATGGAAGGCTCGAGGAACCAGGGTTTGCCGTTGTAGAAAGGTCGGGTCTCAAACTTGATTTTCTCAAGCGGGCGAATGCCCTCCTTCTTGCCCAAAACCCGTTGCCCGATCCGCTTGCCAAAATATGAAGCCAGCGACACGCCGGAACCGCAATAGCCCATGGAATAGTGGATGCCGTCTTTAACACCCAAATGAGGCAAGGAATTGAACGTGTAGCCAACAAACCCCATCCAAGAATGGGAGATTTTTGTATTCGCCAACTCAGGGAAGATACGGCACATTTCTTTGTGCAAGTCCGGCGCGGCTTTGCTAGCCGAACTCTCAGAGATTGCCACGCGCCCGCCAAAAACGATCCGCTTGCCCTCGTGGCATTGGCGGTAATAAACGACCATCTTTCGCGTGTCAGAGTTGACGCGGTTCTTAGGCATCAGACGGTTGATCTGTTCTTCTGGCAATGGCTCAGTGGCAATGATGTAAGAGCCAATGGGAATGATACGACGGCGGTGCCAGGGCATGAGGCTGGGCGTTGTTCGTCCCGTATAGCCCGAAGTTGCCACGATGACCTCTTTGGCGGCGATCACCCCTTTTGTGGTGTTGACCGCAAACCCAGCGCCCTCTTTATTGATGCCTTCGACCTTGCAGTGAGAAACAACCTCGGCCCCTGCTTTGGTGGCTAGCTCCAACAGGCCCAGATGATACTTGGCCGGTTGCAAGGAACAGTGATGGGGGAAGACGATACCGCCATGATAATAGTCCGTGTCCATCTCGCTGCGGAGCTCAGACTTCGGCACCATGTGGGCCTCTAGCTTGATATCATCGGGGACTTCCTTCAGGTTGCGCGTGGCTAGTCCTTCGTAGGTGCTGGCGGCATGCGCGCCGTGAAAACGTCCGACCCGTTGGAAATCGCAATCAATGCCCTCTCCCTCAACAAAAGCACCGATCCACTTGAGCGCTGCATCGCCTTCTCTAGCGATTTCATATCCCAGCTCTGGCCCGAACTTATCCACCAACTCATGGTAAGACCACTTGAGCGACGGTGAAACTTGACCACCATTGCGCGAGCTACACCCCCACCCTGCGGCCTCTGCATCGACGACAACTGTGTGTCGCCCTGCCCGCGCAGTTTCAATCGCAGCGTTCAGCCCAGTGTAGCCCGAACCGATGATCACAACGTCGGCACTAGCAGGCAGAACGGCATTGTCATCGGCTGGCCGCGGTGCGCCCTCCCACCAGAAGGGTTGTTCTTTGTGATCGGGAAGAAAGATCGAGTTGGTCATGGATTGTGGCCTTTAATTTCATCTGTCCAAACAGACTTAAAGCCAGCACCGGATCTGTCAATGGTCGAAGGAGGCAATCGTCAACAGCAGCTGCCGTTCACTGCCCAGCCCGCTCACCCAAAGCCATCAATTTGCCAGATGGGCGGAAATTTTCTATTATGTCTCTCTATTGGGAGGATAGTTCTATGCGCTTTGTCGTTACTTTCTCACTTCTGATCACGCTTGTCGGGGCGCTGTCCTTCGCCAGTTTGCCTGCTGCTTTGGCCGCGGCAGATGACGATCCACCAACATGCCAGAAAACAACTGAACGTGTTCTCCAGCCCTTTTTAGACAGCGTTGAAAAGGCCCAACAGGGGCGCGATCATCATGCGACCAAAACAGCCGAAGCAGCGGAGTCTATCCGCGAATTCATGGCAAAGCTGACGGCATCGCGCGCCAATTTTGATGCCAAGCGCCAGGCTGACCTTGATAACCACGACAACCGTATCGGTGCGGCTAAATTGGCAATTTCTGATATCGCGGCCTCGGTCAACAAGCGTCTCGCCGAGCTCCACACCCAACTCAGGAAAGCCATCAAGGCCAAGGATGAGAACTCAATCAAATCTCTGCGCAAATCAATCGCTGACCTCTCCGCCAAACATGCCGCCAGAGAGGTCACCGGCTATGCCCCCAAACTGGGGTACTCCAGCAGCACCAAAGGCTGGCAAGACTTCGTCACCAAGGAAACGGCGGCCCGCGCCAAGACCACGGCGGACCACGCGGCAGGTAATGTGCCGATCTATTTGGGCTTCATGGGCTATTCGATTTCCTGGAGCGGCGCGCAGGAACGCCTTGCGGCCGAGCGAGAAAAGCTTGCCGACACGCTCGCCCGCAAGAACGCTTATTACCTGCCAACCTTGGGCTATAGTCTTGACGGGGCAGGCATCGACAAGGAGTTGCAAAAGCGGCTGGACGCCCTGCGCGAAGCCCGGATGCAAATTGCCGCTGGCACCTTCAAACTTTACGTTCCCACTCTGGGGTACAGTACCGACCGTAACCATGTGCAAGGTCTTGTCGACGAGGCGACCGCCGCCCTGAATGAGGTGAAGCAAGGCTGGGGCAATGGCCTCTACATCAACTACAACAACAAGGTCGGATACCGACTGAGCAAAGATGACATCGACGATAAAATCTCTGAGTTACAGCGCGACCTGGCCCACTATCAAGCCATAGGAGATGAGGCTGCTGCCTACGTGCCGGAGATGGGATACTCAACTACCGGCACCGCCATCCGTGAAGCAATGGCAAAAGCAGAGAAGGCCGAAGACAAGGCCAAACATTCAAAGAACTACGGCCATTGGCGACGGGCGCGCGAGGGCGTCATCGATGATAAAACCGCCAAGATTAACAAGTGGCTGGAGGTTCTGGATCGTCACCGCGAAATCTGGCAAGCCGACATCGACAAGCGCGAAGAAGACCTCGCCGGTCGCCTCGCCACTGCTTTGGCTCAAACCCCCTGCGGAGGCTCCAGTCAGGGCAGCGCCTTGATGGACCGCCATGGCGGTGCCCTCGGCAGGCTGTCTGAAAGTGATAGAGAGCGCAACTGTCGTCAGGGTGCTTACGGTGATCTTGTGTACATTTCGCCATCGGGGCAAACCTATGGCACCATCCGTGACGCGCTGCTGGCATCCTTGGCTGACACCGGCGTTGGCGACGGCAGGCCCTTTGGCAAACCACCGGCGCAGGCCCAGAGTTACGCCGAGCAGATTCTCGACCTCAAGAACGACATCGACTGGTTGGCCGGTTGGAAGGACGGCGCAGAGTTCGGCATCAACCGGGTGGCACTCACGCAGGCGCAGTTGGCCCTGACACGCCTGCAACGACAGATGACGGAGCTCTCCTCCCTGCCTGGTCTTGGCAAGGGACAGAAGTTCAAGAAGGCACGCAATAAGCTGGTTCGTGAATTTACCAAAACCTTAAATGAGGTGATCGAAGCCAACGGCTATTTCTCGAGCTCTAGTTTCTCCACCGCCATAGAGGCCTTTGAAAAGGGACCACTCAAGGGCGGATTGAGGCGGAGCAAAGAGGCCCGGGCGGCCTTGTCAAAACTGACCGAGATGAAGGCGGCGGCGACCTCGCTCAATAGCTTGCACTTGCCGAAGCTCGCCAACATGATGGCAGACTTCGGGCGTGTTACGAGCGCCAACATGAAAGCCGCTGGCGATATCATGGAGATGACGCGCAAGGCTGAGTTCGGTGACGCGATCAAAGGCATGGGACCGCTGGACCGGTTCCTGTTGGCGGCAACCGTCGCCGCAGCAGTCGCAGAGATGTCGGACCTGCAATCTCAAGGCAAAGCCGTGACGGATGCAGCGGCCCGAGCCGGGGTCAACATGACAGTTGAGTTGGTGATCGGTGGCATTCCCTTGACCGCGGCGGCGCACGCGGCCTCGCTCATCGTGTTTGAAAGCGCAAGCCGTGTCACCGGTGACGACACCTACCGCCAGATCAATGTCGAGCAAGCCGCCAAAGACATGGCGCAAGCGGCGCTGGATCAGGTCGCCGCCGCCGGTGCGTCGGCGGGTGCCTCCTCCAGGCAATGGTGGGACGGCGAAGAAACTGAGGAGGAACTGCTGGCCAACGTTGACCGCAACCAAGCCGAGCAAGCCTTGGTTAAAGCCGAAGCCGACCTGGCCCTGACCACCCCAGGCTCCACCGAGGCCCACCGCCTCCTGCGCATACGCCGCGCTTTACGAAGGCTGCTCAGAGCGCAAGAAGGCTTGGATTGTTCGAGTTTTTAGGGTGCTTTTCGTCCCTGCCCTCCAGCCGTCATCCCAGAATTTTGCACAGCAAAATATCAGGGATCTTTGTATCCTCAAAGAGAATTGCCGCCCCATCAGCAAAATGGAATCCGATGGCTTCTGTCAATTCAAGAACACAGCTTCTATAGTGCAAGCATCACGGCTCTCATCTAAAGGCTTCGCTGCTCGCGACTATGTTTTTAACACTGTCAGAAATAGAACGCCAGGTTCAAAACAGGCCCGATAAAGCGGCGGTGATCGCCGCCAACCAATCGCTCACTTTTGCTGAGTTGTGGCAGTGGACTGACGAAGTCGCGCGGCAGTTACAGGCGGCAAACCTCGATCCCGCACGCCCCTTGGCCTATTTCGGATCAAACGGCATCAGCCTGATTGTAGCCTTCATCGCGACCCAGAAACTAGGCCTCGCTTTCTTCCCGCTAAACCTGAAATACCCGCTGCCAATCATCGATGACGTTTGCGCCAGGGCCAATGTCTCGCTCGTGATCACCGATAATGATCCAGCGCCACCAAAAGGCACCGTGCCAATCTGGGAAATGCCGCGCGCGCCAATGGCAGCGCCGACCGCCGCGCCCCTAAAAATCGAGACCTTTCCCGAGAGCAATGTCGCCTTGTTGCAATGCAGCTCTGGCTCCACAGGCAAACCCAAGATCATCCCCTACACCCGCTATATGGAGGGCGAGTACACCCGCATCCATCACAACGAATACAGACTGAGCGATGACGACATCGTCGTGCATACCGGGAATTTTTGGATGGAATCTATCCTGGCGACCTTGGCTGCTGGAGCAACGGTCACTTGCATCGACACCTCTGTTGAAGGCATGGGCCAGATCATTGATCGCCTAGCCGAGGATAAGGCCACCGTCCTGCTGGGCTATCTGGCGCTTTTTAAGCTGTTCGAGAACGCTGGACGTACACTGCCAGACCTGCGGTTGGTTGGTCTCAGCGGCGAGGCCGTTACCCATCACGAGGTCGCTATCTTCAACAAGCTCACCAAACCAAGTGCGGTCCTCCTCAACGCTTACGCCGCCATGGAGGCCACCTGGCTGACCAGCTTTCGAATTCGCAACGGCGATGCCTTCTCAGCGCTGACTATCCCGGCGGGTCCGGCGATCGCTCCCCATCGCCTGACTTTATTAGCTGACGACGGTGAAGAGGTGAAAGCCGGACAGATCGGTGAGATCATCGTCACCTCGCCTCTCTTGCCCGATGGCTATATCGGTGGTGCGGACGAGGAAAACAGCAAGTACGCCACCGATGCAGCGGGACAGCGCACTTATGCCACCGGCGACCTCGGCTACTACGATGATGACGGCGACCTGCACTATATGGGTCGCAAGGATGATCAGGTGCGCATCAACGGTTTGAACGTGCGCCTGTCCTTGATCGAGACGGAGATAAACCGCCATCCAGATGTGCGTGAATGCGCAGTCATCACAGAGCCAGACCAGAGGCGCATCAACCGTCTCTTTGGCTTTTATGTCGGCACAGCCACAGAGCAAGAAATTAGAGATTTTCTGGGTCAAGGCCTGCCGCCCTATATGATCCCCAAGGACCTGCACCAGGTAACGGAACTGCCCAAAACCGTCACAGGCAAGATCAGGCGGAACCAGCTGTCGGATACCGCATCGGCGCAAGCCACCAAGCCCCAAGCCCAACTGTCACCAACCGAACAACAGCTCGCGGACATCTGGCACCGGGTGTTGAGCTGGCAGGACTTTGGCATCAACGATAACTTCTTTGATATTGGCGGGGATTCGCTCAGCTCTATGGACATGCTGTTGGATGTTGAACGGCTGTTCCACAAGCGGATCAGCCTGGACAGTTTCATCGTTGGTGGCGCGACCATTACCACGCTCGCCAACCTGATTGACAGTGACAGCCAGGAACGCATCCGGGTCCTGAAACCTGGTACCACAGCCAAGTCCCTCTACGTGACCCATGTCTATGACGGCGGGGTGTCGGACTACTTCGATCTGGCGGCGGCCTTCGACCGTGATGTCAGGGTGCTTGGGTGCACCGCCGACTATTTCGCCAGGTCCAGAGCGATCTCTATCGAAGCCAAAGCGCGGGAAGCCGTGCGGCACCTGCCCGATGAAGCCGAGCGGTTGTTAATCGGTTTCTCTTACGCCGGTCTGGTCGCGCTGGAAATCGCACGCCTGACACCACAAACAAGCACGTCACTGGTTCTGATCGATCCCTACTCCAAGTTCTTTCAGCGCCCCAAGTGGCTGCACTACACGGCGGCAGTGGCCAAGCAGCAGTTGCGAAAGCCAGCACCTCTGGGTTTTGAAGAGGACTACCCCGGCGACCGGCTCTACAACCCGCGCCCGCTCAACCTAGCCAAAGTCGCGATCTTTTATGGCGATGATTTTCCAGCGGGCAAACTGCCCCACTGGCAAAAACTCTTTGGAGGCCAAGCCGACCTCTTCCGCCAAACCGGCGACCACCTCTCCATGTTGCACAGCGGCAGCGCCATCCAAATCGCCGAACGCATCAGTCGGTGGGCGGGCCTCTGAAGGCGGTTGTTGGGCGAGCCCACGGTTCCCGGATTGCCAAAACCACCCAACGCCTTTAGGGTGAACGCATTCGCAACCGCCAGCCACCGAAAGCCCCTCCCCACCCCATGGCAAATCCTCAACACATAGAATGGCTCCTTGAAGGCGTTGAAGCCTGGAACAGGCGTCGGAAAGAAGACGATTTTGTTCCAGATTTCATTGGTGTGAGTTTTTATGACGAATTCGAAGCTACCGGCGAACTTGATTTGGAAGATCGTGTTTCGTTAGTCGGCATTGATTTAAGGGACGCAGATTTGAGGGATTCTGACTTACAGTCTTGTAATCTACAAAACGCCAATCTGAAAGATGCACTGCTACAGAACGCAAACTTAGAAAGGGTTAATTTATATGAAGCCGGACTAAAAGCTGCTGACCTACGAGGGAGTAATCTGCAATTTTCTAATCTGATGAAAAGCAATCTAACTGATTCAGATTTAAGAAAAGCCAATCTCAGTAATGCAATCTTAGTATACGCAGTATTTGGAGCAGCTGACTTAAGAGAAACTCAGCTTTCGCAGGCAGATTTGTTAAGGGCAGACCTGAAAGGTGCCAATTTGGGAAAAACTAACATGGAAGGTACTCAATTAGATTTAGCTGACGTTCGCAGTTTCTTGGCAACTTCGTATCTAGATAAAAGATCTCGCATTGAAATCAGAACAGATCTTTCTGATTCATATTTTCTCACGCAAATTCAAGTCAATGGCATGAATGGTGACAGCGGCACCATTTTGCCGGAACACATCGACCGCCCAGAACGCTGGCCCAATTGGCGAGGGCACACGAGTGAGGAAATTGAGGTTGTTGAAGAAGAGACTGACGATCAAGATGAAGCTGTAAACGAACCACCTCAAACTATGGAAATTCCAAACCCAGATCAACCCTTCATCTTCTTGTCTTACAGTCACGAGAACAAAGAACAGGTCAGAGAAATTCGGCATTTCTTGGTTGGGCAAGGCCTCACCTGTTGGTGGGATGAAGATACGAACTTTGGTGAGAACTGGCGTAATCAGGTCGCTAAGAACCTCGCCAATGCACCCGTGGTTTTCACGCTTTGGTCGACGGATAGCGTACTATCTACCTCGGTTCGCGACGAAGCCTGGGCAGGAAAGAACGGTAACAAGCTGGTTCACGCGCGCCTCGATAAAGCCGAGCTTCCTTTTGGCTTTTCGGAAATCCGATACGCTGACTTGAGTGGTCTATCATTGGACGACCTGGACCCCGACCATCCGACGGTCGCGAAGCTGTTGCAATCCATCAAAGACAAGCTGTCACCGCCGAGTTCAAGCGATTTAAGAAGTCGGATGACCAACGCCAGCGGACAGGAGTTCGATCTGGTCGATGGCAAAGTCGCTTCCTTCAACCGCCCCCGGAACATGCCACCACTGGCCCCCGACCAGAAAGACTTGGTTCAACGGTTAGAGACACAGTTGGATTTTATGATCGATTTCGTCACGGACTTCCAGCTGCCGCTGTTTCAGGCCCCGCCTCCCTTTGGTCAGCAATTGGAACGCTACCAAACCGCTTTATCCAAATCGTTGGACATCGCGAAAACTGGTGCAGAAGTTAACTGGCACCTGTTGGACAGCAAAGTTCAGATCATCCGAACAGACATCAATCACTATGATCCAGATCGGATTTGGCAAAGCAATCTGCTGGGTCGCTGTGACGCTTTGCTGGCTGGTCATGAGGGCCTGCGTCCCCGCATTGAGCACCAGCCCCTCCCCGCCAATGATCCCGATGCACCCAGGCCCGCACCGCAACCGCGCCCCGATGCTCTCAATGACCAGACGATTACCCAAATATTGCGCGACATTCAGGATTTGCTGTCAACACAGGAAGCTGAGGAGAGCCTAACCCCGGAAACAAGAGAAGCGGTTGAGCACCCCGCCAACCTCTTGAACGCCGCCAAGCGCGAGCCCGACATGGACGAAGCCCTCGACCCAAAAACCAAGGCCCGCAAGATGTCCTTGATGCGCAAAGGCCTGATCGCCGCGGGCGGCGTCTTTTCCGCCATTGTCGCAGGTGTATCCATCAATGTGCTAACGGCACCGACAGCCGTTCAAACCCTGCTAACGCGCATAGAGCAAATACTGGCCTATATTTTGACGCTGTTTTAGGTGTTAGCCTCGGTGACAATCTTGGTGACCAAAAGCACGTCATCCTGGGCTCGACCCAGGATCTCCCTGATAGTGAGCTTCAATGGCTGAAAGATTCTGGATATCCTCTGCGAGGATTCCAGAATGACGTTTTTTGGGAGAGGGGTATGATGTGGGCTTTCACTCAACGCCACTCGCCCAGCCAAACACCTTCCCGATCAAGGCGAAACTGCGAGCCGGGATCTCAAAACGGAAAGAGGTCCCGGATATTTCCTGCCGAAATTCCGGGAACCAGTGGGGGATACGCAACGGAGGTTGAATTAGCGTTGTGCAGTCGTCGTGACGCGATGCCTGCATTCGAAAAATCTTCCCCGCACTTGTTGCGGGGTCTACTCGTCCACCTGAGAGATGCCAGAGAAGTGGAGCGGGATCTTCTTCCTCGCCTCCCTGGTTTCACCAAGCCAAGTGCCGAAGTGGGCCCCGTCCTTCGACGGGGAAGTGGTGATGGAGGCGTTAAAACCTATCAACGCTATAAGGTTCCATCGGCACGTTAGGCGTTTCTTCATTAACAACCATCGCGGCCAACCGTCCGGTGTTGGGGGCCATGCCGAAGCCGTAGTGGGAATGCCCGAAGGCGGCGATCAGGCCTTTGTGGCCTGGGACTTCGCCGATGCAGGGCAGGCTGTCCGGGAATGAAGGGCGGATGCCGGACCACTCGACGGTGTCTTCGGCATTGATGGCCGGAAACAGGCTTTGTGCCAGGGCCTTTAACATCCGCGCGCGCTCATAGTTGGGTTCGGCATCCAAGCCACCGAACTCTGCCGTGCCAGCCAAGCGCACACCGGCGTCCATCAGGCTGGCCACGAAGTAGCGTTTCACATCCATGACTGAATAATTGACGTTGATGCCAGGGTTCTGGAGGATCAGGTGGTAGCCGCGCTCTGCTTCCAACGGCACCTTAACACCCAAGGTCGCCAGCAGGCGCGCGGACCAAGCACCGGCGGTTAGAACCAGGCGCGGTGCCTCGATCTGGCGGCTTCCACAATCCAGGCGGTAGCCCCCGCCCTCTTGCGGAATAATGCGCTCAACCGTTGCGCGCACAAACACAGCGCCCAAACTCAGCGCCTTCTCCGCCAAGGCCTTGCCCACACCGCCAGGGTCTGTGGCGCGGGCTTGGTCCTTGATCAAGAAGGCCGCTTTGTAATCTGGAGACAGGGCCGGTTCCATCTCATGTAACTCCCCCACGTTCAACACCTCAAACGGCACACCACGTTCCGCCCGCAAGCGCCAGCCCATGCCATTGGGATCAACGTCACTGGGGTCTCGGAAGACATGAAGGTAAACGGAATCAACCACCAGATGCTCCTTGCCAGTACCTTTCAAGTGGTAGCGATAGAGGTCGACATTGGGGCGGTTGAGGGCGAACATGGCATCCGCCGTCGATGGCAACTGCTGTTCTGTTCCGACCTGAAAAAACCGCCGCATCCAGGGTATTAGGCGCGGCGCGTAGGGCCAGCGGATCGACAGCGGCCCCTCTGGGTCAATCAACCACCTCGGCGCGTTTTTCCAGATGCCGGGCATGGCTTGCGGTACGACGCTCCAGGGAGAAATGACGCCCGCATTGCCATGACTGGCGCCTTCTGCCGGGCCGTCGCGGTCGACCAGCGTGACTTTGAAGCCGCGTTCCAACAACGACAAGGCCGTGAAGATGCCAACAATACCTGCGCCTAGAACAACGACGCTCTTACCATCCGCCTGTTTGCCTTCTTCTTTCTCGGCCAAGATTTTAGGCAGTCTGCTTGCGTAGTGCCAATTGCAGCACGATCATGGCCGCCGCAATCACCAGACCAACAATGTCACTGCCCCAACTGGGTGCCACCAACAACAAGCCAGCAATCAACATCACCGCACGCATCCAGGCGGTGAGCATCATGAGGAAGTAACCGGAGACCGTGGTTGCGATCAGGAAGACGCCCAAGGCACAAGACAAGGAGACTTGCAGGAAGGAGACCAAGGTAAAGTGCCCTTCTATGACGATCAACATGGTCGGCGCGTAGACGAAGACCATGGGCACCATGAGCTTGCCGATACCAAGCGTGAAGGCACTGAGCCCTGTCTTGAACGGATTGGCACCCGCTATCCCGGCGGCGGCGTAGGCCGAGGCACAGACCGGCGGCGTGATTTCAGATATGACACCGTAATAGAGCACAAACATGTGGGTCGCGAGCGGTGGTACGCCAAGCTGGGCTAACGCAGGCTGTGCCACAGCAACCAACATGATGTAGAGCGCGGTCGTCGGCAATCCCGCCCCCATCAGGATACAAGCAATCGCGATCATGACCAGCGATAAGAACTGCTGGATCGAGGCTTGTGTGAAGATATCCAGTGGAATGAAACCGAGCATGGCATGGAGGCTGTCTGCCATATCGGCAGCACCAGATGTCACCATGAAGCCAAGGCGGAAACCGACGCCAGTGGTGTTGATCACACCAACCACGATACCCACAGCCGCGGAGGCTGCACCGACTGCCAATGCGTACTTCACACCAACATGGAACGAGTCGAACAGGTCTTTAAACGTACCGCGTTCATGTTTATGAATGACAGAAATGATGATGCCAGCCGAAAGCAACCCTGCCAGAATTGGCGAGAAACCCGCCCCCGATATGGGTGAGGCTTTCCACAGAACAAAGGCCAGGAAAGCGAAGGGAACTATCAACGTGACGGGTCGGTAGATGGAACAAAAACCCACGATGATACAGAGCATCAAACCACAGAAGGCCGCCATGTTGGGCGAGTAACCGGAGAACAGTACGTAGAGCAGAGCCAACAGTGGAATAATCGTGTGCCAACCATTCTTCCACACTGCGATGAACTTTGGCAGCTCTTCCTTCGGGTATGCCGCTAAACCTAAGCGCTTTGCTGTGAAGTGAACAATTGTCATGACGCCGATGTAATGCATCAGCGCCGGAACGATCGCCGCGATGACAATCGTCGTGTATGGCACCTCCAAATACTCTGCCATGAGGAACGAGGCTGCCCCCATGATTGGTGGCGTGATTTGACCACCGGCACTCGAGGCTGCTTCAACACCGCCAGCAAAATGCCGTGGATAACCCAGCCGTATCATATTGGGGATCGTCAAGGAGCCCGTAGAAACCGTGTTTGCTATTGATGAGCCAGAGATCGTGCCGAAGAAAGCGGATGAGACGACCGAGACCTTCGCTGGCCCACCAGTGTATCGCCCTGCAACCATCATGGCGTTGTCAACGAAGAACTGGCCGAGGCCCATGCGCTGTGCCACGACACCAAATAAAACAAAGTGGAACACGACGGTTGAGACCACCCACAGCGTGATGCCAAAAATGCCCTCAAAAGGGAAATACATGTTGTTGACGAACTGCTGCCAATTGACACCGGGGTGCTTAAGGATCTGCACTGGTATCCAGGGGCCTAGCAAAGCGTAAGCAACAAAGACCAAGATGATCATGGGCAGAATAAAACCGATGGTGCGTCTGGCGATCTCTAACGTCGCGAGGATTAGGAAAGAACCAAGCAGGACATCAGCGCCACTCGGGTTACCTTGTCTCAGCGTTTGTTCCTGGATCACGTAGCCGAACAGATCGACACCACGCCAGGAGAACCAAAGGAAGAGCGCCGCCGTGATGCCAAGGATCATCAACAGCCAATCATAGAGCGGGACATTGCCCCAACGTGCCAGGCTGTTGGATTGCCAGTCCAGCGTCTTCTTGCTTTTGAGCAGTGGGAATGCCGCGAAAATAAAAAGGTAGAGCCCAGCCAAGTGAACGCCCATGTGAACGTAGTCAACAGGGGTGCCAAATCCAGCGGTCCAGATGTGATAGAAGGCAAAAGCAACCGTGGCCCAATAGAGCCAAGTCCCCAGGGTCGTGCCGTTATCGCGCGTGTTGAGAGCGGAATCGAATTTCTTTTCCAACTCTTCTAACTCAGCGGCGCTCAACTGGCTCTTTGCTTGGTTTTCGCTGTTCATTTTGTTCCCCTCTTCCTACTTCCCCAGTTAGTCTATCGCTCACACTGCCGATACCACCGTGTCCTAGTCCTCGAAGGAGCCTTCACGAGAGGCGGAAACAATCGTTGGTGTCTACAGAGGCGACTGAAGGACCTGTTTGATGAAGCAAGCCATCTTACTAAAGCGCCAACGCAACCGACAGATCCTTCGTCTCAGCTACGCTGCTCCTCAAGGAATAGAGCTTGGGTGATAGGTATTAGTGGTCTCGACATCCGTCTGAGCGCTCATGTCGGCAAGTAGTAGGTACGACAGAAAACAAACCACCACCCCAAGAAACCCCGAGGTGGTGTGTTGTCTTCAAATCACTTCATAAGATCAAAGCGATCTTACATCATGCCTGCTTCTTTGTAGAAACGTGCGGCACCTGGGTGCAGAGGCACACCGATACCGGCAACACCGTCAAGCGCTGTTTCAAGCGTGATGACCTTGCCTTTTGCGTGGCCGTTATCCAGAAGCTTGCGCGCTGTCTTTGACCAAAGAGCTTTCGTGATCTCGTAGATCAGCTCTTCAGGCTGGTTTGCATTCGTAACCAAGATGCCGGAAACCGCAACTGTGTTCACGTCATACTGGACACCAGGGTAAACACCGGCCTTGATCGTTGACGGAATGTAGTAAGGCACAGACTTGTTTGCCTGAGTGACTTCTTCATCCGTCATGGAATAAAGTTCCATGCCCTTGGTGTTGTCCAACTGGATCATCGCTGAAACCGGTGTGCCAGCCGCATAGAAGTAAGCATCCAACTGGCCATCGGCCAAACGCTCTGCAGACTGAGAGTTGTTCAGTTCTGCCTCATCAATGTTGTCACGGTTAACGCCGTGGTCAGCAATAATCAGCTCAACCGCAATCTGTGTACCAGAACCGGCCTGAGCAATACCAACACGCTTGCCTTTAAGATCAGCCAGGCTGGCCAGTGAACCGCCCTTAGGAAGGACAAGATGCAGATCTTCTGGGTAGAGGTTCGCAATGATGCGAAGGTCAGGCTTTGCATTGCCTTCGAACTTGGCCGTGCCGTTGTAGGCAAAGTGCAGCGTTGCAGCACCGGAAAGGCCCGCTTCCATCTGACCCGCCTGAATGGCGTTCACGTTGTGCGCGGATGCGTTTGTGGACTGAGCCATGGCAACCAGACCTGGAACACCACAGTTACCACCCTTGTCACAAGCGCGAGAGCCCGGAGGGTTTGAGATGGCATTTGCAATAATACCACCGATTGGGAAGTAAGTACCACCGGCACCACCAGTACCAATGCGGAAGAATGTCATGTCTTGAGCGACAGCAGTTGTCGCGGTCATCACACCAGCGATGGCTGCTGCGACGAGAGCTTTATTGAATTTCATAGGGTCTCTCCTGGATATATGAGTGTTGTTTTTTGTTCTTGGACCAACGGGAGTGTCAATCAGATAGTGAGCTTATGAACAAAATTCCATAAAGGCCAATTATTAATATTTCTTAACCCATAAACTTTCTTTATTGATGTGCCTCATATTCAACAAATCTCACTAATTCTAAGGCCTTCTTATGAATTTCCGACAACTTCAAGCCTTTCAGGAAGTCATGAGGGCGGGTTCTGTGACCAAAGCGGCGGAAAATCTGGGCCGTACACAACCAGCAATTAGCAGTTTGATCGTGGGACTCGAGCAATCTGTCGGCTATAACCTCTTTGATCGTCTGGGTGGGCGATTGCATCCGGTTCCAGAGGCGCATTATTTGCTGTCTGAAACGGATGTCGTGCTAGAGCGCCTGGCCAACCTCGACCGCACGATGAAGGACATCGGCTCTCAGGCCTCCGGTCATCTGACCATCGCCTGTATGCCGATCTATTCCGAAACTCTCCTGCCGCGTGCGATCTCGCGGTTTGCCGGGAACCGCAAGGACGTCACCTTCTACCTCACTTCTCACAGCTCTGAACTAGTCTATGAGCGTGTTGCCTCCCAACAGTTTGATCTGGGGTTGGCCGAGGCCTCTACCTCCAATCCACTCGTGGAAGAGGAGCTGGTGACCATGCGCTGCTTTTGCGCCGTCAATGCAGAGAGCGAACTGGCAGCCCAGGACGTGATCAATCTGTCAGACCTTAAAGACCACGATATCGCGACTTTCCTCCCCCATCACTTCATCCGACGCCATCTGGCACAGGTTTATGAAGAGGCAGGGCTGGCGTTGAAAGTGAAGTTCGAGATGCAACACGCCGCGGCCCAGATGGTGGTCGTCGAGCATAACCTGGCCGTGGCATTGGTCAGCGCCATGTCAGCAGAAAACTACCGCCGCACAGTGCCAAACAAAGACCGCCTGAAATTCATCCCGTTCGAACAGGACACAGCCTACAACGTCGCCATCCTGACCCCGACCCACAAGGCTAAGTCCCAACTCACGCGCGCCTTCGTTGAACACTTGAAAACCGAGGTGATGCAGGCGGTGGGTTGAATACAGGCGTCTTAGAGATTACCTAATGAGCTATTCCAAGCGAAACACAAGGGTCACAGATTGAGCACTCCTGCCGCCCAAACACGGATCGCATGGTAGACCTCAGCGTGAGCCTTTGCAAAAGCCTGGTCTGGTGCTGGGGGCATGGGGCGGAAGTGTTCTGATTCACCGCTTAGTGATCCAACAAAGGGCATATCGACCGCGCTGGCTCCTGGACGCAGCCAGCCAGAGGCCAGCATGTTATCGAGCGTGTCAAAGGCGCGCCTTGGCACAATTTCTTGGTGGCAGGCTGAGCAGGTCTCAACGGCGGAGAACCGGCGGTAAATCTCGGCGAAATCCTCTTTATCTTGCTGGCTGAGCTGGAGAGCGTTGTGGTTCCCGTCTTGCTGCGTCTGGTCGGAACTACCGCTCGCTTTAGTCAGCATATAGAGCCGCTTTGAGCGGTCATCGACGAACCAGATCCGACCGAGGCGGTCAGTCGTCACCCCTACAGGACGCAGCTTGTCGCCGCGATTGTTCTTGCCTTTCAACAGGGCCATAAAACCATTGCGCTCAGGATCACTGACCAGTGGCTCAAAGGCGGCATCCGTGGGGTAGGCCACTAGGGCATAGTCAACGGTGCGGCTGTGACCGTGCCACCCCATCAGAATCGCACCGTCCAGCGTAGCGAACAGACCACCGCAATAGTATTCCATATCCAGGGGTGCGGCGTGTGCCGGAATGTTAAACAGCGGATCGGCATTGACCTTCTGACAGAACGTGCGGAACGATCGCCCGAAACTCTGGTTGCGTTCCCCAAAACCACTGCAAAAGGGCCAACCATAGTCGGGTGCCTTTTGAGCGCCTGAGGTCTCTGAGGTCAAGGGGACACGGTTGAACTCCTCAACGATCCCACGCGTGTCCATGTTGTTTTCAGCCTGATAGAGATCACCCGTCAAGCTGTTATAGAGCAGCGCCATTGAATTGCGCAGGCCGCGCGCCGCGACTTGATAAGCCGGATCGTAACTGTCACTGTCCGCGCGGTAGCGATAACGCCTCAGCTCGGCCTCACTGTCCCGCGAATGACAGGTCAGTTTGTTGGCACTGCGCTTCATCTCCTTCTTGCATTGGTCAGAGGGTGCGCCGACGTTGACGATCAGGTCCTGGTTCGGCAGCAGGATCATATGGGTGAGTGGATGGCTGCCTTTCGTTGGCAGGCCGGTGACTAAGGTCTCGCTGCCCTGCTCTGTCAACCGTATGACCGCGCCCGCATCACCGACCAGCACCCGCCCGAAACGGTCAATGGCCAGCCCGTGGGTGCGATTGCCACGGCGGTAGCGTTGACTGAACTCACGGGTTTCAAGATTGTAGGACCAGAGCTTGCCCGCCTTGTGATTGCCCCAACTGGCGAAATCCGTCACCAACAGCTCGCTCTCGCTGGCAAAAAGGATCTGGCGCGGTTTCTTCCACGGCGCAGAATTGGCGCCCTCCACTAGGCAAAGCACCATGCCGTTCTTCTCTGCCCCAAAGCCAGAGACTGCGTGGTAATCACCGCAGCCGGCGGTTTGTGCCTCCGCGGACAGCGCCGCCGCAAACCCAATGCTCCCGAATGCCACAGCCCTCAAGGCGTTGGCGCAGGCTTTTCTAATTCTCCTCATGGGTTTGACTATAAGCCGTCAGAGGGCAGAAGCAAGATTGGAGATCGCGTTGGTAAGAGCCTTCAATTCAAACACCTTCCCGGACGAACGAAGAGAGGCCCGGGATCTGTGAAAAACAGGGCAGGATTGGCAACGGCCCGCCGGCGTTCGCTCTTGCCGCTACCGCACCTATTCCTGGAAAGAGCGGGAGCGAACGAAAGATCTGTTGGAACCAGTGCTCGGTTCTCCCTCTGCGACAGTGCTTCACAAACAAACAGACCCTTCGGCACTTTGTGCCTCTAGGGATAGGGGATTTGGGTTGAGCAAATGCATGCGGAACTTGAATGGAAGACTGAGCACAAGAGGCGAAAGACCCAGACTTCTCAGAACTTGGTGAAGTCC
>CAJQQZ010000015.1 GCA_905480575.1 uncultured Alphaproteobacteria bacterium | reverse complement strand
TTAGCTGAATCAGGAATAATAATGCCGCCAGCAGTTTTTGTTTCTGCGTCTGTGCGACGAACAACTACGCGGTCTCCCAAAGGGCGAAACTTCATGATAGTCCTCTTAAATATAAAGGTTAACGATTTCGTTAATTGTCAGAATCACATAAGGAAGCAATGCTGACCATTGTTAGCACTCTCCCCTAGTGAGTGCCAAGGATGTAGGAAGTGGGTCGCCAACTGTCAAGAACAGCGTTCTAAAAAATATACTTTTTTGGAGTCGTTCGCCTAAGAGTCGCTCGATCTAACCTTAGTTGCGGCTTTTCAAGTCTTCGTCTTCTGACGAGAGGATACGTTCGTCCATCATGATCCGATCCCATTCAGCCGCTGCTTTGTCTTCGCCGACACCATCAACATCGGGCTCTTTGGTATAACGCCCGTCCTTAAAAGTAGAAATTTCCGGCTCTGCGAGAGCTTGCTTACGGTCGGCATCTTTGGTCAATGCCTTTTCATCCGTTTCTTTGATGACAGTTAGGATATCTTTCTGGGCCACCGCACGGCTTTCCACTTTATAGGACTTAGCTGCGACCTTGATTCGAGGAGGTATTTTAGTTTCTTCAAAGGCATCGTGGCCTTCTTTCAGATTCTTCCAAAAATGATACCATTTGGAATACTTATGCTCTGAAAGGTTATCTTCCGTCATCTTGAACGGAAAGGCATGAACATCAAAAGACTTTTGGCCGGATCTTAACGCGGCCTCCGCCAGAGTGTAGATCTCCTCAATCTGGTCGTCGCCCATGGCATAGCACCCAACGGAGACACAGTTGCCGTGAACCATCAGATATGAGCCCGTGCGACCATGCGAACGATCAAAAGCATTAGGGAAGCCAAGATTAAAGGAGAGATGGTAATTTGAATGCGGATTCATCGCCTGCGGCGCAACATTATAGAAACCTTCAGGGCTTTGTTTGTCCCCCTCTTTCAGCTTAGGACCCAGATCACCGGAGAAGTTACAAATCGGATAGGTCTTGAACAATTTGAACGCTTGGCCTTTTCCAGGTTCCATCCAAACCTTTACTTCACCCTCTTGCTTGAAGATCTGAAGGAAAACAGCGTTCCCCATTCTCAAGCCTTTATTCGAAAGCTGTTCGCTTAGGGGCCCCGTTTGACGAGCAACAATCTCAGTTGAACGCTCTGACGTCGGTAATTGGCTCTCATTTGACAAGGTTGCAATCTCCTGTGGCTTTTCATCATTGGAACCACCACGAAGTTTATGGATCTCTGAACAACCACTCACTGCGACAAATGTTAGGGCGGCTAAGAAAGAGACTAAAAAATACCTAGTCATAAGTGCTACAGCTTTCAAATTCATCGGGTCATTCGAAGGCGGCTGAGACAAGAAGTCTACTTTCCAACACTCGATTCGCACCCAAATAGCGGCCTATAATATAAAGACCTCATCATCAAATATCGCCGGACTATAGCGCGAATCCGAAAAGATGCCAAATATGATCGACTCCAAACCTCAAAAAAAGTTGAATAATCACCGCTCAGTAGGGCTTTGGCTGCTGTTCGTCATCGCAACTATTTTCATTATGGCCGTCGTCGGTGCGATAACGAGGCTAACCGAGTCCGGACTCTCGATTATGGAATGGGCTCCTATCAAAGGCGCGCTCCCTCCTCTGAACGAGATCGAGTGGGAGCGGGTTTTTGCACTCTACAAAACGATCCCGGAGTATAAATGGGATAATCCAGACATGACCTTATCTGAATTCAAAACCATATTTTGGTGGGAATGGGGTCACCGCCTGCTGGGCCGCATGATAGGTCTCGTCTTTGTAATGCCCATGGTTTTCTTTTGGATGAAGGGCTGGCTGCCTTCTTGGATCAAGAAACATCTCCTGATCGCGCTCTTCCTCGGAGGCGCACAGGGCCTCATGGGCTGGTACATGGTCGCCAGTGGTTTCGGCGACCGAACTGACGTTAGCCAATATCGACTAGCGGCCCATTTGGGCTTAGCACTTCTTTTACTCTGTTATCTGCTTTGGCTCTATCTCAACCTCGAGTACGGCAGAGTACAAACGCTAAAATTCGACTCGAAATCAAAGGGCTACAGCCTTGCCGCGATCATAATGGTTAGCATCACAGTATTCTCAGGAGCCTTTGTTGCTGGTCTGAATGCTGGTGTTATCTACAATACTTTTCCGCTCATGGGCGGTGAAATCATCCCGAGCGACTACACCACTGGCCGGGGTTTCTTGGCCGATGTTTTTGAGAATCCGACCGCTGTCCAATGGAACCATCGCTTTCTTGCAATTGTGACGACACTTGTCATCACTGTTTTCGGATATCAGCAAGTTGTTGCATTGGAAACCGGCCAACGACGCCAAGCTTGGCTTCTGCTTACTCTATGGATTTGGTGCCAGGCAGCCCTAGGCGTCACAACACTGCTGCTTATTGTGCCTATTTGGGCGGGAGCGCTTCATCAATCAGGCGCAATTGTGTTGCTGATTCTGGGAATTCGCTGCTTTTTCTTTGAGAATTTGCCTCACGGTGCCGATTCTGACCCTCAGAAACTGTAACCAAAAAACCACAAGAAGTGCGCAAAAGTCACAATGAAAGGGCGAGAACCCCTTTTTGGACCGATTCCTGGTTGTTTTGAGCTGGATCGAAACTTTTTCAGTCTGGCAATCTCCATGAAAGCTTGATAAATACCTTCCTGGGTGAAAAGCACACTCAAACGGAATGGGGTTTCCGATCATTGAGGTTACTTTGGGGAAAAAAAATCAAGAACCCAAAGCTCTATGTGAAGACTCTGTAACGGTGTTAGGAGCCCTTTATCATGATAAAAGTAAAATTGCTGCTTTAAGGAAACGAAAAAAATGAAGAAAATCGTTCTTACAGTTGCTGCAGCTGGTTTGATGACAGCCACTTCTGCGATGACTGCTTCCGCTTCTTGCGAAATGCAGACACGCTACGGTGACGCAATGCAAACTCGCTACGGCGGCGCGATGCAAACTCGCTACGGCTCATGTGCCAGCCACGCTTCTAAAGTCCAGGTTGTTGCACGCCTCACAGGCGACGTATTGTTTGACTCTGGTTCTGCAACTTTGAAAGAAGGCGCACGCGCTCTTCTCGACAGCCAGGCTGCTGCTATCGTAGCTTCTGGTCAGAAGTTCGTAGTTGAAGGTCACACAGACGCACAGGGTTCTGACTCATACAACGCTAGCCTTGCTAAGCGTCGTGCGAACTCTGTAGTTTCATACCTCGTAACTAAGGGTGTAAGTTCTTCCAACCTGAGCACACGCTCAGTTGGTGAAGCTCGCCCAATTGCTGACAACGGTACTTCTGAAGGCCGTGCTATGAACCGTCGCGTTGAATTCATCGCGATCAACTAAGCATAGTTGGCAATCACTTCTAACGAAGTGAGAGTTTAAAATGGCTGTCCGTAATTCGGGCAGCCATTTTTTCTTATAAGGTCCAAATTTTCAGATTTTTATGGAAAATTTTACAAACTTTCCTATGTATCTGATGACGGCAGATTAAAAAGGCAACGAAAGTTTCATGTATTCCGAAACGACAAAAGGAATCGCAATCTCTGTTGAGCCTTTTTTTCTTGAGGACCAATCGGAACCAGAGAACGCTCACTTTGTTTGGGCTTACCGCGTAACAATCGAAAACAATAGTTCAAACATCGTGCAACTCATCAATCGCGAATGGAAAATTACAAATGCCTATGGCTTCCTAACAGAAGTACAAGGCGAAGGTGTTGTTGGCGAACAGCCAAAGTTAAGACCAGGTGATTCTTTTCAATATGAGAGCGGTACTCCCCTTGATACCTCTTCCGGGATCATGACCGGAAAATATGAAATGCAAGACGGGGACGGAACATTTTTCGACGTGACTATCCCAGCCTTCTCACTGGATAGTCCCTACAGTCATCAAGCTGTCAACTAGATCCAATCCACCACTCTTCACAACTATTGTTGGAAACCTCAATGAGCATTGTGCACAACATTCATTCCGCCCAATCAATCGCCACCGACTCTTTAGCGAAAGTTGGCAACGAAAATGAAGTGGTCCGCCCTAGTCGTGAAGAGGCAGAAGCTGCCGTAAAAACTCTACTCGCCTGGGCTGGTGATGATCCAAGTCGTGAAGGGCTTGTTGATACTCCCTCTCGTGTTGCAAAGGCCTTTGAGGAACATTTTGCAGGCTACCAACAAAATCCTGTGGATTTACTTTCTCGTACTTTCAGGGAAGTAGAGGGTTACAACGACATCGTCTTGCTGAAAGACATAGCCTTTGAATCGCACTGCGAGCACCATATGGCACCCATCATCGGCAAAGTACATGTTGCCTACTTGCCTAATGGTCGCGTGGTTGGGATTTCAAAAATGGCTAGAATCGTCAATGCATTCGCCAAACGCTTACAAGTTCAAGAGAAAATGACAGCTCAAATAGCCGACGCAATGAATGAGGCGCTCAGCCCAAGAGGGGTCGCTGTCTATGTTGAAGCGGAACACCACTGCATGAAAACCAGAGGCGTCCACAAAGGGGATGTTTCAATGGTTACTTGTAAACTCACCGGCTTGTTCAAAAGCGATGAGGAAGTACGACAAACCTTGTTTCATGCCCTAGGGTCGGTCAGCAACCAAGCTTCCCCCGTTTAAGCTTCGGTTCTTGTCGGCTTTTCGCAAGACGGTATAGCTTTTGTTAGCGATTAAAATAGCCTAAACTGTAACAATGAAAGCCTGGAGCGTTTCGCGAATTACTTGGAGCAAGTTGTGAGTGAAACGCCAACGTAACTAGTTGATACAGCGCCAGCTTTTGTTTTGATGGTGATTCGTTGAAAACAAAACTGCATTAGCAGAGCTAAGAGGCACTTAATGGACTTTAGACCCGTCGCCTTTATCGTTGGCGTCTTAATGATCATCCTTGCCGTGGCGATGACTTTGACTGCTCTTATTGCCTTGGCTGATAAATCCGTCGATTGGCAAGCCTTTCTGTCATCTGCCTTTATTACTTTGTTCATCGGTGTCGCCCTCCTCTTCACGACACAAGGCAAAAAATCAAATCTCTCGCTAAAAGAAGCCTTTGTCATGACAGTCGCAATTTGGCTAACGATCGCTGTTTTTGGCTCTTTACCCTTTTTGCTTGCTGTCGATGGCATGACGCTCGCCAATGCTTTCTTCGAATCTATGTCCGGCGTAACGACCACCGGCTCGACCGTCATGGTCGATTTGGACAACAGTCCTCACGGTATTCTACTGTGGCGCGCCCTCCTACAATGGTTTGGCGGTGTTGGTATTATTGTCATGGCCGTCTCCTTTTTGCCTATGCTGCAAGTGGGTGGCATGCAGCTGTTTAAAACAGAAGCCTTTGATCAAAGTGAAAAGATCCTGCCGCGTGCCGCTGAAATCGCGGTGGCAATCCTTACTCTCTATTGTGCCTGCACTGCCATCGGCGCTATTTTGCTTTGGATTGCCGGGATGGGCCTTTTCGATGCCGTTGTTCACGCGATGACTTCTCTAGCGACAGGAGGGTTCTCCAGCCATGACGCTTCGATAGGGTATTTTGATAGTGCGCTGATCGACTGGATCATCATCGCTCTCATGATCATCGGCAGCCTGCCGTTTGCCGTTTTCCTCGTTGCACTTAGAGTAGGGATCAAACCCTTCTTCGAAGACGGTCAAATCGCCACTTTCTTTACCTTGTTGGGAGCTGCTGTGGGCTCCATGGTTATCTGGTTGGTTTGGTCACAAGATTACAACTTGGGCTATGCCATTCGGCTGTCCGCATTCAATGTCACGTCTATTATGACAGGCACGGGATACTCAACAGCAAACTACGGCAATTGGGGCGGCTTTGCTGTCGCCTTAATGTTCATTGTAATGTTCATTGGTGGATGTGCTGGATCAACGACGTGCGGCATCAAAATCTTTCGCTTCCAGGTTCTGTTTGCCGCTGCTCGCGTACAGATGAGCAGGCTTGTCCAACCCAACGGTATTTTTATCCCATACTATAACGGTAAACCCATGCCGGAGGATGTACCGACATCTGTGATGGGCTTTTTCTGCCTCTTCATCTCGACATTTGCAGTCCTAGCGCTCATCCTTGGTGCCTGTGGGTTGGACCTTATCACAGCGATCACTGGCGCTGCTACGGCCGTTGCCAATGTTGGCCCTGGATTAGGCGATGTAATTGGACCCAATGGAAATTTCTCCACCCTACCCGACAGCGCAAAGTGGGCCATGTCAGCCGGTATGCTCCTTGGTCGTTTGGAGTTGTTTTCTGTTATTGTGATCTTGTTACCAAGTTTTTGGCGGGATTAAAAAAAGCCCGCAAGATCACTCCTGCGGGCTTTACTGCTCTAGCTTAGCGTTTGGTTATTCGGCGGCTTGAGCGTAACCGCTAACAGCTTTGACTTCGAGGAAGTCTTCCAAACCCCATTTACCGCCTTCACGACCGTTACCAGACTGCTTGTAGCCGCCAAATGGACTGCCAGCAGGGCGATTCGCACCATTGATCATCACCATGCCGGCACGAAGCTTTTTAGCGACACGGTTGGCTTTAGCAGGATCACCAGAGCTGAGATAGGCCGCGAGGCCATAAGGGGTGTCATTGGCAATTTGAATAGCTTCAGCTTCGCCTTCAAAGGGGATCATCGTCAAAACAGGGCCAAAGACCTCTTCGCGAGCAATCGTCATATCATTGTTCACGTCGGCAAAGATCGTCGGCTTAACGAAGTAACCCTTCTCGAACCCTTCTGGGCGCCCCACACCACCGGCGATCAAATTAGCGCCTTCTTTGATGCCTTCTTCAATCAAGCCCTGGACTTTGTTGAATTGCATTTCACTGACCAAAGGTCCCATATGGCGACCTTCTTCAGAAGGATTGCCAGACTGAATCTTAGCAGCAGTCGCTTTAGCAACTTCAACCGCCTGGTCATAAACCGAACGTTCAACCAACATACGGGTTGGAGCATTGCAAGACTGACCCGTGTTGTTCATACAGTGCAGAACACCTGTCTTAACGGCACGTTCAACATCCGCGTCAGCAAAAACAATGTTTGGCGACTTACCACCGAGTTCAAGGCTCACACGCTTTACGGAGTCCGCAGCCGCTATCGTTACTGCCTTACCGGCTCGTGTCGAGCCTGTGAAAGACATCATGTCAATATCGGGGTGTGATGACATGGCTTCACCGACGGAAGGACCGTCACCGTTAACCAAGTTGAATGAGCCAGCTGGGAAACCAGCTTCATCAATGAACTCAGCAAACAACATTGAAGAAGTCGGTGCAATCTCACTTGGCTTCAACAGAACCGTACAACCAACGCCGAGAGCAGGAGCAACTTTCAAGGCCACCTGATTCATTGGCCAGTTCCAAGGGGTAATCAAACCACAAACACCGATGGCTTCGTGTACAATCTGTTCGCCTTTGTCATTGAAAGGTTGCTCAAACTGGAATTCTTTCAAGGCACGAATGAAAGCTTTGATATGACCACGACCAGCCGCAGCCTGGGCTGTTGTCGCCAAAGTCATAGGCGCCCCCATTTCAGAAGAAATCGCCTTCGCCATTTCGTCTGAGCGGTTGCCATACACTTCTGCCAACTTTTCTAACAACTCAATTCGGTATTCAACAGGGGTTTCACTGTAGGTTTCGAAGGCAGCTCTCGCCGCTGCCACTGCTGCATCGACATCCGCTTTCGACCCCAAAGAGATCTGAGCAAAGGCCTCTTCCGTTGCAGGGTTGATGACGCCCATCGTCTTAGGTGCAGCAGGAGCCACCCATTGACCATTGATATAAAAGTTGGTTTTTTGTTCCATGCTTTCCTCGGGAAAATTCCGTTAGTTATCTCGTACTCAGACAGATAGTCGTCCCAACTGGTTTAAACAAGTTCAATTATTTGGGAATTTCACCAGACCAATTCTCGGCAACGAGAACTGAATTCTTCAATCCGTTTTTAGCCCATTTTCTGAAATCGCTTTAAATGCGTTGAAAAATCCAAGGATCGAATCCTCCGGCCCATTTACCAAATGATCGTATGACGTATTAAATGGGAACGCCATTGTGCCTCCCTTAAGCTCAACCGCGTAACCAAACTCTGTAGATTTCATCCATTTGCCACCGATTTCGCTGATGATAACTTGGCCGAGAAAACATCCAATGACTGAGGGGAGTGATCCCAACTTTTCTTTATCTTCGCCAGCCAACACACGCGTTACAAAATCATCAAGATACTCTAAAGAACGCAGATTCGTGTTCAATTGAAAGCCCGCACTTTCTGAAAGTTTAGTACTTATTAACTTTACATTAGCGTCGCAGCCGTCGATAAATTCTTGCTCGGCCGCAACCAACTGCCCTTCTCCGAGTTTCTGAGCATGAAGTAGAGACGTGGGAAGAAAAAGTAGGACAGCCCAAATTATCGTACGAGCAGCAATCTTCACTTATCTTCCTCCCACCTGAAACGGAAATCACAATGACTAGCGCCTTTCATGATGGTTTGGCTGCGTTCAAGTTTGATATTTGGATTATAGCCCGTGCAAAATGAGCCGTCGCGATTACAAGACAGCAGGTGTCCGATGTCGCCCATGCCCATGGCTTTGTACATTTCTGAGTATCTACAGCGCGTGACGTTGTAGGCCATTTTCTCTTCCCCCTCTTCCACCATCTCGATTTCAAGAGCGCCACCGGCTGTCCATTGTGGCAGCAATGCATGAAAAGAGGCTAAAGTTGTCGGTTGCTCCTGGGTCTCCGCATAGGCTTGGCCCTGTGCTATCGCGTCTTTAATGACTGCTTTCCCAAGAATGTCTGTTGCCTGCTCTTTACCTAGCTGTTCGACCATTTCATCATAGATTGGCTTGATGATGGATGCCTCAATGCGTCGTTGCTCGAGGATAGGAAGGTCGGTTTTCGCCATACCCTATCCCCTTGCTTTCAAGAAGTTCCGAACGGCTTCAACCATTTTCATCGTGAGATCATTAGCCGGATCATCAATCGGTAAAGCCTGGCAGGAATGCTTAGCGATCACGATATCATTGACCGGGTCAGCAAAGACATTCTGACCGTGGATGCCAAGCCCAAAGATCAGGGGCTCTTCACCGCGAAGAACATAACACTTGGAACGATAATGAGCGTCCAGGTCGGGGTAAAGCTCAGCAAACTCACCTTGCTGCCAAGCTTCTGGATCGCCGTTGAGCGTAATGTCATCAATCCAAGACTTTGGTATGATTTCCTGTCCATCGCGACTGCCACCTTGAACCACCAGCTGGCCCAAGCGAGCTAAATCACGGGTCGTCACACAGACACCGCCCGCCGCTCTGGGCGCGCCAAATCGATCAACAGTGAAATAGGCCGAGCGTTCGGCACCCATGGGTCTCCACAGAAGGTTACTCAACAAATCAGCATAGCGTTGCCCCGACGCCCGCTCATAGACCCACGCCAAAAGATCAGTGTTTGGCGACACATAGTGAAACTTACCAGAATGAGGGCCATCTCTATCTGTCAAAGTCAGAAAGAAAGACCGGAGATCGGTTGCTACGTCACCTGGTTCCAGCGGGTTCCAATTGGTCGCTTTGCGATAATCAATGATGGCCCCCTCAGTGATGAGGTAGTCTTCATCAAAAAGGATGCCGACCCGCATATCCAAAGCTTCTCTAACCGTCGCACCCTTCCAGGCTGTCTCTTCTAACTCAGGAATATAGTCCGTCAACAAAGCTTCCGTGTCGAGGAGGCCTTTGTTGACCAGGATTCCGCCGAGCAACCCAAGTACTGATTTAGACACAGACATCAAGATGTGAGGCGTCACTGCATCCATGCCGTGACCGTAGGACTCGTGCACCAGCTTACCCTTGTGCAGGATTACCAAGCCGTCATTCTTGGTCTCATCGCAAACCTGAGCTAGGGATTTCCCCTCGATGGTCAGTGTCGAGAATTCGGCCCGATCTTCTTCCAGCTGCCAAACGTCATTCGGGTTGTTTGGCACGTCTGCTGAAACGACAATTTCCCGAACATGATGGAAAGCCCATTCACTGAAAGGGGCCATGCGCCAATTGGCGAGGGACACTTGCTCTTCGGGAGGAGATGGAAACTGCGACATAAGATTGGGCATTGTCATTCCTTCATTTTTCGATAGAGACTATAGTCCATAGATCTGGGAAGGAAAGCTTGCGTTGACAGAATTACAATCCACCCTCACTTGCCCTTTGTGCGGCCATGTTGAAACTGAAACCATGCCGACTGATGCATGTCAGTGGTTCTACGACTGTAAAGGTTGCAAAGAAGTGCTTCAGCCAAAGCCTGGCGACTGCTGTGTCTACTGCTCTTACGGTACCGTTCCCTGCCCTCCGATCCAAGAAGGCAACACCTGCTGTTGAACACCAATGGAAAAATCTGAACCAGCCTACATCTTTGAGGCCTCCGAAAAACCTTCGCTTCCTCTGCATAAAGTTCCCTTGATCAAAGCCACTCCTGATTCCGTTAAGGGCTATGGCTGCTTGGTCGACGATCCTGAGACCTTTGATATCGAAATCGTCCGATGGCCAGCACAAGGCTGGCGTCCAATCGATGAAGGCACAGGCGATGAAGCAGGCTGGATAGAGGGTGTTTTCCATGGTGATTGGCGCGGCGACATTCTTTACGGCGCGAATGAAGCGGTTAACGGCCATTATGTTCTTGGTTGGTCACAAGATCCACAGCAAGCCTCCGCGGAAAAAGCCACTGGCCCACGTGACAAAGTCTTGTTGTGGCATATGAATTACCACCCCGACGGTGGTCAGTTGTTCTATCCACTAGATGACAAACCTTTTGTCATCCCAGCCGCGCCGCCCGGAGATAACCTGACCCCTGATAAAGTGGTGGCTTTCTGGTGTGATGGCAGTCAAGGCCTCTACATTCACCCCAATATTTGGCATGAAGGAATTTTCCCTGTTGAGAACAGTCAACGTTTCTTGGATCGCCAAGGTAAGGTCCATGCCCGAGTGAGCTGTGACGTTGGCAAGGAGTTCGGTGTCTATCTCGCTGTTCCACTTCAAAGCAACCCACCCGAATAGGACAGCGCCATGGCTCTACTCATCGATATTCGTGATCCATCTTGGATGAAGGAAGAGGATCTGGCGGCGCTTCTTGCACCCAAACTGCCTGGTGTCCAAATTTATGCTGGCAATGAGGGGCGTACTTATGACGACGTGACAATGGTGGCTGCGGTTAAACTACACCCCGGCGTTGCCAAACAACTGCCCAATCTACGGCTTGTCCAAAAGCTTGGCGCGGGTGTTGATACCATGGTCAGTGATCCAGATTTACCAGCTGAAGTGAAATTGACACGTCTTAAACCGCTCGGCCCAGCGCAAGAAATCGCAGAGTATGCGGTTGCTTTTGTGCTCCAGCGCCAACGTAATCTCTTGTTCCATGCCCAAAACCAAATGCAATCGAGCTGGCAGCCTATACCACCAAAGCGCGCACCTCATACGACTGTTGGTGTTCTTGGGCTAGGTCATATCGGCAGCCTAGCCGCCAAGACTTTTGCGAGCCTTGGGTTTAGAGTTTTGGGATGGAGCCAATCAACAAAATCTATTGAAGGCGTTGATTGCCGACATGGCGCTGAAGCCTTGAAACCGCTACTCGGTGATTGCGATTATGTGGTTTCTATATTGCCATCGACTGAGAAGACCAGAGATCTCTTTGATCTGGGTCTCTTCTCAGCAATGAAGGTAGGATCGATCTTAATCAACGCAGGTCGTGGTGATTTGATGGTTGAAGACGATTTGATTGACGCTTTGGCGAACGGCCCTATAGAAGCCGCTGTCCTAGACGTTGTCCGCACAGAACCCTTGCCCAGCAATCACCCCTTTTGGGCTCATCCCAAAATAACAATCACGCCACATGTCTCTGGTTGGCATGCCGACGAAGGGCTCATTGATGTCGCGGAGAACTACAAACGGCTCATGAACGGCCAATCTCTGCTCAACGAAGTTGACCGTTCAAAAGGGTATTAAGCGATGCAACTGATGGAACCAAAACTGGAACACGCCTGTGACCTCCGCGTTGAACTTGGTCCCATACGCGAAATGGGTCTCGGACGTGCTGGTAAAAGGCGCATTATCCCGATCATTGGTGGGACAGTCAAAGGGCCCGCGATTAATGGGACCATCCTCAATCTAGGTGCGGATTGGCAAACGATATTCAGCGATGACGTTGCTGAACTCGATACGCGCTATGCCTTCGAGACCGATGACGGTGCCTTGATTGAGATTATCAACTACGGTTTCCGTCATGGTCCGGCTGAGGTTATTGCTGCTGTTGGACGTGGTGAACCAGTGGATCCGGCACTTTATTACATGCGCACCCATGCAAAAATGGAAACAGGCGATCCCCGCTATTCCTGGGTTAATCGCCTGTTGTTTGTAGGTAGCGGAGCCCGCAACGCAAGCTCTGTCGAGATTTCTCTTTATTGCGTCAGATGATCATCTGGAATATGATGCCAGAGATGATCGCACCAGCAATACCTAATCCAACGTAACTGAAGAATACTTGCGTCTTAACCAATGACCAGACTGCAGCCATAGCTGGGATACAAGAGATCGCTCCGGTGATCATGAAGGCCATAGCCGCGCCACTGCCCATACCCTGCTCCATCAGCCCGGCCAACAGAGGCGGAGCCACATAGGAGTTTAAGTAAGCAGGCATACCGACAATGGCTGCAATTGCAATTGAGCCGATCCCCTCGCCACCAACGGCTGAAGCAATGAGTTCAGCTGGAACGTAAGTGATAAGAACGCCTTGCAACACATAAGCAAGTGCCAACCATTTGATCAAAAACAACGCGTTTGAGATGAATTCAGATTTGAATGTTTGGCGACGGTCCATGTCTTTCCAGACCGCCCACTGCGGCTTACCGCTGAAAGGCGATGGCCCACAACCACAACCGCTGCCACTTACTTCTTTCAAGGGTTCCTTGAACAAACCAGCGCTCATCATGGTCTTAATAGCAAAGCCACCGAACAAGCCCAAGGCAACTGCTGACACAGCCTTACCCACCGCAAAAGGCCAACCCAACGCTGAAGCCGTAATCAACAGAGTTGGCGGATCGATCAGAGGCGAAGATAACCAAAAAGCCATGACAGCAGACAAAGGTGCTCCCAGAGCCAGGAGACCTGCGATGAAGGGAATGACCTCACAAGAGCAAAATGGGGCCAATCCACCAAAGGCTGCGGCCAGGAAAATCATTCTGACCTCACGGCCCTTAAAGGCATTAGCGATCATCGCTTCCGCTCCTGCCGCCTTTAGCCAAGCGATCAGCAAAACCGCAAACAAGATGTAGGGCAATGTCCCGAAGAAAGAGCCGACGGCTGCGTTCATTATGTTGCTAAACTCACCTGGATCTAGAACCCAGACCAAAAGAGGGATGGCGACAATCAGAGCCCAGGGCGTCAACAGCCAAGATTTGATTTGGTCAAAGGATGAAGGCCGTGGTGCTATTTGTTCATTCGTGCTCATGATTATGTCCACTTATTTGATCTGCACAGCACTCGCGAAGAATATAACCAGCGAGTTTTTCAAGATGATTAAAGACAGCATGGTTGTAGACCGTACGTCCTTGCTTTTCCTGAGCCACCAAGCCAGCAGAGGTCAAAAACTTCAGATGATGAGCCAACGTGGACGCTGCCATGTCGGTTCGATCTTGGATCTCACCAACGGACAAGCCGCCATCTCCGGCCTTCACTAAAGTTAACAAAACCTGCAAGCGAGCTTCGGAGCCGATAGCCGCGAAACCTTGCGCTGCTTCTTCAATAACGAGTTCTGTGTTTGATTTTTCCATATAACTAGTTTTATAGTTATTTAAGTGTGAGTCAATAAGCAAAACAAAAAAAAGCCCCAGCACAATGGCCAGGGCTTTTTCCATTCTCTAGAGCTAGGATTAGTCTCCAGCCATTTTCTTTTTGTACATGCCCTGAGCGATACGATCGATCACCATGGCACAGAACAGAATAGCCAAACCACCAAGCAGACCTTGGCCTTTTGCAGCATATTGCAGAGCTTCCAGGATCAAGGCACCAAGACCTTCAGCGCCAATGAGAGACGCAATCACAACCATCGACAAAGACATCAGGATAGTTTGGTTGATCCCTGTCATGATCGAAGGCATGGCCAAGGGCAGTTCAACATTGAACAAGAGCTGTCTCTTCGAACAACCGAAAGCAATAGCAGCCTCCTTCGTTGCTTCAGGTACGCCACGCATACCAAGACCGGTCAAACGAATGACGGGTGGCATGGCAAAGATGATTGTCGCCAACACGCCTGGCGGCTTACCAGTGCCGAAGAATGCAATAATCGGAATGAGGTAAACAAAGGCTGGCATGGTCTGCATGAAATCGAGAATTGGTTCAGCGAATGCAAAAGCACGTCGACTCTTACCAAACCAGATACCCAAAGGAATGCCGAAAATTATACAGAGCGCGGCACCGGCACCAATGAGCGCCACAGTAATCATTGAGAGTTCCCACAGTCCCATAAAGGCAAGGTATGCGAGAGCTGCTGCTGTAAATATCGCCACCCTAATACCCGCCAACCGATAGGCCATAACGACGATAACGATCATCACAACAGGCCACGGCGTCTCTATTAGAATGATTTCGAGGCCATCTAACACCGCACGAATAGAAGCAGTGACCCCGTCGAAAACGTCGCCAAACTTAAAGGCCAGCCACTCGAAGGCCACGTCGCCTTTCTTTGCCCAATAGGCAAAATACTGTTTACCAACAGGGAATTCCGTAATGGGGAGCCTTTCGCCGATAAATCCGTTCGTGAGCTTAGCCAGAACACCGTCTGGATTAGAAACAGTGAAACGGAACAGCGTTAATGGCCAAATAGCCACCAACAGAAATGCACCAAATATCAGACTGGAATTGCGAGGGCCGGTTTGAACAGAGGCAGGGCGCGCCCGCCATTTCAAATACAGCTTCTCGTAAGACATGTTGGCGTAAAATCCCTCTAGGATTTTGACAGCAATGAGCAGCAAAACACCGACAGCGAGGATCATCATCGCTTCCCCTGCTGCTGCATCAGCAGCGGCCTGGGCCTTTTCAGCTGCTTTGGTTAGATTAGAGGCAATTTTTTCGGCCAAGTCAGCCGCAGCTTGATCACTAGCAGCGAGCGCGTCAATCGCTTGTTGTTTACGTTCTGCAATTTTAATAGTGAGTCGCTCTACCTTCGCAATCTGGTCAGCACCCAATTCGCCCCAGATGCCTCGACCAAGTTGAACGAAGGCAAAAAGCTCTAGAACGAGGAAAATCCAGAAGAACCCCCAGGCACCTCTAAAGGCTCCCCACAGAGGACCGCAGACGGCGGCCATGGTGTTCCATGACCAAGGGAAACCGGTGGTACCCTGAATCTTTGCAAATTCTTTGGAGTAATAAGCCTCATTGGTTTTTACGAATTCGCCAACCGAGGAATCAAGAGCTTTAGGGCCCAGCTCTAGGCCTGTATCGGTACTCATGCCTTGCCTCCTTGAATGCCCTTCAGCAGGGTCGTCTTATTGATCACACCAACATCCTTGCCGTCGTCGTCTTGAATAACGATCGGTTGGTCGGTTTCAGTTGTGATATCGATCAAGTGATCCAAATCGGTATCGTGCGAGACACGAGGTGACTTGCTCAAGTCCTCGCCTCTGGCAACTTTGTAAGACTTGATATCTTCCATAATTGTATGGGCAAAAACCAATTTTAATCTGGATATGCCTTCGACAAAGTCCCGGACATAGTCATCCGCCGGCTTAGTCACGATGTCTTCTGGTGTACCGATTTGAACGATACGCCCATCTTTCATAATTGCGATGCGGTTTCCAATACGGATCGCTTCGTCAAGATCATGAGTGATAAAAACTGTTGTTTTGTTCAATTCTGCTGACAGCGCCATGAACTGATCTTGCAACTGACGACGGATAAGTGGATCCAGTGCTGAGAAAGGTTCATCCATGAGCAGAACTTCTGGATCAGAGGCCAGGGCTCGTGCAAGGCCGACACGCTGTTGCATGCCGCCAGATAGTTCTCTTGGGAAGCGATCTTCATAGCCATCAAGATTCACCATTTCTAGGCAGCGCTGTGAGACTTCCCAACGTTTCGATTTGGGCTCTCCGCGTACTTGCAACGGAAAGGCGACATTGTCTCGAACCGTGCGGTGGGGCAGCAAAGCCATGTGTTGAAAAACCATGCCGAGGTGCATAGCGCGCATCTCGCGAAGCTTGTCACCGCTGAGAGCCATCATATCTTGGCCAAGGACAGAGATTTTGCCAGCAGTCGGTTCAATCAACCGATTGAGGTGTCGAACCATTGTCGACTTCCCTGAGCCGGACAGTCCCATAACGCAGAAAATCTCGCCACGCTTGACGGTAAATGAACAGTCGGCGATTCCGACCACACAAGCAAATTCAGCCAGTACTTCCGGTTTGCCCAACCCACGTTCTTCGATGGCTTTCATTGCTTCGTCAGCACGATCGCCGAAAATCTTCCAGACATTCTCTAGAATGATGACGTCTTCGCTCACCCGGCCGTCTCCCCAATTAAACTAGTTTAGCTTTTTGATTGTTCTTAAACGCATAACGGCGGCACCCCAGAGAGGCACCGCCGTTACATTAGTCAGCCAAGTTTACTGCAACCAAGCATCAACTGTAGCGCCGTTCTCTGAAACCCACTTTGCAGCGAATTCAGCAGGATCCTGCTTCTCAACAACCAGAGCATAGGTCATTGCAGAAACAGCAGCTGTGTCTAGAGAAACCTTAGACAGCATTGAAGCTGCAGCTGGGTTTGACTCTTCTAGACCTGTTGCATAGTGAATGTGCAAGTAAGCTGTGCTCCAAGCGGAACCAGCTTCTGACTTCTCAAGCCACTCAGGATCGTCTGTAGGCTGGATAACGTTCCAACTAGCAGAATCGTGTGCAGGCTCTTTCAAGATCACAAGATCATGCAGCGCAAACATATGGTGTGGTGTGTAACAGAAGAAAACGATGTCTTCGTTCTGTGCAACGGCGTTGTCAACTTCAGCCAAGGCAAGAGTTTCGTCCATTTCCTTGAGGTTCATGGTCTCGTCATAGCCGTAGGACTTAGCGCGGATTTTCTCGATGTTGGTTGACGCCCAACCAGCAGCACCAATCCAGATTTCGCCTTTGCCATCACCGTCTGTGTCAAAGTTGGCAGCCATATCAGGATCCGTCAGTTGAGACAGATCTGTGATACCTGTGCGTTCTTGCGTGCCTTTCGTTACGCACATAGCCTGGTCGCCAGCAACACCATTAGGATTCTGGCGCACTGTGCCCTTTTCCTGAACATACTTGTTGTTTAGGTTGGTTTGGTTTGGCAGCCAGACCTCTGGGTGAACGTGCATGGAACCAGCGTCCATACCTTCGAACACAACTGGGTTTGAACCGTTCTGCAACTCGACCTCAAGACCGAGGTTATCTTCCATAACGACCTTCAAAACGTGCGCTGTTACGCGAACAGATGGCCAGTTTGGCACACCGATTACAACATCAGCGGCAAGCGCTGGCATGGCAACTGATGACAGCAAGGCTGCACCAGCAAGACTTTTAAGTACTTTTTTCATTTAGGTAACTCCCTGTATTTTACATTCATGAACCTCTCCAGAGGCCCTCTAAACGCCTTAACCCTACAGCGGATTCTCCTGTTGACCAGATAAATCGACAGAATGTCGCGGTTTGAATCAAACCTCTTCTCTGCAAAGGGCTTGGCAAAGGCAATGGACTCCACCACCACCAAGTGTGAACATGGACATATCGGGGTCATAAACCTCGTAGCCCAAAGCTCGCATCTTTTCATTAAGCTCCGTCGCGCCTTTCATAGACAGTACTTTACCGTTGCCCAAGGCCACTAGGTTAACACCTAAGTTCTTGGCTTCGCGGTAAGGTACGTCAACGAATGAGAAGCCCCAATCTTTGAGCTGATCAACAACCCAGGGCTCCAACGCGTCAACGCAAGCCACCAACAGTTTCTCGTCCAGCGGTACGACAAGACCGTCCATATGAACGAATTCGCGACTGATTGGAGCAGTCACAGCTTCCCAGCCTTCTTTGCGGACAAAATCAGCAACCTGCTCGGACCCTTCTTTTTCTGAGCGCTCACCGCAATATCCAATCAACACTTTACCAGGCTCAAGGATAACAAAATCCCCGCCTTCAAAGTGCCCCGCAGTCGCGAAGTTCCAGATTGGAATGTTGTTTTCCTGATAGTACTTGATGACCGTCACGTAGTCGGCGCGTCTGACCTTGAGCTGCATATGGCAAATCAGAGCGCCCCAAGGCGTCATGGCAGAGGAATCACGGGCAAAGAAATTCCGATGCAGAACTTCATCGGCTTCGAGATAGTGACACTTCACACCATTTTCTTCGTAGATGGACACCATCTCAGCATGCTGTGCCATGGCGGTCTGCAAATCAAACTTCACACCCGTTTTATGCGCGTTGGCCAAAGTTCGCCCGATTAAAGGACCGGCTTCTACCCATTTGAAATATTCTGGTTTCCCGAGGAGTACATCCGACAAAGGTGCATAGTCATTGTTAATGCCCCACTTTTTTTCAAGCATTTCTGACCTCTTGGTTTCATCAATTGATTCCAGGCTAGCGAGAAAATATGTTGAGTTAAATAGCAACTTTGTCATGTTAACTTGTATTTCTTAACAAGTTAGTGTGCCGAGCTATGTCTCTTAACAAACTATCCAAAGCTGACTTGCATCTTTTGGAAGTCTTCGTTTCTGTGGTTGAAGCTGGTGGTTTCTCTGCTGCACAGGTGCGTTTGAATGTGTCAACTTCGACGATCAGTCGGCAAATTTCCCAACTAGAGACCAGGTTGGGACTTAGGCTTTGCTCAAGAGGCAGAGGCGGCTTTCAGCTTACTAATCGTGGGCAGGCAGTTTTTCGAGCAGCGAACAGTCTCTTTTCTGCCGTTGACGAATTCCAGGATAGTGTGGCGGCAACCAAAGACCAGTTGACCGGCCAGTTAAGCCTGGCAGTCATCGACAACTGGATCGCCGATCAGCCGGGGCCATTGGACCGCGCGCTTGCTCTCTTCAAAGAGGATGCACCGGAAGTAACGATTGATATCCATTCCCTAGCCCCTGATGATATTGAGCATGCGGTGTTAGATGGCAGGATCGCGTTGGGGGTCGGCGTGTTCCATCGCCATAAACCTGGGCTGTTTTATGAGCCAATCCAAGAAGATCCCTTAGAATTGTTTTGTGGCAAAGGGCACCCTTTGTTTGGAGCAAGCAACATACAGCCGGAAGACCTCAGGAACACCGATCTAGTACGCCGTGCTTACTTGGATGAACAGCAAGTAGCTCCCTTAACCGCTAATCTGCCTTCGACCGCACAAGCGCATCAAATAGAAGGCATTGCTTTTTTGATTTTGTCTGGTCGCTATGTTGGCTACCTACCGGTTCACTATGCTTCTCGTTGGACAAAGTTGGGTTTGATGCAATCCTTGTTACCGCAGAGTCATAGTATGAGCACCAACATAGAAATAGTAACAAAGCGAGGTCTGCGGCGTTCCTCCATCACAGAAGTCTTCATTCAATTGCTGCAAGAAGAAATCAATGGATGAATTTTCTTGCACGAAGCACGGGTTTCCCGCATTGCCATAGACGTGAGTTTAACAGCTGTTGAGTAACTTACCATGCAAATCCGTGCGTTAACACCGGCAATCGGCGCAGAGATTACAGGTCTCGATCTTGGCCAACCATTGAGCACAGCTCAAGAGAACGCCATTTACGAGGCTTTGGTTAAACACGAGGCTATCTTCTTCCGTGATCAAGACATCTCGCCTGAAAGGCATCTTGCTTTTGCACAGTCCTTTGGCGAACTCGATCAACCGCATCCGATCTACAAACATGTCGATGGTTTTGACCGTATCGTTGAGCTGGCCAACGATGCTAACAATCCACCTGACACAGACGGTTGGCACACAGACCTCACCTTCAAACAAGAGCCACCCTTTGCCTCAATTCTGGTAGCACGTGAAGTTCCAGAATGCGGCGGTGATACCCTTTGGGCCTCAATGGCCGCTGCTTACGATGCCCTGCCCTTAGATATGAAAAATCATTTGTCTGGCATGACCGCAGTTCACGACATGGGGGATTTCCGCAATAACTTTGCAGCCAATGAAACGACCGGCGAAAAAGTGACAGCCGCCCACCAACGTTTTGGCAGTGCTATCCATCCAGTCGTGCAAACCCACCCGGCTTCAAGGCGCAAATTCCTCTATGTCAATGAAGGCTTCACCTCTCACATTGTCGGTGTAACAGCACGAGAAAGCCGCCGCTTATTGAATTACCTGCTGGATCATATCAATCGCCCAGAATATCAGCTGCGTTTCACTTGGCGTAAAGGCTCCGTCGCGATGTGGGACAATCGTTGTACGCAACACTATGCAGTTGCTGATTACCTGCCACACTATCGCTGTATGAATAGGATCACGGTGGTTAAGGACCGACGAGTTCCAACTTAAGACACTACTTTTCGATCAGATCAACAAACGTTGAGAATGCTTCATCGGTCATATTGACCAAATTGCCTTCCGATGGAAAGGCATTGCCAGCGACGTCCGCAATGTACTCTTTATATGCCGCAATGCGCTCTTGTTGAAGACGGTCACGCTCGGCGGCAAAATTACGATAAACCTTGGCGTGACGAGGAATATGGCCTGTGTTTTCTCCCAACAAATCAGCGGAGAACAGGTATTCGATATCACAATCCGGACCAGACCCAAGTGATATGGTCATAAGAGAGGTACGCTTGGTTATCTCTGCTGCGAGTTGGCGTGGCAAGATCTCCATCTCAACCGCAAAAGCTCCCGCCGCCTCAAATGCTCTGGTCTCATTGTAGACTTGAATCGCTTGCTCGGGTGATTTCCCAACCGCCTTTAAGCCACCAACCCAGGTCGCTTTCGGTGGCACGAGACCCACGTGTGCTATAACCGGCACCCCTTCGCGCGCCAGTACCTCAACAACATGGGGACTCATGGCACAGTAGATAGATTGCGCGCCCGCTTCCATGGCTTGCATGGCTTCCCGCAACGCCTCTTCCGCTGAAGCATGCCGGCCCCAAGCCAATCCAAATTGAAAGTGCGTATTTGGAACAGCTGCAGCAAAGCCTGCCGTTTCCGGACGAAACCCTGTGCCAATCATATCCATGCCTGCTTCTGAAGCTGCTTTCGCCTCCTCCAAACGTGCGACTTGAACAAAGGCCAAACGCTGCTTACCTTTGCATTCTCGAATATCTTTAACCGTTAATGCTGCCATGTTCTTCTTTGCTTACCTTAGCTATTGTGCTTCCGGTGCTTTCCCCAGACCTGCTTCACAAGCCTGTTCTACTTCGTGAACAACACGTAGAGAACCTTTCAGGGAAAAATCATCCAATAGTTCACCAGACTTCGCATAAAAAGCGCGAAGCCTGTTACCCTTTTTCACACGGTGGACCAGCGTTTCAGTACCAACTAATGGCGCCGAAGAGGCATCGTAGAATGTCAGGAAGTAGCCACTTGCTTCTTTAAGGAAAGTTTCTCCGGTCATGGCTGTCCTGGGCCAACGATCCACCTTCCACATGATATCGACCAACGCGGCCTCTTCGCCTTTGCCTCTCATTTCTAAATCAATAGCTAGACCACGATCATCACAAACAACAGCAAAGAGATTCCCTCTTTTCCCTGTTGTCGAGGCTATATAAACCGTTGCGCCTTCTACGTCCTTACTAGGCGCCGTATGGTTAATCCAAGAAGAAGCCCAAGCTGCTTCACTAAAAAAGAACAAAACAAAAATTACACTACAAAGCTTTTTCACGGCCTTCCCCACTTCATTGCTGACAAATCTCCACTGTTAGAATGCTAGTAAACTGTGTCCTTTCTTTGCCAATAATGACTCAGCAATTGGGAATTCATGCTTGTTTTGCCATTCAAGATTCCCTCAATTTGCACCATTCCAGAGATTGAGCTTCACCGTTTGATCCAACTTTTAGTAAATAGTTGGCAAATTTTCTCAACGATCCTTGTAATGTTTCTAGTTAGTCACTATATGACTGCTATCGACTTTGGCCGGACAACTTGGCCGTTCCGTCCTGGATTTTTCCGGGCGCGCGCTTAACTACCCCAACAAATTCGACACTAAGAGGGCTCGCGCATGCGCCAGTCTATGTTTAATCATGGATTTATTTAAAGGAAATTACCATGGATGCAGGTACAGTTAAATTTTACAATGCCCAAAAGGGCTTCGGTTTCATCGCTCCAGACAACGGCGGCAACGACGTATTCGTTCACGCTACTGCACTTGAGCGTTGTGGCATGACAGGTCTTTCAGACGGTCAGAAAGTTACTTTCGACACAAAGACAGACCAGCGTTCAGGCAAAATCGCAGTGGACAACATCGCTGCAGGTTAAGCCAAAAGCTTAGACTTTCGAAAAAGCCGTCCTCATCTGAGGGCGGCTTTTTTGTTGCCTAGAGGACATTACTCAACCCCACAAAACTAAACTGCTTCGGACAACAAAAAACCTACAGCTTCTTAATCAGGTAGGTGACAACCTTCCCCTCTTCATTGGGATAGGATTTACCGAGCTCAACAAAGCCAAGAGCCGCGTGGAACGCATCCGATCCAGGATTAGGCGGAGTGAAATTTACCTCACAGGTCGCGTAGTGATGACCAGCTGCTCGCGCTTCGTCGAAGAAATCTTCGTAGAGAGATTTAGCGTAGCCCTTTTTCTGATAATCACCGCTGACAACAATACGATCAATGTAAGCGAACTTCACCAAACGCTCTTTGAACCAAGCAAAACGCAGTGAATCGTGATCACTGTCCTGATCATAGCAGATGAGAAAAGCCGCCACTGGCTCAATAGCCTTAGCATAGAAGGCGCGGTCCATCATTGAAGCGAGCTTATCTTTCTCAAGCAATGAGGTTTCTTTGGCAAAGTCATTGTTGAGTGCCAGAATCGCTTCCAGGCTTGTCTCGTCACTTGATCGAAGTTGTATCACGCTTTTTTATCCTTGTTAGAACCTCTTACTTCGTAATCACAAATCGCCGTTTGTTAAAGCCTCTTGTGAAAAATTGGTCCTCCTAGTTCCCCAAAATTGGTCATTCTTTTCAGACCAAAACCTCATTAGCAAAGATGACTCAAGTAAACTGGTCAGTTTGGATAAGGAGTTGAAGAATGGAACAGATTTATCCTCGCCCTCTTTCAGATGCAAAAGTTGAGAAGCTACCTTCTGGTTTAATTCCTGCGCGGACAAACATTGTTGGCAAGCATGTGACACTGGAGCCACAAAACCCTGATAGACACACTGCTGAGCTCTTTGAAGCAGGTCATTCCACGCCAGAAGGGCTTGCGATCTGGGACTACCTGGCTTACGGCCCTTGGCCCGATGTCGATACTTACCGAGCGACTATCCGACAGCAAGCAGGTAACTTCGAGACGATCTTCTTTTCCATTCGTTCTCACGAGACTGGCAAGATTTGTGGTCAAGCCAGCTTCTTGGATATCGTACCTGCCATGGGGCAAATCGAGATTGGACACATCTGGTTTGGCCCAGAACTACAACGCACAACCGGCGCTACTGAGGCGCTTTATTTGATGATCAAACATGCCATGGATGATCTCGAGTACCGGCGCATGGAGTGGCGCTGCAACGCTTTGAACGCCAAATCTCGCGCTGCTGCGTTGCGCCTTGGTTACCGTTTTGAAGGCATCTTCCACAACCATATGATTTCCAAAGGCAAGAATCGCGACACCGCCTGGTACTCCATACTCGACGATGAATGGCCCGAAGTGCGCGCTATCATTGAAAATTGGCTTGATCCTGCTAACTTCGACGGCGACGGCAAACCCAAGACTTCCCTCGCAAAGGCTATGGAAAACCGAACGCCTAGCCAACGTGGATAAAGAAATAACCCTGAAAGGTTAAAGCTATGCGCCTGCTTGTTTTTCAACATATCGACTGTGAACACCCGGGATCTTTGCGCCAATTCCTCGCCAAAGATGGTGTTGAGTGGGACGCGGTTGAACTTGATGCTGGCGAAACCATTTCAGAGCTTGAAGGTTATGATGCACTATGGGTCATGGGTGGGCCGATGGATGTCTGGGACATAGAGGAAAACCCCTGGCTCATTGCAGAGAAAGCGGCAATTCGTAAATGGGTTGGGGAATTCAAACGGCCTTATCTTGGCCTTTGCCTCGGTCATCAACTCTTGGCCGACGCCATGGGCGGCACCTGTGGCCCTCAGCGCCCATCCGAAATAGGTATCATGGACGTGGAATTGACGGCGGCTGGCAAAGTTGACCCAATCTTCAAAGACATGCCAACCAAACAAAAATGCCTGCAATGGCATTCTGTTCGCGTTGCCCAAGAACCCGAGAACACAACGATCCTCGCAAGTTCTGAGGCTTGTCGTGTCCAGGCGATGCGTGTTGGTGACAACGCTTGGTCCATGCAATTCCACGTGGAGATCGAGCCTGATACCGTCGACAATTGGGGTGCTATCCCCGCCTACAGCGACGCTTTGATGGCAACCATTGGTCAAGCAGGTTTTGATGAAATGCAAGCTGCTTCTGCCAATAATATCGACGCTTTTCTAGCGTCAGCTGAACAGCTTTACACCAACTTCATGACCCAAGCCCGAGGATAGATCTATGGCCGTTACCGTTCGCCCTGTCGCATCGAATGAAAAGGAAATCTGGAATCAACTTTTCCAGGCCTACGCCGACTTCTACAAAGTTGAATCAACCCAAGAGAAGCGCGACGCCGTTTGGGGTTGGATCTTCGATGACAACGAGAATTTTTGGTGCGCGGTGGCTGAAAACGATGAAGGCGAAATCGTCGGCTTTACGCAGTACCAGCTCATGCATCGCTCATTGGGCGGTGGCATGACCTGTTACTTGAGCGACCTTTACACCAACCCCGCCATCAGAGGCTTCGGGGCCGGTCGGGCGATGATTGACTACGTGCTCGCTTTTGCAAAAGATCTAGGCTTTCCTAACGTCATGTGGCTCACTCAGGAGTTCAACTATACCGCCCGCAAGGTCTATGATACCTACGCAGCTAAGAGCGATTTCATCGCTTACCGCGTGCCTGTGGGCTAGGGATTAATCCTTTACTTTCAATCCGACAGTTGCTTTTGGCGCCAGTGTTTTACATAGACAGCTGCTTGTTTGGTTACTCGCGGGCGCTGGTTTTGTCTGAACACAAAGCGGGGAGAGTATCAACCCTACCCTCCGCGTTAAATTACTTCACCCAGATAGCCGCATAGTAGTCTCTGCCTTTGACCCCATAACCACTTACTTCGGTCAGACGGTAACCTTGACCAACGTACTTATCAAATTCGCTTTGATATTGCGCAGAGGTCATACCGTGACGCGCAACCCATCGCGGACCACCAATCTTCACCCAGATAGCCGCGTAGTAGATCGTGCCCCTGACACCATAACCACTCACATCTGTCAGGCGATAACCTTGCCCGACATACTTATTAAATTCACTTTGGTATTGTGCAGACGTCATGCCATGGCGAGCAACCCATGATGGACCACCAGTCTTCACCCAGATAGCCGCATAATAGGCCTTGCCCCTGACACCATAGCCGCTCACCTTTGTCAGACGGTAGCCTTGTCCAACATACTTATTAAATTCACTTTGATATTGCGCAGAAGTCATGCCATGGCGCGCAACCCATGATGGACCGCCGGTCTTTTCCCAGATAGCCGCATAATAGGTCTTGCCTTTGACACCATAGCCACTCACATCTGTCAGACGATAACCTTGTCCAACATACTTATTAAATTCGCTTTGATATTGTGAAGACGTCATACCGTGTCGCGCAACCCATGATGGACCACCGGTCTTTTCCCAAATGGCCGCATAATAGGCTGTGCCTTTGACACCATAACCACTCACATCTGTCAGGCGGTAACCTTGACCGACATACTTATTAAATTCACTTTGGTATTGTGCAGAGGTCATGCCATGGCGCGCGACCCATGCCTGCGCAAATACTATGGTTGGTAACATCGCAACTGAAAACAGTACGATTATCGCTAGTCGAAATTTTTTTAGTAACATGAGATCGGGTTTCCTTTTCTCTTTAGCCTTCAACCGAGAAAACGTGATGTTCATTCACTGTCAATTCCCTTGCCGGTTTCCCCATCAGCTGATGGCTTATTGCTAAACACTCACCAAATAACTCTGGAAAGGCCCTCACTTTGGCTCATTCACAAGTTTTTGTATGTGACTTTACACACGCTTCATCAGTTTATTCTAATAATAATTGAAAAGTCTCAAAGTCATTGACAAATTGTACGACTCATCAATAATAGGAACAAATAGAGAACACATTTTACGCACACTGTCTGAATGATGCTTAAACGCTAATCAGGCATGATCGTGACTAAGGAAACAATGTACAATTCCATCCCCACCTGGGCTAAGGGTTTGACCCTCGCCGCCCGGGTGAACGCAAAAGTGACCCCACTTGCCTCTGGCGATCCAAAACTGGATAGCATGCTGGGTGGCGGCTTGGTTCTGGGACAGCCTCATGAGATCTTACCAAAGCGCAGTGGTTGGGATGATGCATCTGTGACGGCTTTTACGCTTGCCTGGCTGCAACGCCGTCAGCAAACCGATCAGCGTTTAGCGCTCTGGGTTATGCAAAGGCCTTCACTTTATCCTCAAGGATTGGCCAATCTATCGATTGATTTCGATCGTCTGGTCTTAGTAGAAGCGCCCAAGGACATCGATGCGCTCTGGACTCTAGAACAAGGTCTCTTCAACTCCGCATTCGGTCTTGTCATTGGAGAGATCGAGAACTTTGACCTCTTGGGTTCTCGCCGTCTCCAGTTAGCCGCGGAACGTCATAACCCTCTTATTTTGATTCTGCGCCGCTCACAGCGTGGCCTCAGCCTTAAGGAAGTTCCAAATTCCGCGTTGACCCGTTGGCTCATATCTCCTTCATCTGCTCAAGGAGCTTCACACCACAATAACTTTCATTGGCAAACAAACCTAACCCGCAACAAAGCCGGCACAACCGGAAATTTTTTGATGAAATGGCACCATGAGACGCATCGTTTCACTCTGGCTACCCCACTTCATCACTGAACATCCCTGGCAACAGACCTTGGGATCTCGCGAGCAAAGTTTCGCTAAGGTCCGGCGCAGTCAGAACCGTTTAGAGTTGGCCGGTGTGAATGGCCCAGCACACAAGCTCGGACTTTATGGCGGACAGCCTCTCTCTGATGCAACGGCAATGGTGCCTGATCTCATCACGCTCAGCGAAAATGCCATGACGCAACGCATTGATCATCAGGCCGCTGACCACCTGGTTCATTGGTTAGGGCAATTCAGCCCTTGGATCAGCCTGGATGAGACCTTGCCTGACGCGGGTTTCATTGATATCAAAGGCGGCCTTAACATCTGGATTGATGCCAGTGGCTGCACACGGCTCTTCGGTGGCGAACGAAGCTATCTTGAGACACTTCACAACAAGCTTAATACTTTGGGGTTAACCGGCTGCCTGGCTATGGCTGATACGCCCGGAGCGGCCTGGGCCCTTGCGCGCTACGGCCAAGGCAATCTGGCCGTCTGCCCGTCTAATCAACAACGCGATTGGCTGAAATTTCTATTCCTCATCGCTTTGCGCCTGCCTGATCAAACTGTTGAGAACCTCGACAAGGTGGGCTTGCGCCAGATAGGCGATCTTTACGATCTTCCAAGCGCCCCTTTGGCCTTGCGTTATGGGCAGGACGTTGCCCGCAAACTGAAGCAGGCTTTGGGGTTAGAACGTGAAGCCATCAATACCGCCAACGGCACAGAACCTTTGCAAAGCCATTTTCGTTTCCAAGATGCGGTTTGGGATCAGGACTCCGTTCAGTCCACTCTAAGATCCCTCACCTTCCACCTTTGTGACCGCATGAGCAAACAAGGTTTAGGTGCACAGCGGTTTCGTCTCGGGCTTTTTTCCCCAAAAGGGGAAGTCTATGGCTTGGAAATCGGCTTGGTTGAGGCTAGCCAGGACCCTGCTCACTGTTACCGCCTAATCCAGGCACAAAGCGAAAAGATTGAGCTCGTCTTCGCTATTGAAGTTGTTGCTCTCACCGTCACCTTTACAGGCCCCGTTCAATCAAACCAACAGTCTGCCTTTGGCCAAGACAATCAAACCAATGGCCTGGCTTCTTTGTTTGATGGCCTCCGCTTCCGTCTTGGTGAAAAGGCAGTCTATCGCCCGGCTATCCATGAGAGTCATATCCCCGAATTCTCCGCCGGGCCTTCTTTTCACCTGCCACTTGGTACGGCTGCCAAAGATCGCTTGCCCGTCCAACGGCGCAGCAAAAGATGGCGACCTTTGCATCTTCTGGCTAAGCCGCAGCCCATCGATATTGATGCCGATGCACGCTTGAGACCTGCGAGGCTGAAATGGCGTCAAAGGGAACAAGATCTTGTTAGCGTGGAGGGACCGGAACGCATTTCCCCTGAATGGTGGGAAAAGCGTCAAGAAGACTACCGTGATTATTACCAAGTGCGTGACGCAACCGGCCATGCTTACTGGATTTTCTATAGCAAGAACCAGAAGCGTTGGTTTTTACATGGAGAGGCCTGATGACGGGTTCCTATTTCGACATTCAAGTCACCTCTAATTTTTCCTTTTTGGAAGGGGCCTCTTCCGCGCAAGAACTGGTCGCTTCTGCAGTTTTTCTCGGGCACAAGGCCATTGCTATCACTGACAAAAATACTCTGGCGGGGGTGGTTCGTATGCATGTCGCCGCGAAAGAGTTTGGTTTGCGCTTTCTGGTTGGCGCACGTCTGGATTTTGTCGATGACTTCCCTTCTCTCCTGGTTTTCCCAGAGAACCGCCAAGCCTATGGCAAGCTCTGCGATTTAATCACTACTGGTCGATTCAGAGCCGACAAAGGCCAGTGCGAACTCTTTTCAAGCGATTTTTGGCCAGCAGCAATGGGCTTTCAGACAGTCGTGCTCTTTGACCCTTTTACCTCAAATGAGCACCAGCTGAATGCCATCGCCTCCAAACTGAAAGGCCGCTCATACCTCGCCATCAGTGCTGCTTTTGATGGTCTGGATCAACAGCGCTGGAAACATTTATCTGCTCTCTCTAACAAGCATTCAATCCCTCTCCTCGTTACCAATGACATCCTCTATCACATCAGCGATCGCCGCCGCTTACAAGACGTTCTAACCTGTATCCGTCTCGGCACCACCGTCGATAAGACTGGCCTGGATCTGGCTCTCAATGCGGAACGCCATTTAAAAAACGATGCAGAAATGCAGAGCCTTTTCCAAGACTTTCCTGATGCGCTCTATCGCTGTCAGGAAATCTTAGACGCCTGCCCTTTCTCTCTCGATGAGTTACGCTATGAATACCCAGAAGAGATCACCAATGAAGGCCGTACCCCACAAGAAGAACTGACTCACCTCGCATGGAAAGGAGCGGATTGGCGTTACAAAGGCTTCGTGCCCGATGAAATCAAAGCAAACATCCGGCATGAGTTGGAACTGATAGAACAGCTTGATTACGCGGCCTATTTTTTGACAGTCTACGATGTTGTCCAATTTGCCGAGCAGGAGAAAATCCTCTGCCAAGGACGTGGCTCTGCTGCTAACTCAACCGTTTGTTATTGCCTGGGCATTACATCAATCAACCCTGTTAACCACTCATTGCTCTTTGAGCGTTTCATTTCTGCAGAACGAGATGAGCCACCAGATATCGATGTCGATTTTGAGCATCAGCGGCGTGAAGAAGTCATTCAATACATCTATAAAAAATATGGTCGTGACCGTGCGGGCATTGCCGCCACCGTTGTTTGCTATCGCCGCAAGGGGGCCATCCGCGATGTCGGTAAAGCGCTTGGCCTATCAGAGGATAAAATCAGAGCATTAACATCACCCTCTCGCCTGATGCGGAGCGGCGATGGTGCGATGGTCTCCGAAGAAGACTTGATCGAAGCGGGCCTTGATCCCAAGGATTACCGCCTTCAATTACTGGCAGAGTTGGTCGAAGAAATACGCGGTTTTCCTCGCCACCTCTCACAACATGTCGGTGGCTTTATTCTGAGCGAGGGGCCCTTGCGGGAACTGGTTCCCATTGAAAATGCGGCCATGAAAGACCGAACGGTTATCCAGTGGGATAAAGATGATCTCGAGGCACTGGGGCTCTTGAAAGTCGACGTCCTGGCTCTGGGGATGCTGACCTGCATCAAGAAATGTTTCACATTGCTAAAAAAGCACTACGGTGTTGAACATGAACTCGCTTCAATCCCTCAGGACGACAAAGCGACTTACGAGATGTTGCAGAATGCCGACTCCATGGGCGTCTTCCAGGTCGAAAGTCGGGCGCAAATGTCCATGCTTCCACGTCTTAAGCCTGCTTGTTTTTATGATCTGGTGATTGAGGTCGCCATTGTGAGGCCCGGTCCCATCCAAGGTGACATGGTTCACCCATTCCTGCGTCGACGTGATGGTCTAGAGGAAAGGGATCATATTAGTGAAGAGCTAAAGCCCGTTCTCGAGCGGACCATGGGCGTTCCTATCTTCCAAGAGCAAGCCATGAAGATTGCCATTGTGGCGGCAGGCTTCACCCCCTCTGAAGCCGATAAGTTGCGACGTGCCATGGCGCCCTTCAAAAACAAAGGACACATCTCAGAATTTCGGGATAAATTTGTCAACGGCATGATCAACAGAGGTTATCCGCAAGGCTTTGCTGAACGCTGTTTTAAGCAGCTGGAAGGTTTTGGCTCATACGGCTTTCCAGAGAGCCATGCCGCTTCATTTGCTTTGTTGGCTTACGTATCCTCTTGGCTTAAGTGCCACTATCCCGCGGTCTTTTGTTGTGCCCTGCTAAACTCACAGCCCATGGGCTTCTATGCCCCGGCTCAACTAATACGTAACGCCATAGAGCATGACGTCGAAGTGAGGCCCGCCGATGTTAATCTCAGTGAATGGGATTCCACACTGGAGCTCACAGAAAACGGCCAAGCTTTAAGATTAGGTCTGCGCCAAATCCGAAGCCTAAAAGAAGACCAAGCCAACAAGATAATCAACGCTCGCGACAATGGTTATGCTGATCTCTATTCACTCTGGCATCGATCAAAAGCCAATCGCCGGAGTTTGCAAAGCCTTGCAGAAGCCGACGCATTGGGATCGATTGCGACCACCCGCAGACAGGCCATATGGGACATCGGTTCTCTGCCAAAAGATAACCTGCCATTGTTCACGGCCATGAATGAGAGTGAAATAGGAACCGAAAAGCCTATTATTTTGCCTGACCCAACCCTGGGCGAAGATGTGATTGAAGACTACCGCACTTTAACTTTTTCTCTCAAAGCCCACCCTTGTTCAGTTCTACGCGAGACCCTGACCCAACAAGGCTATCGGACTTGCGCTGACTTAACCTCCGTCAAAAATGGCTCATGGATCAGCTTGGCTGGTATCGTCTTGGTCCGCCAGCGCCCCGGCACAGCCAAAGGCGTCATCTTTATTACCATTGAAGATGAGAACTCAATCGCCAACCTGGTGGTTTGGAAAAAGAAATTTGAGGAACACCGTCGTGAGCTGATCCCCGCCATCTTGCTCGGCATGCACGGTGAAGTTCAAAAGGTCGGCAAGGTCATTCACGTCATCTTGCATGAAGCCGAAGACCTCAGCCCCTACCTCCATGGATTGGCCCAAGGCCAAATGCCAGGGCGCCCAAAACGTTACCTAAAATCTAGGAATTTCCATTAAAGCGCTTCCGAAACCGTTCCATCATCCAAAATGAAAGCTCCCAAGGGTCAGAATAAGGTTCGTTCGTAACCGGATCAGCCGGGGCATAAGGTGGCGGACCAAACTCCGGGCAAACAGTCATAAAGGGGCGCCCGTCGCGGCGGCGAAGATCAAGAATTCGATGCCACCATTCTTCATAGAGCTCTGTCCATTCCAGCCCTATCCCAACACGAGGGTCCAGGCATTGCGGCCGATGGAGATCACCCACCCGCGCATGAATATGATGAGTCCGCTCGATCGCTATATCCATCATGGCTTCTTTTTCAGGATCGGGCACCAATGCCATGAGGCCATTTTCATCAGGTGACCCCGCCGTCGAAAGTTTCATGTTACCTTCAGAGACAACTGTGAAATGACTAAAGTCAGCACAGATGAAAAGCTCAGGGATAGCCTCGAGATAACGCCTGGTGCCCCAAGGGCTATAGAGAGCACATCGACGGTGGGTTTCATGGACCACTTCGATATCCGTTTCGCCTTTGGCTATCTCGATGCATTCTTCGAAGAAGGCCTTACCTTGATCAAAATCGTAATAGTCTCGCCCGCCATGGCAATTAATGATCGTTGGATTATAGGGTAGAACACGCGCGAGTTCAGCTCGGAAGGCCTCAACAGTAGGAGCCACCATACCCGCATTCAGCTCCAACTTTAGTTCAGAGACCTGCTCGTTGAATTCCGAAGGATCTAAATCAATAAAGAAGCACTCGACCCCATCATAGCCCGCCTCAGAAAAAGCCCGAAGCCGTGAAGACAAATCACCGAGGTATTCCATACCCCAATCACATTTCGTAATTTTGAGATCCATTCAATCCTCCAAAGCAAAACGGCTGAGAAAAGCCTAAGCCAATCTCAGCCGTCAAAGCAATAAAGGAAAAGATAGTTTTTAGTTAAACCAGCTTTTCATTTTGCCCCAAACACCACCAACTGCACTGGCTTCCGCCACTTCAACGGCTTCTGCTGCTGGCGCATCTTCGGCAACCTCAGCAACAGCCTCGCTGGAGACTGCAATCTCTTCCGGTTCTGCACGAGAGACCTTAATCGCTTCTTCTGTGATGTCACTAAAGACACCCAAAGCAGCCAGTGTCGCTGGGCCTACCATGCCGTCGGTCGTCAAACCGTTTTCTTTCTGGAAAGCTTTGACGGCTTTTTGCGTACCAGAGCCAAAAATGCCGTCCGCGCCGGTACCCAAAGCCTTCTGCACCGCTTTGACAGTAGCACCACGTGAGCCTTTCTTAACAAGCACTAATTCGTACAAACCCATTTGGGCAAAAGTATCAGGTCCTGCAATACCATCGACGGATAAACCATTAGCCTTTTGATACGCGCGTAAAGCTTTGTCTGTTGCTGGACCGAATTGGCCGTCGGCATCGACATTCAATTTCCGTTGTAAAATTTTAACTGGCTCTCCAGCGAGCCCTCTTTTGAGCATCGGCATAGTGTTGCTTCCTATTTTAATAAAATCAGAAACAAACTCTAAAACTAAACATTCCCAAACGCTACGGAAAATCGCTCTTCAATTTACTTAAGTAAGAAAATTCTAACTAGAGAAGTCCTGAACGAACTAATTCATCTTTGAATGCCCCAAATTCGATCCTTGCTTCTGGCTCGGCAAACTGTAGTCATCAACCAGCTCTTGCACCAATGCGACCATGTTCGCTTCATCATCGGCCACACAAAACTTTTCTAGCAAAGATAACTTGGATTGAATTTCCTTAGCTTCAATGAAGCTTGGTTTGGCAATCATAACAGAAGGCACTTCCGTTGAAATCAAATCTTCCTCTCGAGAAACCAGCACCTCCGACAGTTTTTCGCCAAATGCAGCACCTGTGTAGACAATTCCAATGTCCTTATCTGGTCTAAACCCAGCAATCTCGATCATCTTGCGAGCGACATCGACAATTTTCACAGGCTCCCCCATATCCAGCACCAAGATTCCACCAGGCAGTGGGCTGTCGTTCAAACCATGGTTTGACGCGACCAGCACCAATCCTACGGCTTCTGAAACCGACATGAAGAAGCGTTCCATAGCGGGATCCGTAACAGTAATTGGGCCACCATTCGCTATCTGTTGGCGGAAGAGCGGAAGGACAGATCCGCTGGACCCCAGAACATTGCCAAACCGAACAGACAAAAAACGAGTACCACGGCCTTTTTGGCTCCTTTGCTTCAGACTATCCGCATCTGCCACCTGGCAAAAAGCTTCCGCTATCCGTTTTGTTGCCCCCATAAAACTGGAAGGCGCCACGGCTTTATCTGTTGAGATGTTAACCATGGCTAAGGCACCGCAAGCCTGTGCCGCAAGGGCCACATTTTGCGTGCCCAACACATTGGTCAAAACGGCCTCCCGCCGGTTGTTTTCAACCAAACCAACATGCTTCAGGGCCGCCGCGTGAAAGATCAATTCAGGTCGAAATTCAGCGAACAACTTTTTAACGCGACTTGAAGAACGGACATCAGCCAATACGACTTCAATCGACAAATTTAATTTCAAACCTTTCAAAAGATGGTCTGTGCGATAGAGACCGTACTCTGAATTATCAAGGATCATCAAACGACTGGGCCTAAGGGAGGCTATTTGATGGCAAAGTTCGGCACCAATGGTTCCGCCCGCCCCGGTCACGACGACACGGCGTCCCTGTAACAAAGTTGCCGTCTCGTAGCGGTCAATTGATTTAGCCTGGCGCCCTAATATGTGAGAGATGTCTACTTCAGAGAGGTTTAGCTGACGCCCTAGAGGGCTATGATCACTCGCATCGGCCGATATCGTACTATAAGGCAACCCAAGATTTCTCGCAGACGCAAGAAATCCCGTTGACTCATTGACAATCCTAGTGATTGCTTCCTCAGTTAACAGAAGTTTTCTTGGGCGATTTCCTTTCTTTTCTAAATCCCGAACGATCGATTCGAATTCTCGCTCCCTGCCTAGAACAGGCGTCCCATGAACCTCCCTGCCTGTTGTCCATTCTCTGTTGCCCACAATACCCAGAACGTGAAACGGCGTGTCAGAGTTTGCCTCAATTATTCGCAGAATATTGGCCGCTTCCATTCCTTCGCCAACCAACAACACAGGCGCTTTTTTCCTCCGGTTTGATTTCTTTTTCAGATTGATGAGGCCGCGATCTTTCGCAGTTCGGTAAATAATACGCGGAGCGCAGAGCAGAAACAGTAAACAAAACCAATTCGCGACAATCACTGTGCGGGGAATATCGAGCGCAGTCGGAAAAAGGAAAACAATCAAAACCGCGACCAATGAGAGAACCGTTATCGCTTGGGTCACGTTAATAAGATACCTCATCGAGGCGTAACGCCAGAACCCTCTATACATTCCAGACAATGGAAAAATTATCATCGCAAGCAATAACATCAGGGCGCAAACTGACACCAACAGCCCCGCGCGTTCCAAAACACCTTGGATATCAAACCGGATATAGAAAGCTAACAGCAAAGAAAGCGCCGTCATCGCCAGATCGTGGATAAACACGATAAGCCGCCGCGACCAACGCCACGTGATTTGACTAACAGCCATGCAAGTTTCCTAGTTAAGCGGACGTTCTTTAGTTAAGCGGACGTTCTTCTTCGTTACAATGCCTTATTAGGAAGTCAATAGCACTCTTTAGTTCGATTTTTCAACCTGGAATCGGCTATCGGGCGCGCGCCAACTTCCTCGGATTCTAATTTTAGTCGCTCTAGATTAATGCCCGAGTAACAAGAGCTATCTACCAATCAAACTAAGATCATAAGGAGTGTTTTGATAAACGTAATTCACCCAGTTGCCATACAGCATATGGCCATGCGAGCGCCAACTGTTGACGGGCGCCAAGCTTGGGTCGTTACTTGGGTAATAGTCTTTAGGAACATCGATTGGCTTGTTCGCCACAACGTCGCGATCATATTCTTTCTTCAAAGTACCAACATCATATTCAAGATGATTAAACATATAGAATCTATGTTTGGACAACTCACTGATTAAACAAAGACCAGCATCATCGGACTCAGCTAGGATCTCTAAAGCACTGACTTTTTCAATATCTTCTCTAAGGTTTTCTGTGTGGCGTGAAACCGGAACCTTAAATTCATCATCGAATCCCCGCATCAACGGATGGCTAGGCGCGAGATTTTTGTGCCAAATTGCTCCAAAAGCCTTCCCCTCAAGGTCGTATTTCGGAATAGAATGGAAATGATAAAGCGCTGCCTGTGCCCCCCAACAAATATTGAAATTCGAGAAAACATTGGTTGTTGACCAATCCATGATCGAAACCAATTCTTGCCAATAGAGAACTTCATCAAACTCTAAAGTTTCAACAGGCGCGCCGGTGATAATGAGTCCGTCGAATTTCTCCGTCTTCACATCCTCCCAAGATCGATAGAAGGCTTTCATATGCTCGACCGAAGTATTCTTCGGCGTATAGGAGGAGGTTTGCAGAAGAGTTAAGTCAACTTGCAACGGCGTAGATCCCAGAACTCTAGCCAATTGGGTTTCGGTAGGAATTTTCTCCGGCATAAGATTGAGAATAGCGATCTTGATCGGACGAATATCTTGGCGCCGAGCGTCTTCAGTCCCGATCAAAGACACACCTTCTTCTGAAAGTGTCTTAAACGCTGGCAAGTTATCAGGTATTTTAATTGGCATTACTAAATCGTTCTTTGTTCAATTTGCACGAGAGATAGCAAGGCAAACCAAATCTTCAAAATCTTGCTCATCTCTTACCAGAGCCACTTCGCTGCTCTCAATCACATACCCGTGTGTTTCGCCAATTATGTTGTATCTGGGGCGGCGCTGTTCAACGAGTTTAGGGAAAACCCAAGTAACAAAATCATCAGGCTCGATATCATCAGGAGCTGATAAATTTCGTTCCATTAGAAATTCGCCCAAAGCCTGCTCCAAAAATTCTTCGCGGTAATAGAGGGGTTTCGGCTGTGCTTGCGCTCTCGCTCTCAGCGCGATCTCATCTTCTTGTGAAGCTTTGATGTAAAGCAACAAAGAATTGTCGGTCACAGCTCTCAAGGTTGGATCATTAGGATCATCAAGATCAACAACTTCACAAAGGCTGCCGCTGGCATCACACAGGAAATGTGGATAGTCGTAAATCTCTCTGCCTTTTCGAATAAAAGCTGGCATGTCCAACATAGCGGCAACTTCCGCTTCGTGATGCAAACGTTGCCGTCGAACAAATTCTTGTTTGCCCAGTCCCCCCTGATCGGAACGGCCAATTTTGCCCAAAAAAGTCGACAAGGGGTCAAGATTATTGAACGAAATATTGGAACCAATATGGATCGAATCTGTCAGAAGCAAGCATCGTAAAAAGGGGTCACGCATCGCGTGAGCCTTGATGTTATCCAAAATCGGCTCTTCCATGTATCGAGTGCCGATGCGATAATCGACAGAATAGTGGAACCAATGACTACGCGGTAGATTGTTCGCCAGCCGTGTTTTACCGACACCGGACATGCCTAACAAAGTTACAGCTTTGTTTGACCAATTCCTATAGTCGTTCGTATTCGAAAATTTCATCTTGATATTTGTTCTGCAAAGAAAAACTCGCGCTCAACTTAGTTGAATATCCTGTAAAAACCAGCGCCTTTTTATTTTCTGTTAGAGAATTTGCGGTTGCTTCTCAAAAGTCCTATATGAGAGGCAAGTTCATCTCAGCTTGAAAGACAGAGCATGCCTCAATATTGGGTCGTCGGCGGCCAATATACAGATACTAACTTTACCTCTTTGGCGGACGGCAAAAAGGAAGTCCGCAAAGGTCCGTTTTCTGGCTATGAGGAGGCCAAAAAAGTTTGGCAAGGCATGGCCTGGGAAACAGTGGACGATTGTCTGTCCCATTACCACATTGAGGAAATGGAACCAGGCAGCAATCCACTTTATTGGGTCGTAGGCGGTCAGTATGAGGACGCGGAATTTACAAAGATTATTGGCGAAGAAGAACGTTTAGGGCCTTATACTGATTATGAGGAAGCCAAAAAGGTATGGTCTCAAAAAGCATGGCAAACGGTGGACGATGCTACGGCCTGGTATCGTGTGGAAAGCCTTTTACCAGAAGAAAACGCTGCAAGTGATAATTCAGGAAAGCTTGGCTATCGGTTTTTAACTGGGCCAGATGACGATGCCTTTTGTCGAAGAGTTAGCGAAGCGATCTCTGAAGGCTATGAACTTTATGGCTCTCCCTCGCTGACCTTCAACGGTGAAAGAGTGATCTGTGGCCAAGCTGTCATCCTCAAGGCCTCGGATTAATTTTCCAAACGCCGGCGTTTCTTATGTCGGTGTCTTCCAGTTCTCGCGTCGTTTGAACCGCGTAAACACGCAGACGTTCCCGGTCGCCCGCATTGAAGTAAGTTCTTTTGGGATCTCCAATTAGAACTGTTTTTCCTGCATCTGCCAAAACCTGCAGCCATTCATCAATGCGCTGCGACAGACCTTGCTCATAACAAACGTCGCCAGCAATTATGACATCATAGTCGTGGAGTTGAGACCCGATTTGATCACCACTAATGACCAAGAGCTCACATTCATTTTGCTTTGCATTCAATTCTATGGAAGCAAGAGCATAGGGATCGATTTCATTGGCAGCGACCGTCACAGCTCCTGACTTGGCGGAGGCGATAGCCTCGAGACCTGAGCCCGCTGCAAAGGAGAACACTCGTTTGCCTGCTACCCATTCAGGTTCATCCAAGATAAAACGGGCCAAAGCTTGCCCTCCCGCCCAAGCAAAAGCCCAGAACGGCGGTGGTAAGCCTTGTTTAGCCAACTCTTCTTCCGTTGCCTGCCACAATGGGACAACTTCGCTCGCCAGATACAATTTAATTTCGGGAATGAGCGGTGGTGTCAGAAGTTCAGTGTTACCGCGAATGAAGGCCCTTAGCTCTTCCGCGCTAGAATTCATTGGCTGAGCAGTCCGGCAAGGATAGCGCCCAAGAAAACCATGCCCGTATACTTTGAAGCGATGAACTGTCGCTTACAATTCTCGGGGTCATGAATATCTGTCGCCGAGATATGCCAGACTAAGAAACCGCCTGTCACAAGAAGCCCCGGATAAAAAGCCCAACCTAAGTTGGTTAAGAAACCAGCTAAGCCCAACAAAAAAAAAGTTATGGCATAGAAGAACCAAAGGAAGGTTTTGGTTTTGTCTCCTAGCGCGAGTGCCGTGGATTTCACCCCAACCAAAACGTCATCTTCTTTGTCTTGATGCGCATAAATTGTATCATAGCCCATGGTCCACCAGAAACCGGCAATGTAAAGCAAAACGGCTGGCCAGTTGAGCTCGCCAATCATGGCAGTCCAACCCATCAATGCCCCATAGTTGAAGGTTAATCCCAACACGGCTTGTGGAAAGTAAGTTACTCTCTTGGCAAAGGGATAGAGCACAATCAGAATCAGAGAACTCGCGCCTACGAGCAAAGTCAAACTGTTCATCTGCAATAAAATAACCAAGCCAATGAGAGCCAAAATCCCCACAAAGAGGCAGGCTTGCAGCACTGAAACTTGTCCACTTGGAATTGGTCGTGTCGCTGTGCGTGCCACTTTGGCATCAAAATCACGGTCGGCAATGTCATTTACAACACAGCCGGCACCACGCATCACTATCGCACCAACGGAAAATAGGAAAGTCATCCATAGGGCTTGTTTGAAATCAGCGCCCGTTTGGCTGACGCTCAGCCAAATCGCCCACAATCCCGGCAAAAGAAGTAGCCAAGTGCCGATCGGGCGATCTAGGCGCATCATACGTGAGTATGGTATAGCCCTAGAAGGCAGCAATCGTTCGATCAGTGGATTTCGTGGAATATCACTGGCGGTCATTTCAGCGCCCTTTCAATCTGATTAAGTCGGGATAAAAAGCAGCCGATGGCAAAGGTCAAGACTAGATTATATGTTCAAGGTGAATTGAGCGAACAAAAGCCAATCTATCTTGAGAAACAACAGTGCCACTTCTTAAAGAACGTCTTACGGCTGGAGGTGGGCAATGCCATCGCCATTTTCAACGGGCAAGACGGCGAATGGTTTGCAACAATCAGCCATTTGAGCAAATCAAACGGTGAAGTGCTCCCTGTCCACCTTAGGCAAGAACAGACACCAACACCGTCCATCCGCTTACTCTTTGCACCTATCAAAAAAGACCCTCTGAACTTCTTGATTGAAAAAGGAACAGAACTAGGTGTTGGAATTTTTCAACCGGTCCTTACCCGCTTTACCAACGTTGACCGAGTGAGAGTGGAACGCTTGCAGACCAATGCCATAGAAGCCGCCGAACAATGTGGCCGTTTGGAAGTGCCATCAGTATTGCCACCAATCACCCTAGAGCAGTCCCTGGCGGAAAATCCCGGGACTGACATCATACTAGCGTGCTTGGAAAGCGGTGACGCAGAGCTTGCGCAAAACCTCTCTATACCTAATGACAAAAACGTCTCAATTCTGATCGGACCGGAAGGTGGTTTTAGCGATGGAGAGTTGGAGACTCTGAGGAATCATGCCGTTGTCACAGCCTTATCACTAGGCCCGCGCATCCTCCGCGCGGAAACCGCAGCCCTCTCCGCCCTAGCAATCTTTCAATCTTTATATGGTGATTGGGACCAAAGACCCAAAAAAACACTCTGGCCAGACTCTTTTTCCCTTGAAGCCAAAAGACCATCGACCTAAGTCTCGACAATCCGTTGTGACAAAAGGCTTAGAATGTCTGCACCACCATCAGAAACCGGCGCTCCAGTTGAATCAAAAGCTGACTTGATCGCTCACCTAGAAGCTGGTTCCAAGCCTAAGTCCGATTGGACGATTGGTACTGAACATGAAAAATTCGGGTTTGATCTAAAAACTCTGCGTCAATTACCCTACGATGGGCCAAGTGGCATTCGAGCCCTTCTAGAGGGGCTGCAGCGTTTTGGTTGGCAGCCCGTCTTAGAAGACGGCAATCCAATTGCGCTCAAGATGGATGGCTGCTCGGTCACGTTGGAACCAGGCGGCCAGTTTGAGTTGTCCGGTGCTATGCTCGGAAATCTCCACCAAACCTGCTCAGAGGTCCATACGCACTTGGCCCAAGTAAAGCAGATAGGCGATGAGATCGGTATAGGCATGTTAGGTGCTGGCTTTCAACCCAAATGGCGCCGTGATGAAATCCCCTGGATGCCTAAGGGCCGCTATCAAATCATGCGCCGCTATATGGCCAAAATGGGCAACCTTGGCCAAGACATGATGCTGCGCAGCTGCACCGTGCAAACCAATCTTGATTTCGGTAGCGAAGCTGACATGGTCAAGAAGTTCCGCGTGTCTCTTGCCCTACAGCCAATTGCCACTGCTCTCTTTGCCAACTCTCCGTTCTATGAGGGCAAACCCAGCGGGTTTAAAACGTTTAGAGCGCATGTCTGGACAGACACAGACCCCGATAGAACCGGCCGGTTACCTTTCGTGTTTGAAGATGGCATGTCCTTCGAGCGTTACGTTGATTATGCGCTCGACGTGCCGATGTACTTTGTTTACCGAAACGGTGAGTACCTAGATGCCTCTGGGCTTTCTTTTAGAGACTTCCTCGTTGGTAAGCTCCCCATTCTTCCCGGCGAAATCGCGACCATTACTGATTGGGCCGATCATCTGACTACAATTTTCCCTGACGTCCGACTAAAGACATTCCTTGAGATGAGAGGGGCTGACGCCGGCCCTTGGAAATCATTGTGTGCGCTCCCCGCTTTCTGGGTCGGATTATTGTACGATCAGACAGCGTTGGATGCCGCTTGGGATCTGGTCAAAGATTGGAATGATGAAGAACGGCAAGCTCTAGAAAGAGACGTGCCGAAGCTAGCTCTTCAAGCACCGTTTAGAGATACTACTGTTCAGGAAATTGCCCGCCGAGCAGTGGCTATCGCAAAAGACGGCTTGGCGCGTAGAAATATTGTCAGTGAAGCCAGTGGACTAGATGAAACACAGTATCTAACACCCTTGGAAGCGTCCACTGAGAGCGGAAAATCTCCTGCTGATCACTTGCTTGAGCTCTTTGAAGGCGATTGGAAGGGAAATATTGATAACATTTTCCAAGAGCTCGCTTATTAGAGTTCGTTGGTGTAAACTTGATTTTTTATCTGGTCTCACAACCGACGAAAAGACAGCACCACAATCAACCCTCCATCCCAACATAAATTGGGAAAGAGGGTACTAACATCAATTTAGGAAAATTTACTCCAGAAGGAGATCGTCAGGTTCCGCCACATGGGTAACCAGAATGGCCTTTAATTTCTGTAAAGCTCTGTGTTCCAGTTGTCTCACTCGTTCTTTGCTCACCCCAAAGCGGTGACCTAACTGTTCGAGAGTAACTCCTTCATCTTTGAGTCTTCTTTCCCGGATGATGATTTCTTCGCGGTCACTAAGCGTCGAGATTGCTTCCTTTAGCCAAACCCGTCTGGTTTCGCCATCACGATGCTCTATCGCTAATGCCTCTGGTCCAGGTCGCTGATCAGGGATTAAACTCTGTCTTTCCGTTTGCCCCTCTTCACCAATGACTTCATTGAGCGACTGGTCACTCGCGGCCATCCGCCCTTCCATAAGTCGGACGTCTCGCAATGAAACTCCTAACTTCTCAGCAACCTTTTCTCTTCCTGTTTCACCAAGAGAACGGCCTTGAGCCTCTTCGATCTGGGCTCTTAGTCTTCTGAGGTTAAAGAATAAAGACTTTTGCGCGGCGGTGGTGCCGGTTCGAACAATTGACCAATTCCGGAGAACGAAGTCCTGAATGGATGCCCTAATCCACCAAGAAGCATAAGTCGAGAAACGAACGTCCCTCTCGGTTTCGAAACGGTTCGCCGCTTGTAGAAGACCAACCACACCTTCTTGGATGAGGTCGCTCATCGGCAATCCGTAATGACGAAACTTAGAGGCCGTAGAGACCACTAGTCTGTTATATGCTTCAATAAGTTTGTGAAGTGAGCTCTCATCATGTTCTTCACGCCACGCCTTTGCATAAGAAAATTCGTCTTCTCTGGAGAGAAGAGGCGCTTTCATTGAGCGCCTGATAAAAGCTGCATTAGCTTTTCTTAATCCACCGTCGTCAACATACCCCATTTCCGCCTCCCAACATCTGGTAATACCAGAAAAACCTTACACCATGTCAAAACGCCATAAATAGAGACAAAAGAAAAACAATGTTTCGTTTTTCGAAACAAACGGTGAGAATTGGTCGTGCCAAATTTTATTTAAATTCGCAAAATGGGCAATTTGGATAAATGCCAGCGGCATAATTATCGAATTCTGGAAGACGATAGATGGTTAGGTGAGGCTAAAGCATTTCGCAATTAACTGGAAGCATGCTGTGATGACGGACGACTTCACCCTTCATGACAGTTCAAAAACTAAACTGACTTAGTTGTCGATGACTGACAAAAGAGAACCGTAAGCATCAAAGCAGCCCAACAGCAAGGAACCACCAAACCCACAACCGTCGTCGATCACGGTCTTTGTCTCTGTTTCAGTCACTCCGGCGTGTTGACTATCCCAGCCGGTGACAACCCGATTAAAGCCGAAGTAACGCCTTTCAACCTGATTGAATTCAACGTTCCCCCACCAAAAAGCGTCGCTCTGTTGATCTAGCGCTAGATTGGGGTCAATGCCTGCATGAACAAACAGCATGGTGTTGTTGTCGGTATAGGCAGCGCGTTTGAGATTGCTTAGGAATTCTGTGTGCCCAGGGAACCTTTGCATTCCGGCTCTGAGCTCAGAAGTCCATCGTGTAAGGTCCGCAACTGTTCCCCTAGCATTCGAAAGAGCATTATTTGCCGAGCTGCCATAAGCCTTCAGAGTTCCAACGATGCCCCGCTCCATCATCCATTCGACGATCCGAACAGGCGTTGCAGCAAACTGCAATTGAAGGATCTTGTTCCACATTTCCTCTTGAGATCCACGGAGGTAGGCTATGTCCTGGCGGAAAACATGGGGCCTCGCCATTGTATAGCGTCGAAATGAGAGGATTTCATCAATGGTTTCTTTGACACCGTCCCCTGGCCCTAGATAGTTGCCAAGATAGACAATGCGGTCACCAACATCAAAGTAGGTGTCAATCGTGTTGTGAGCAGCGATGAGTCTTTCAGCATCACCATGGATTGGCGAAACTGTCCATACTCGGCGACACCTTTTCAATAACTGGAATCGCTGTGCAACGCCGCCCGCTTGTCTCACTTCACCTAACCAAAGGATTTTGTTTACAGAAACCGCAGTTTAGCGATTTTGACGTGAAAGAAAACAAAAATGCCAGCCCAAGGAAACCGGAGGCTGGCATTTTAACTTCGAAATCGGCCAACTAGGCTGCTTTGGTCAAAACGTCGGACAATTTTTCTTCGGCCTGAGCATGCTCAAGACCTTCAATCGCAGCAAATTCTCTCGTCAGGCGGCTTAGCGCCGATTGATATATCTGACGTTCCGAATAAGACTGTTCAGGCTGCTCCGAATTTCTATGCAAATCACGGACAACTTCCGCAATCGAAACCGGATCACCTGAGTTAATCTTGGCTTCATATTCCTGTGCACGACGGCTCCACATCGTGCGTTTTACTTTAGCTTTGCCTTGCAAAGTCACCAAAGCTTCATCCATTAGCTTTCTAGAGGACAGCTTACGAAGACCAGCGCCTGAAACTTTGTTCAACGGCACCTTGAGTGTCATTCTCTCGCTTTCGAAGTGAATGACAACCAGCTTTAGACTAACACCAGAAATATCTTGTGCTTCAATGCCCAAAACGCGCCCTACACCATGAGTCGGATAAACAACGTAATCGTCTTTCGCGAAATGAATACTCTCGATCATAGGTCTTCTTTTTCCTCTTTCATTTGAAGATTGAACGCCAGTCTTATGACTTGTACTTTTTCAATCTTTCCCAGCCACTTTAGAGTTCCAGCAAGCAATAGCCTTCATTGCTCCGCACCGCGAGGCAGCAAAGGGGGTCGTTTCAATTAGATAAATTTAGAAAACAAGATCAGCGCTTTGAACTCAAAAAAAATAGAAGCGCAGACTTTCAAGCAAGCGATACTTGCTCGAAACCCTGAACTTCATCAAAGTCTTATATCAGAAAATTGCCCAATTTTCAACCAAAGCAAGATCGAATTTAGGCACTCGACTCGAAAGCGAATTAAGGTTTTCCAGGATTTGCTGAGAAAAACTGTCTAAATTTGTCTTTTACACCATCGAATTCTTCGGCATCAGCTGGTCGTTCACCCATCTCAGTGATGTTCGGCCATTTCTCAGAATACTCACGATTGAGCTCCAACCATTTGACGGCAACTTCATCCGTGTCAGGTAAAATCGCTTCTGCGGGACACTCTGGCTCACAAACACCACAGTCGATGCACTCATCAGGATGGATGACCAGCATGTTTTCGCCAACATAAAAACAATCAACCGGGCAGACCTCAATACAGTCCTGGTACTTACACTTAATGCAATCTTCTGTAACGATGTATGTCATAACAGTTTTGGGCTCTTAATCTTTTATTAAAGTTTCGTTTTACGTAGCGTCTGGTCAGCTGGTTTCAAGCTTATTTGTCGCTCGCCGTCTTGCAATTCCACTAGCTTTGTCTGAAACATAAAGCAAGCCTGCTAATCGCCTCAACAGCACCGACTCATAATCTTCGCGCGTTCCATCGGCCAATACCACTCGCCAGAGAAGTTCAAAGAGATGTTCTTTGTTCGCATCACTATAGTTGTCGTTGATTGCCCTGACGGCTGGCAAAAGCTGAACAGATGTTTGAGCCCGCAACTTGGCCGCCTCCAAAAGCGGAGCCGCTTCATCAGGAGAAAAATTGAATTCCTCGACCAAAATTGCTTCAATCAAGCTTTCTTCATCTTCGCCAATATGACCATCGACGGCTGCTACTTCAAAAAGCAAAACAGCCGCAGCGTACTGTAGAGGATCTAGATCATCGGTCTTCGCTTCCTCTGCTTCGGACTTGAATAGATTTTTTACCTTGGAGAACATCAGTTTTTCTTCCGCCGTGTCACGAGATTCAATCCTTCTACAAAAGCAGCAAAACCCATCGCCGCATAGATGTACCCTTTTGGAATATGGAAGTGTAGGCCGTCGGCCAATAGCGCCAAGCCGATCAGCAGCAAGAATGAGAAGGCCAGCATTTTAACACCGGGGTGCCGCTCGATAAAGCTGCTGATTGAACGTGCTGCCAACAGCATAACAATGGACGCAACGATCACAGCGACAACCATGACCCAAAGGTGATCCGCCATTCCAACGGCAGTAATCACAGAATCGAGTGAAAATATGATATCTAACAGCATGATCTGAATAATCACTGAAGTGAAGGTCACTTCCTTCAGACTTTTGCCAGGACCACCTTCATCCCCTTCGCTATGGCTGTTAATCTCAGCAGTCGCTTTATAGATTAGAAACAGGCCGCCCATCAGCAAAATCACGTCTCGCCAAGAAAAAGCCTGGCCAAAGGCAGAAAATATCGGCTGCGTAAGACCTATGATCCAAGCAATCGAAGCCAGTAAAGCGAGGCGGCTCAACAGAGCCAAAGCGATTCCAATGCGCTGGGCCTTGGCTTGTTGTTCCTCTGGCAACCGACCCGATAGGACGGCAATAAAGATGACGTTATCGATACCAAGAATTACTTCCAGAACGATAAGCTGAATTAGTTCCGACTTAATCTGACATAGTAGTCCTTCCAGCTAGCTGGAAGGACTACGTTCGGCTCTTGAAGGAGCCAGCCGTTTCCGGTTTTGATGTAGGTGCAAACCAAAAACATCAAACAAAGGAAACTACGATG
>CAJQQZ010000014.1 GCA_905480575.1 uncultured Alphaproteobacteria bacterium | reverse complement strand
GATGTTGCGGAAGAACGCCATTTGAGACAATGATAGAGGGCAAAGAAATCTGGAAGGCCAAGTTCATAAACTGAATTTGATCCGACAGACACCGCATCAAAATCCGGAAACTGTCAGATCAGGTCTGAACTTCTACAACTCAAGCTTCCTCACTGGTCCTTCTTTGGCTCCAGCTCGGATTAGGGAAGCCTTTCATTCTTCTTCAGCCAATCTTTTTACCGAGACAGGCTATGATCTAAATGACGAAGAATTGTGGACTGACGCAGGTGACGTCCAGCTCACAGATCTCGAAGGGCAGGCAGCTTTTGACCGCATCAATAGCCGTGTTGCAGAACTTATCTACCAAGGTGGTATTGTGCTTTCCATGGGCGGCGATCACTCGGTGGCTTTTCCGGCGATCATGGCCCACTCTCAGGCTTATCCAGGCCTCTCTATCTTGCAGATTGATGCTCACCCAGACCTTTACGAGGATATGCTGAGCAATCCGTTCAGCCACGCTTCGCCCTTTGCCCGGCTGATGGAAAGCGGACAGATCAAGCGCTTGGTTCAAGTCGGCATTCGGACTTTGAACCAGCACCAGCGGGATCAAGCAACTCGTTATGGTGTCGAGATCCATGAAATGAGGGACTTGAGTGGTGTTGCCGCTTTAAGCTTTGAAGGACCAGTCTATTTGTCTTGTGACCTCGACGGTTTGGATCCAGCCTTTGCGCCCGGTGTGTCTCACTACGAGCCTGGCGGGCTTTCCACACGTGAAGTGCTGAACATCATCCATCACTTCAAAGGCAAACTCGTTGGCGCAGACGTTGTGGAACTGAATCCACACCGCGATCCCGGTGATATCACCGCGATGGTAGCAGCAAAAATCTGTAAGGAGTTGATTGGTCGGTTATTGTCAGACGCTTGAAGTTAGCTCAGAGCAAAGTCGAGAGCGGCTTTCGCATGTAGCTCAGTAGTATCAAAACAAGGCAAGTCGAAGTCCTTTTGTGAAACCAATAAACCTACCTCAGTACAGCCAAAGATGATCGAATCAATGCTTTGAGATTTTGCTTCGTTCACGATTTCCAAGTAAGCCACTTTCGAGGAGGCAGAAACGATGCCTTGGCAGAGTTCTTGATCGATGATGTCATGGACAATCGTGCGTCCAGCATCATCAGGCACGAGCGCTGTAATGCCATGTTTGTCTCTTAGATGGCCCTTGTAGAAATCTTGCTCCATGGTATAGCGCGTGGCGAGTAGCAGGGGGCGCTTGCAATTCTGATGGTTTATTGCCGTTGCGGTAGCGTCAGCAATGTGGATCAAGGGGATTGAAACTGCGGCCTGAACCTCTTTCGCCATTTTATGCATGGTGTTGGTGCAGATAATCATACAGTCCGCACCTCCTTTTTCAATATTTTGCGCTGCCGTAGCCATCGCCTCGGTTGCCGCCTCCCAATTGCCAGCTGCTTGAAAGGCCTCGATCTCTGCAAAATCAAAAGACCAGAGCAGCAACTTGGCTGAATGGAGACCGCCTAGGCGTACGCGGGCCATACGGTTCAGCAGTTGGTAGTAAACGACGGTGCTTTCCCAGCTCATGCCGCCGATAAGACCGATAGTTTTCATTGCTCATGCTCCCAAAAGAAAAAGGCCCGTCCAAAGACAGGCCTCTCATAAATAGTTTGCCGTGAAAAGGCTAAATCATGCCAGCCTGTGTCAGCTTTGGGAAATAGTCTTCGCAGTTGCCTTCGCGGTAGACGTCTGTCGTTGCACAGTGCAGCGCGCCGCCAAAGGGGTAAGCCTTGCGGAATGGCACAGGAACAACTTCCATACCCATTTTGTCGAACTGTTCACACTGGAAAGTCTCTGACTCTTCAACAACAACCGTTTTTGGGTCAAGTACAAGAACGTTCATAGACAGCCATACAGATGAGTAACACAGTGGTGGTGGTGAGTTGTGCGCTGGACGCGCGGAATCAACGATTTCCCAACCATTATCATGGAACATCTTACGCTGCTCATCCGGCAACTTACGTTCTGGATTATTGATAATCAGGCCTGGGCGAATAGGGGTGAACGTCGCGTCAATGTGGATTGGATAAGGATCACCAGGGAAGTTAGCAGCGTGAACACGGTGGTTCGGGAAGTGACGCGTGATCCAATCAATGCCTTTGAGGTTGGTTGTAAAACCGTGTTGGACAACAAGGTCTTTACCAAACCGCAACACGTCGGCTGCATCAAACAAAGGTTCAAATTCCGTTGTCACAAAGTCTTTCTTCGCGACCATCGCTAACCGTTCTTCGATGGTAATATCGTCGGAAAGATAGTTTTCCTTATAGCTCTCAGCCGTCAAACGCGGCTTGGGGGCTGACTCATGACGCATCTTTGGGTCTTCGTCATAATATTGCTGAAGCAGAGGTCGGTAACAAAGATACTCAAACCAGCGAGAACGGTAGGACATGGTTGCTTCCAACATCTCGCTGCCGACAGTCAGGATCACATCACGAGGCGGCATACAGCCAAACATAGTGCCATGCTCAAAGTCTGGTGTTGAAACAACTTGGTTGAAATCGAGCGGGGTCGGACGATCAACGCGAATACCGCGTTTACGCATCACATTGGCGAAGTTATCGAGTTCCTCGTTGGCTGCATCAACGGTATCCTGGGTGCGGGGACCGTGCATACCACGCATATCGCTGTCGGCAGGAATTTTAGAGTCGGATGCAGGTTCCGCGGGCGGAATGCAAGTGCCGTCTGCAACACCAACAATCACATGCTTTAGCGGATCCCATTCGTTCCAGGAATTAACAACAGTTTTATCTGGAGACCAAGCCATCGATCTATTCCTTCAAGCTGATTTCAATCGGGTTAACATTAAGAAAACGCCGATTTAGACAAACTATCAGCCTGAGGCAAGAAGAACCTGTAGGTTGTTATTCTGAAGCTGAAGAGCTGTTAACTAATACTGCCGAATTGCGACCAGAGTCTTAGCGAGTTCCAGAACGGCTTGGTTGGTTACTTTAGCCGCGATTTTCTTACTGGTGGTTTTGTTATAGCTTTCAATCGCTGTCCAGGTTTGAACGCCTGCCCGGCCATCGATTTTACCACCATAGTGGCCCAAATCACTGAGTAGCCGTTGAAGGGTGGCTGTTCGGCACCTTCTTTGCTGTTTCTTGAGAGTGCTGCTGGAAAGCTCCGACAGTTCGTCGATGGCGAGCACTGAAATGATCGCAAGCCATGAGCCTCTTGTTGCGCATTCCTTTAAAGGAAGCTTTGTTGTTACAAGCTCACGCAGCTTTGCCTTGGAAATTTCGCTTGTGTTTGCCGACAACAGGTAAGCGGGTGTCAGAGCTTCCAGTTGTTCTCCTTGCCACCAAACCTCACTGGGTTGGACCGTGATGGATTGTAAGATTTGTTCTAACAGGGCTATCTCTTGTTTATTCAGGCCGTCTTTTTGCTCTGTGGCTGGCGTAGCGGTTTCAACGGTTTGAGCAGATGGCTTATCTTCCTCCTTGGGCGAGGAGAGCTGAATGGTTGGCGTGGCTTCAGGCTGTTCTTTTGTGGTCGTTTCAGGGTTTGTTTCGGGAGTTTTGGTTTCTTGAGGGACAGTCTTGTCTGGCTCTGCCTCTTGTGACTTGGCTTCGGTGGGCGTGGTCGTTTGTGTTGCCTCATCATTTAGAGAGAAAACCGGCAAAGCCTCCTCAGTTGTCTCTGCTGTTTCAGCTGGTGGGAGAGGTTGAGAGTCGGGCTTTTGTTGTAAACGGGCCAAAGCAGTGGCGGCATCCTGAGACCCTCTGGCGGCGGCCTGCTCGTAATAGAAGATGGCACTCTCTTTATTGACTTCTCCGGCGAGGCCGTTTTCATGGAGATAGGCGAGACGGGTAATGGCTAGTGTAGAACCTCTGGTGGAAGCATGTTCATAAACATCTTTTATCTGTCGCCATTTTTCATCAGAGGGCTTTGTTGCTTCGTCAAGGAGCGCCAAGCGGACTCCGGCTTCGATATGGCCCTTCGTGGCGGCTTGTTCATAGAAAGCCCGCGCCTTTGATGTGTCGTTTGATGAGGCCTTCGGCTTGTCTAAGGCTAGGCCTCGAAGGAACAATTCCTCTGAATTAACTTTGTTATCGGGTTCTTTTTCTGACGGGACTTCGTTGCTCTCGCTAACGTTGGTTTCTGACGATTGAGACAGAAATCTTACGTTGACGGTTTCAAATGTGAGCCATTTTTCGCCCATTCTTTTGAGCTTTTCTCGGGATGCCTTGTGGCCTCTGATTGCCGCATTTTTATAGTGGTAAACAGCCCTTGAGAGATCTTGATCACCGGCTAGCCCCAGTTCAAAAATGTTCCCTAGCTGATAATTGGCGGTTCTATCGCACTTGGAAGAGGCCCAGGAATACTCAGGAATGAGGGCTGCGTAATCTTGTTCCGTTTTCGCCCGTTTCTCGCGAAGCAAGGCCAATGAGGTTACAGCAGGATGATACCCGAGCTCTGCTGCAGCGATGTAGTTCTTTTCAGCTTCATCAAGATCGCTGGTACCGTTTTCACCTTGCTCAAAGTCGGCACCCTTCTTGAACTGCGCCTTTGCCTCTTTTTTGTGTTTTCTGTCTAAGGTTTTTGTACTTACTTGCGCATTTGGCCAAAGTCTCTTGAGCTGCTCCAGCCCTGCTTTGGCGTTGTTTTGTGCGAGTTCGAGATAGAGCAGTTTGGTCGTTTCGACATCGATGTTTCCTGAGAGCCCTTTCTCCAAGGTATTTGCCAGTCTGGTGCGCGCTAGATTACTGCAGTGAGCAACACCCCAGCGATATGCCAGCTCAATTGTTTTGAATTCGTTTTTGGATTGAGCTTCTTTCTCACGTAAAAAAGCCAACCTCACAATCGATGCAAGGTGCTTTTGCTTCGCGGCTTCCAAATAGAGGTTCTTAGCCTGATCTAGGTCGATTGGACCTGATTTTCCTTTTTCAAAATCGGAAGCCTGTTTGTAAAGTTCCTTTGCATTGTTTTGCGCTGCTGTCAGATCATTGAATCCGATAGCAAGGAACGCGCCGAGAAGGAACGGCAGAATAAACTTGAACGACTTTGGCATGAAAACGACGCTTCTTAATTCAGATGTCGCGAATCTAAGCTATAAGTGTGGCTAAATCCAGCCAGCAATCTGTGATAAAGCTTCTTCTATGTTTTCAATCGAATTTGCATAGGAAAATCGCAAGAAACCTTCGCCTTGAGCGCCAAAACTCGTTCCTGCTATTGTTGCAACACCCAGTTCTTCAAGCAGACGGTCTTGCAGCTCTTTTGAGGTGAAGCCGGTGTCTGTGATATTGGGGAAGGCATAGAAGGCGCCTTTAGGCATAACGGAAGAGAAGCCTTTGATGGAGTTCAGCTTTTCAAAGATAAATTTTCGCCTTTCATCGAAAGCGGCGACCATTCTATCGACCTCATCTTGAGGGCCGCGCAGTGCCTCAATGCCGGCGATTTGAGTGGCAGCGTTGACGCAGGAGTGTGTGTTGATCGCCATGCGCGTAACAGTTTCCACCAGAGGTTTTGGCCAAAATCCCCAACCCAAGCGCCATCCGGTCATGGCATAAGTCTTAGACCAGCCGTTCAACACGATTAAACGGTCCGCTATCTCAGGATAGGCAAACAGGGATTGGTGCTCCATGCCGTCGTAACACATGCGAGAATAGATTTCGTCGGAAAGGATCGCAACGTTTGGAAATCTCTCCAAACCTGCGACGAGCTTGTCCAACTCTTCCTTTTCAACAACACCACCAGTCGGGTTGGCCGGGGTGTTTAATATAATCAGTCTGGTTCTTTCAGTGATGTTTGAAAGGACTTCTTCAGCGGAAAAAGAAAACCCTTTGTCTTCGTAAAGGCGGATGGGTACCGGTTTGGCGCCGGAGAACGAAATCATTGAATGGTAGATTGGGAAGCCGGGGTCAGGATACATGATTTCCGCGCCAGGCTCGCCAAAAACAAGCATGGCAAAGGCCATCGTAACTTTGCCGCCCGGAACGATTAGAATTTGAGAGGGGTCCACCTTGGTCTTGTGTTGCAGCAGAATATCGTCTGCGACAGCTTCTCTCAGCTCCGGCATACCGTTGGCGGCCGTGTAGCCGTGATGGCCGTCGGCAAAGGCTTTTCGACCAGCCTCGACGATGTTGGCAGGGGTAGGAAAATCAGGTTGTCCAATAGACAGATTGATGATGGATTTCCCAGCAGTAGCCAAAGCGTTTGCTTTTGCCAGTACTTCGAACGCGCTTTCGGTGCCGAGATGGTTAACTCTATCTGCCGTAATCATTGATTGTATTTTCCCTCGTTCACGAAGCGTCACACGCACATTTGAATTGTCAGTGGACTTCAATCAGTTAAAAAGTTCGCAACCTCTATAGGAGTTTTCGTTATGATTGTCCGAGTTTTTACGGCCCTAATGTTGCTTTTTGTAAGCAATTCAGCTTTTGCCAGCTATTCATCCCCTGGTTCTCTCTTCACGTTTGGCGACAATCTTTGCCTTAATTCAAATGGTAATTTTAGAGCCGGACCAAGCACGAACTCTAAGGTGCTGGCTGTCATTGCTAAAGATCAAAAATACTATGCTGATGTGAATTAGTTCCGACTTAATCTGACATAGTAGTCCTTCCAGCTAGCTGGAAGGACTACGTTCGGCTCTTGAAGGAGCCAGCCGTTTCCGGTTTTGATGTAGGTGCAAACCAAAAACATCAAACAAAGGAAACTACGATGT
>CAJQQZ010000013.1 GCA_905480575.1 uncultured Alphaproteobacteria bacterium | reverse complement strand
CGCCGCCAGCAATGCCGATGCAGCCTCAAAGGAACCTGGAGCTTCATATCTCATGAAAAGCCTGTCCTGTTATTTTGAAATTCGAATTTGTACTGGATTTAGGATTAAGCGGCGGGAAGTAAAGTGTCAAATGGAATGGTGGTGAACAGGTAAGGAGAAAAACGCGCCGCCAGGGCCAAAAAGATCTTATTGGCCCAATTTGGCCTTGATGGCAGTTAGCACCGATAGCATAGACTTGGTGTTGGGGTGCTCTGGTCCCAACCGTTTCAGCGCTATCGCAACGGCTTTTTCGGCATACTCGAACCCTTCCTGAAACCGTCCAAGATAATACAAATTAGTTGCGACATTGTTGTATGATCCTGCGGTATCGGGATGGTCTTCGCCCAGCATCCGCTTCCTGATCTCCAGCGCTTTTTGGACAAGGGGCTCGGCCTCTGGCAAGCGTCCTTGCGCGTTCAAGTTTGAGGTGACATTGTTGTATGAGGCGGCGGTATCGGGATGGTCTTCGCCCAGCACCCGCTTCCTGATTTCCAGCGCTTTTTGGAAAAGGGGTTCGGCCTCTGGCAAGCGTCCTTGGTCATCTAGGTTTGAGGCGACATTGTTGTATGATCCTGCGGTATCGGGATGGTCTTCGCCCAGCACCCGCTTCCTGATCTCCAGCGCTTTTTGGACAAGGGGCTCGGCCTCTGGCAAGCGTCCTTGCGCGTTCAAGTTATAGGCAACATTGTTGTATGAGGCGGCGGTAGAGGGGTGGTTTTCGCCGTGGGTTTTGAGGCAAAAAACAAGCGCTTGTTGCCAGAGATTTTCAACAAACCCAAAGCGCGCGGCCACTCGAAAGGGTTCCGATCTTTGATGCGGCCACTCGAAAGGGTTCCGATCTTTGATAAAGCCAAGGGATGTAATCTTCTTTAGAAAGCTGCCTTGCCAAAGCCACGGCTTCAATCAAGGCGGTTGCTTTGTCACTGTCGACTAGCCAGTGATTTTCGGCAATGGCTCGTTGGTCAAAATGATCGAAGAGTGCATTGAGGCTTTGGCTTTTTTCTTCTTTGTTCAGATCTGCCGCCAAGGCTTCGGCAATCGCCCGGTGGAGGGAGAAGAAGCCGTCTTCATCGGAAGAGATAAAGGACAACCTGGTTAACCGTTCGAAGGCTGAAGATTGCAATAGTTTCTCATCGGGAAAGGTTTTGATCAGGTGATCAAAGGCAGCTTTATCAAATCGATTGGCCAGTGCCAGGCGTTTGATGGTGTTCTGGGTTTCTTCGCCATAGTTTCTGAGCAGTCGGTTGATCAGGCTGTGACAACGCTCCTTGAATTTTTCTTCATTCAGCGCAAAGTCATCTGTCTGAATAGGACGATGATTGTCCACTAGCCAGGCCCAATGATCGGCCTGAAGTTCCAGTAGGAGCGGATAAACCAGAGCGTCAGGGTCTTTGTCCTCCTTTGAGCCATCAATGATGGCCTGACGAATGTCAGCCCGTTGGATGGGAATTTCTTGCAACCATTCATCGGCGAAGTCGTCGCTCAGGCCCTCCAGTTTGGTTTGACTGCCAATCAGGGCTTGTGTCATGTCCCTGTCATGCTGCCAGATTTTGTCAAAGGGCTCCCTGGAGAAGAAGCATGCCAACATCCCTTTGGAGCATTTGATCAAAGATCGTAGTAGGTCATCAAGAGGCGTTTCCTGTCGGCGGTTGCCCGCACCCCCTTGATCAAAAAGTCCTTCGTATTCGTCTATGAGCAATAGAAAGCGATCCCTGGGGTTTTTATCTAAATGATAAGCCAAATCCTGTGCCAGCATCCACGGCAGCAATTCCTTCAATTCTTCGCCGTACTTTGGTTCACCGTCACGAAACAACCGTGCGAGGTGATGATGACTGCGTTTCAGCAGCGCCAGCTTGGTTTTGTCAATTGACCAGCGGCCAGCCCAGGAAAGCCCTGCGCCTATGCCAGGCACCATCGCCACAATGTCAGCCATTGTTTCGCCAACTTTTACAACGGCTTCTGGCGCAACGGCTCCGAAAGCTTCTGAAGTCTTGCCAAGCCAGGGATTGGTTAGAACGGGGAAGGGCTCTTCACCTCTTGTGGTTTCCCACATCAAAGCTAATGCCTGGTCAAAGGCGGGCATAGAAACGCCGGACTTGGCAAATTCATTACGGATGATAACCAGTGCTTTTTCAGGCTCGAGCGCTGAGTGTCTGGCATGGAGATCGAGAAAGGCTCGGTGTAACTTGAGCTTGCCGGTCTCTGCTTCTTTATACTCACGCCGGAACAGGTGACGACAAAGCGCGGTTTTTCCCTGACCACCGGGACCATAGAACACGCGTACCGTTGAACCCTCGACGGACAACTTGTTGATTGCCTCAACAACGCTCTCAATCGACTGATGCCGGTTCACAAAAATGTTGTCTTGCGATGGCTGCAAGGCTCCGCCTTCCCCTTATTCTTATAAGTAATAGCTAGTGCGAAGAATTGCGAAATACAAGTACAAGTAAAACCGAGCCTTAAATCAAGACGGAAAATTCTGAGGCTTTCAAGTGTTGCTGTCCTCATGGCGAGCTAACCCACTGCCGCCAAAACCCTTCACGTCCTTTGCTCTAATATGGGAGCCCGCAGCAGAAATGAAGCTACTCAAGAACCTTTCTGACTAACGAGCAACAAGAACGCCACCACCCAAAACAGAGCAAACATTAGAACAAGAACCTTCGAAGCCAGCTGAGCGCGGAGGCGACTGCCAACTGCTGCGACGTTGTCATCTACCTCGTCCTTTAGCTGATCAGGGTACTTGGTTTTTAGCTCAAACAACTCATCTCGGCAGGCACTTACGATTACGTTCGCTGCTTTCACATACATCGCCGTCACGAGGCAAATCATGAGCCCTATGATTGGAACAGCAAAAATCAAAGCCTCAATCGATTGAACGCCGTTAGAAATTCTGTCTAACGCTAGAAAGTAGGCAGCGAACAAGAAAGCCTGGCTTGAAACCAGCCAATTCATGCGTGTTGTTAGCAAGTTGACTTCGAATGTCATTCGTCCCCACAACCTGTCTGCTTTCCGGAAGTCGTCTTCAGTCGCTTTAGTTGGTAGTTGTCTGTCTGGCATTGTTATTATCCCGTCTTCCCCGCAAACCCACCGCCACCGACGTATTGCGCAGTCGGCAAAATATCGAACCTTGTGACGTCGACGTGGGCAGGCATTTGCAGGACGGTTAGCAGCATCTCGGCGACGTTCTCAGGCTGGACAGCATCAAAGGTCGAGTACATCCGTTCGCGGTCATCTTCGTCCAAGGCATCGCGGTACAAAGCAGTTTCCACCCGGCCAGCAACGATCTCGGTTACTCGAACGTTAGAGCCTGACAAGTCACACCTCAGCGCGGCGGCGAAACTGGAGATGGCGGCTTTGGAGGCGCCGTAGACCGCCATGTTGGGGAAGGGGGCTTGGCCAGCTGTTGAGCCTGTGAAAAAGAGGTGGCCCGATTTTCGCTCAATCATGCCAGGCAGAACTAGTCTTGTGACCCGCAAGGCAGCGCTCAAGTTGACTTCAATTGTGCAGTCGATGTCTGCTTGTTCCATATCGCTGAATTTGATATTGGGCGGCATGATGCCCGCGTTGTTGACGAGAACGTCTATTGGTTCAGAAGCCAAAGCGGCTTCGAGGGCGCTGCTATCAGACAGGTCAAGAGCAAAAGGGCGGATGTTTTTTATGCCACCTAATTCCTCCAGTGCCTGCTCATTGCGGCCCAAGGCGGTGACGGAATAACCCTTATCAGCCAAAGCCAACGATACGGCTTTGCCAATACCGCTGGTGGCGCCAGTGACCAGCGCTTTTCCCTTGTTAGATGTTGAAGCAGACAACACAACAGACCTCCTATATTGCCGGGCAAACTAACAGCATTTTCGGTGGTGCGCTATCCAGCTGTCATAGCAAGAACAACGGTTTGCCTAGTGTCACGACCCAAGTATCAACCACCTTGTTGTCATAGAGCTGTGTCTGCATCAACGGTCCATCGCCGAAGCGATCACTGAAGGGGATAGAGTAGACTTGATTGTCCGTGGCATCGAATATTATGTCCGAGTAAGCGCTGTAGAAAGCATTGCTCGGTTGTAGCGTCGCGGGCGACGGAATCGTGTCGCTGTTCCACCAGGCCGCACTAGGGATGTCTTTGTAGGCTTTGCCGTTGTATTGTGCATAGTCACCTTTACCACCGGCGTAGACGGTGTCACTGCCTAGGAAGCCACCCAACAATCCGGTGGTCACTTCACCAACAGCAAGGCTCTGAGTGGTTGTATAGGTTGTGTCCTTCTGTTTTGTTGAGCCTGGGATTTTATTCAAAAACAACTTGGCGGCATGCATATCGGTGAGCAACTGGTCCCACACGGAGTTGCACGTGGTTGAGCCTTTGCCCATCCCCTTGGGGTCGGCTTGGCCGTAGATTGTGTTGTTGAAGATATCAGACGATGTGTCGGGGCCCGTCTTTGGTGACAAGGTTAACACAGCCCCTTTGTAAGTGGTTCCTGCCTTGGCTGCACCACCGTGTGGTCGGATAGTTGTTGTGATATCACCCTTCAGCGTAATGGTGTTGTCTGCTGCAACTGTCGCGGTGAAATCCAACCCATATTCGTAGTTGATGTTGCCTGCTGCAGGGTCCTTCATCGTGTTGAAGGCGTTGGCGTTTTGGATCACTGTCGTAACAGAGTTCGTGTGCAAAGACTGCAAGTAGGCATCGAAATTGGGGTAAGGGTTCGTCCCAGCGCCATAAGAAGAAGGGCCGATGTAGCGTAAAGTCTTCCCGGAGTTTGTAACCGTTGCCAATCCAGAATGGGGTCCCTTGACGAGAGCGGCAAGTTGCCTGTTGAGTTTTGCCGTGCCCGTCGCTGTGCCGTTGTAATACCCTTTGTTCTGCAAGGGGCTGCCATGAACACCACCGTTGTAACTTTGCAGGCTGATCGGGGCACAGAAGTAGTTGATGTTGGTCAGATTGCCTTGCCCTGCCGTTTCCCCTTTTTTGGCAGTGATCTCAAAAGGCTGAAAAGCCTTGTTATAGTTCGCGCCACCGCTGCCAATGAAACTCGGCTGTTCGTTGCCAGAGAGATCGGCGTCCATTATGAAATGTTGATCTCTTTGGATAGCCTCGTAGGAAACAAAGCCAACCGGCCCTTCAGCATTGGTGATTGATAGCCCACTGGCACCAATGTCTTTGAGGCTCACTGACTCAGTCATCAAATCTGGTTTGGCTGTTGTACCGCCACGGTTGACCTTCGTATCGGCAGGCCCATACGTCGCTTCCAAAGTATTCGGTGCGTCCTGGAACGTAATGTACACTTGCTCGTCAGGGAGGCCCGTTTGATTGTCGAATATCAAATTCAAGGTCATTGTATTCGTTCCTTACGATTACTTGCGATTATTGGCTTCATACGTCGATGGCTCGTTGTCTTTAGTCATGGTGTTCCCAATCTGTCGGTATGTTCACCCAATCACAGACGCTATTTTCAGAATAGGATGCCATAGGCGTTGGCCGTCGCTCGCCAAACAGAGAACCAACCGCGACGCCAATCAATCCCGCGAAATCCGGTGAGAACCAGAACAAAGTTGAACCGCAGCTAGGGCAGAAATATCGTTTCTGACCGTTGCCGGGCAAATACTCGCTTTTGTTGCCGGAAGCGTGGACGCTGGTTTCTTCGAAATACATCGACCAGCCAAAAGCGGAGCCAGACCACCTTTGACAGTCGGCACAGTGGCAAACGACATTGATTGTTGGATCACCATCAATCTCTAGTCTTAATTTCCCACAGCAACATTGGGCCTTAGACATGATAATCCTTCCCTCGAATTCTGCCGAACTTCCTAGCCCAGCCACTCTAGCTTGTTTGTGACCGGGTTAAAGGGCTTTGTTGCGCAAAATCTTGATCGGGATTGAAATGGATAGTTTGTGTTTTGGACAGTTAGTTTCTTACTTCCCACCTTTTCCATCACCAGCTGCCGGTTGATAGAGCAAGCTGATGCCTTCATTAACGGCTGCTAGTGTCAAGATATTGATCTGATCTTGGGTTCTGATCGTGTTTTCAGAGGCTATCCCAATGGCGTGGCCTGCGACTTGTCCCAAGATTACATCTGGTGGAGGGGTTTGATTGGGAGAAGCTTTCGCGGTTTCAGCCAGTTTGCTAGAGGTTGTTTCGACGAGCTGTTCTGCCTCACTGGCGTCACCATTGTTTGCAAGTTGATCGACTTTTGCTGCAGCGGCTTGAGCTCCGGATTTAGAGTTTCCAGCGGCCTCAATCAGTTTAACGATTTCAGCGACCAGTTCTATTGAGCCGAGCATGTGCTGGTGCGTTACCTGGTTCATCAAGTCTAAGCTGGCAGCAACCTCCTCAGAAATTTCAACAAAGGGCTGGCGGTCTTGGTCGATAGGTGCGGGTGTTGACATGCTGATCCTCCTCTTCATGTCAGTTTGATTGGAGCTTCCCTCGGGGTTGGACAACCGCAGAAGAACCTTCAATGATCAAAGAAGTGTAAGGCAAAACTGAAACAATAAACCTACCCAATTTGATAGGTTCGTTCATTAGGCGCTATTTTTCTCGACATACATGACATGAGCAGATTAACTGAACCACAAATTCGAACCGCCTTGGAAAGCATTATGAAGAACCTGTTTGTTACACCGCAAATCCCGTTTATGGGGTCCGAAAACGCGCTGCCCTTAGAGCAGGCGGACGCAGTTCTATTCGGTGCGCTACATGGGACGCCTTATCTCAACATCGCGAACGAACCTTTCGCTTCCGCTCCGGATGCCATGCGGGTTTCGTTAGAAGACGATGCTCGGTGGCTGGATCATTGGGATTACGATTTGGATGGTCCGTTGATGGGCGACAAAGGTTTCAAGCTCGCGGATGCTGGCAACCTCAAAACGACCTGGGAAGATGGGCCTGGTAATCGGGCAAAAATCAAAGAGGCGACTTCTTTGATCTTGTCCTCTGATGCCGTGCCAATCATGATTGGTGGGGATGACTCAGTCCCCATTCCTTTCATTGAGGCGCTGGCTCCGAAAGGGCCTCTGACTCTTATCCAGGTCGATGCTCATATCGACTGGCGTGATGAGCGCAGAGGAGAACCGCTGGGTTATTCCAGCACCATGCGTCGCGCCTCGGAAATGGATCATGTAGAACGGATCATTCAGGTCGGCATGCGAGGGCTGGGATCTGCGCGACGTGAGGAAGTGGAAATCGCACGGGCTTGGGGGGCAGAGATTATCACCGCGCGAAAGCTTCACGCAGACGGTCTGGGGGCAGTTATGCAGCATGTCCCCGCCGGTGCTAATTGTATGATCACTTTCGACTGCGATGCACTAGACGCCGGGATCATGCCAGCGGTTATGGCACCGACACCCGGTGGCTTGAGCTATTACCAAGCCATTGATTTGGTTGCGGCCGTTGTCCAGAAAGCCAATCTTGTAGGGTTTGATATGATTGAGTTTGTCCCTGAGCGCGATACAAATGGAACGGCAACACTGACTGCTGCTCGGATTGTGGCCAATGTCATCGGTTGTTTGGCAAGAGGTTAGTGAGCGATAAACGACTGCAGAAAATCGGACTGATACTCCTTCATCCTTTGCCTTTTGATGGTTCCATTTGGTCCGGCTTCATGGATCTTTTGCCGGGTGCGACCTATGCACCTACGCTCTATCAATGTGGTGATCAATTGACGGACTGGGCCAAAGAAGCCCTTCGTTGTGTATCAGAAGAACGGTTGATTGTTGTCGGTTCCTCGATTGGTGGTTCATGTGCATTAGAAATAGCAAACTTAGCTCCTGACAGAGTGATCGGACTTGGTCTCATTGGCTCGAAAGCAAGTTGCACTCCAAACCATGAATTCAGGAAATCAGCAGTTCGAGTGCTGCTGGAACAAGGGTTTGATACAGCCTGGACACGTTACTGGCGACCTTTGTTTGATGATATGACCAGCGACGAGATCATCAAAAATGCCCATAAAATTGCGTCAAACATCGCCGTAAGCGATCAGGTCAACGGCGTTAATGCATTTCATACACGTGTGGATAGACAGGCAGTTGCGATGAGTTGGGCAAAACCTGCAGTTCTCATTTCTGGATCTTCAGATACCCACCCTGGCTCTGCTTATTTATCTGACTTGTCGTCAAAAATGGCAAATAGTAGGTTTTGTTCAATAGCAGGGGCTGGTCATTACGCTATTCTGGAAAAGCCGGTGGAAACCAAGCTGGTTCTGGATCAGTTCATTGAGGAAGTTTTAGCAACCTTATAAAATATTCACGCAAACCTCTGATGCTTTTGCAGTTGTTGTTTTCTTGGTGCTCCAAGGAAACGACAACTGCTTACACTTCAATCAAGGTATGCTGTGGTTCTTTAAGGGCGTCTAACCGAGCTTATTCAGGTCCGAAGCCGGGGCTTTTGCGTCTTAGTGTAATCTTCCTAGTTCTATGATCTGGGTTATGCAGTTCAATGCAGTTTCCAGGGCCATCAGTGAACATCCATGGATGGCCTGCATAGGTGTCTTGAGTGCGGGTTTCCCAAGGTTCTAGGTCAAAGTAATGAACAGGTTGGCCCTGATAGTTAATCCAGAACACGGCCCTGTATTCACCAGATTTGTTCCTGATTTTGATACGAATTGGTTGGTTTGAATTCACCGAATTCAGTTTGCCGTCCCATTCACAGCCCCATTCGCCGCTGGTGTTGGGATTTGTGTTGCCACCGTTGCCTGATGCGTTGTGGCGACGGTCAATGTCGCAGGTTTGGTGCAGTCCATCAATGGGATGGTCGTAGGCACACATGATGCCGCCCCACTGGTAACCTTTACGACCACCACGGAAAGAAATGCGATACCAAGGATAGCCGTTCATGTATTCGTTGGTTCGCTTCAAAACCTTAATAGGGTCGCCGTTACGAAGACTAGCCACTTTCTTGTAATGCATGCCAGGACCGGAACGCACCTTGCCGCCCCAGGAGCCTGCTTCAAAACTCTGCGCTTGTGCAGCGGCTGTGATTGCAAAGAAGGCCACTATCAATGTGATGTACCGCATGGTGTCTATCCTTTCTTCTGCCCGTCTTCGTTGTTGCGCTGCCGAGCTCTTGAGAGTTTTGTGTTTGAACTAAACCTAACAAGAACCTCAGAATTGAAAGTGACTTAAGTCACAGAAGAACACGATTTTTTGCTCCTTAAGCCGCAATCATGTAGAATTTCCGCAGGGTTTCTTTGATATGCCATGTCACCTTGGCGCCTTTAGCTATGTAGAAGCTGTCACCGGCGGTGTAGGTTTCAGCGCTACCATCGCCGTTCGTGACTGTTAACACTCCGGAAATGATGGTCATCATTTCATGAACTGGATAAGCCTCGATTTCTTCTAAGCAGGGCGCACATTCCCAAACACCCGTTAGGATCGATTCATCTTCAGTTTGGAAGAACGTGTGATTGGTTTCGGTCTTGTTATCGCTCGTGAAGCATTCGGCGGCTGTCATGTCAGAAGGCCCCATGCCTTCAGTCGGGTGGCCGTTTGGGAGCAGGCGGAAAGATGTTGGTGTCATGGTTTGTACTCCTGAGTTTTGTTTCAACTACATGTCTGGTGTTTTATCATCGCTTGTGACCCATTAAGAATCTGCTGAAGATCGATTGTTGTTTCTCCCCGAAGAAAATACCCGCTTGCGCGCTAACACAAACGGGTATGATCATGCGTTTTGAATTTGGCATCGCCTCAATGCATCATGGATGGCAGCCACAGTGCAATGCCGGGCACCAAAGCAATAAGGATAATGCGGAAGATATCAGCGACCCAGAACGGCGTGACGCCTTTGAAGATCGTACCAACAGAAACGTCTTTCAGCACCCCCTTAAGAACGAAGACATTCATGCCAATCGGCGGAGTGATCAAACTGATTTCTGTTGCGACAACAACCAAAATACCGAACCAAACGAGATCAAATCCCAGGCCAGCCACCAGTGGTGCAAAAATTGGCACTGTCAGCAAGATCATGGAGAGTGATTCAAACACACAGCCAAGAAGCAGATAGATGATGATGATCATGATGATGACACCAAGGCTGCCGATTTCCAGGCTTTGAGCAATGTCGAGCAATGCATCAGGCAGACCAGCACGGTTCACAAAGTTAGAGAAGATCATCGCACCAAAAACAACGAGGAACAATTTGGCGGTTGTCAGTGTTGTTTCGCGGCAAACTTCCAACATGACTTTCCAGGTGAGGGCACCTCGGAAGTAGGCGATTGCAATAGCACCGGCGGCTCCCATGCCGGCGGCCTCAGTCGGCGTGAAAGCACCGACGTAGATGCCGCCGATGACGAAGATGAAGAGGCCCAATGTCGTCCAAACATCTCTGAGCGCAATAAGGCGTTCACCCCAGTTTGATCTGTCGCCAGCAGGGCCTGCTTCAGGATTACGTGTTACGACAAACAGGACAGCCGCCAGATAGAAAAGCACACCGATAATACCGGGCAGCACGCCTGCTATGAACAGTTTGCCGACCGAGGCATTGGTGATCAGGCCGTAGATGACCAGAATAACACTGGGTGGAATAAGGATACCAAGCGTACCGCCAGCGGCAATTGAAGCCGTGGCAAGTGAATCGTGGTATTTGTAGCGTCGCATCTCCGGCATAGAGACCTTCGACATGGTGGCTGCTGTGGCTAAGGATGAGCCGCAAATGGCCGAGAACATACCGCAAGCAACGATCGTTGACATCGCGAGGCCGCCACGTCGATGGCCAAGGAAGGTGTAGGCGGCGCGATAGAGCTCTTTCGCCATACCGCCGCGATCGACCATTAGGCCCATCAGAATAAAGAGAGGAACGACGGAAAGGCCGTAGGACTGGCCGGAGTCAATCACCAGACGCGCGGCATTCGACATCCCAGCCCGGTAGTTTGAAAGTTCCGAGAAACCAACAACACCAATGAGACCCAGCGCAACACCTAGAGGCATGCGCATAAAAGCCAAAACAAGAATGGCAGCAAAGCCAATAAGTGCAAAGGTCATACGTTTTCCTCGTGATGTTCTTCTGGCACCCTACCTGGCGTGACAAGGATGGTAAGCAGCCTTAGGAAAGCCATAGCCGCCGCAGAAAAAAGAGAGATTGTGATAAACCCAACCACTGGCCATCTAGGGATGCCGAGGTATTCGGTTTCGTCATTATCTTCTAACGCGCGGACGGCATAATCAAAGACCCGGTCCCCAACCCGGTAGGCGACATAGATTGTGACCAACAGGATGACAACTGAAGTAATCCAAGCCAGCCAGCCTTGTCGAAAAATTGACAGTAGGTCGACAATGATGTGATCGTTGCGCAGGAACATCAGAGGGAATGAGAAGAAGATAATGCCTGCCATACAAATGCGGACCAATTCCACAGCACCCACAACCGGGCTGGAGAAAAAGTAGCGACCAATAACATCGGCCACGGTGAGTGCGACGAGCATCAGTAGAATAAATGCAGCTACGTTAGCGAAGAAAAGGCTGACAGAGTCTGCCAGCCTTTCCGTTTTCTTTAAGATTTCACGCATGTGCGATCTATATCTTTCAGATTACTTGATTTGTGATTTCAGGAACTCGAGAGCCGCTGCACCATCGACACCTTTGCCAGTGACTTCTGCGACAACGTCCGCTTCGATATGTGCTGTCTTTTCTTTAAAGTAAGCACGCTGATCGGCATCCATCTCAACGATGTTCAAACCGTTGTCGGCTACCGCTCTTTCACGACCGAAATCGTCAGCCTCGTCCCAGATCTTGCCGATCCAGCGTGACATTTCAACACCACGCATGTCGTCAATGCACTTACGGTTTGCATCTGAAAGAGCATCATAGCTGTCACCGTTCATGATGATACCGAAGGAGGTAGTGTACATGCCGTCTGGATTGACATAGCTGTACTTGACCAATTCAGCGGTCTTGAATGCAAACATGGTTTCGATTGGGAAGAATACACCGTCAGCAACACCAGAAGCAATTGTTTCATAAACAGCCGGAGCAGGAACGTTTACACCAGCAACACCAAGAGCCGTGCCGACTGCGTTTGCAACACCGCCACCGACACGCAGCTTCATGCCATCAATAGAGCGATAGCCGTCTTCCAGTTTTTCCTTGGTGTTCAAGAGGCCGGGGCCGTGTACGAAGTTAGCGAGAACTTCTACGCCTTTGGCTTCACCAGCCGCAGCCAGGTATTTCTCGTGTGTCGCCATGAAAGCAGCAGAAATTGCTTCTGCATTGCCCTGGATACCAGGAAGTTCAGCAAGCTTTGTTGTTACAAACTTACCAGGTGTATAGCCATGAACAATCCAAGTGAGATCAGCAACACCGTCGCGAACGGTATCATACTGTGCTGGTGGCGGCGCAAGACCGTACTCGATTTTGAGGCTCAAATCGCCACCAGAGCACTCCTGCAATATTTCATTCATGCGTGGGAATGTTTTTGAATTCATGCTGTGTCGTGGGCTTGCCCAAGATGACACTGTGAGCACTGTTTCCGCATAAGCGGCGGTTGCTGTACAGGCCAGTACAACGGCACTAATGCCAGTTAAGAGTTTTTTCATTTAGTCCTCCCTTAGAGACAAATTGATTTGCACGCCTTATTCCTGACGCGGTGGCAAGAAACCTCGAATATTTAGGGTCAGAAGTCAAATCCAAATTCAATTCTCGTCACTAGTTCTTGTATATTGATTACGCTGATAGGACTTTCCTAACATTCATTGCGTCGGCTTTGCTTTTCTTACATGCAATCTTGGCTCCTTTTTTATAAAAGATAAAGGTGACCTAAAATTGGGGATGCGAAGGCGGCGATCATGACAACCACTCGAACACAGGTATGCATCATTGGTTCCGGCCCGTCGGGCTTGTTGCTCGGACAACTGCTGCAAACGGTGGGTATCGACAACGTTATCGTGGACCGGGTTGACGAGGCCTACATCCTAGGGCGGGTCAGGGCAGGAGTCCTCGAAACAGGCACTTGCAGCCTCCTTGAGCAGGTGGGTGCCGCCGACAAGATGCGTGCAGCAGGGCTTGTTCACACGGGTTTTGGTTTTGCCTTCGGCGGCGCAACTCACCATGTTGACCTGAAATCACTGACCGGTGGAAAATCGGTGATGGTCTATGGTCAAACAGAGCTTACGAGGGATCTCTTTGACAAACGACGGGCGACCAATTCACAACGTATCGGAAGTAACGTTGGGTAGTTTCGACGGAACGAAACCTTTTGTTACTTACAAAAAAGACGGAACGACACATCGCATTGATTGTGATTTCATCGCTGGTTGCGATGGATTTCATGGTGTCTCGCGCAAAGCAATGCCCGAAAAATCTATCCAAACTTTTGAACGTGTCTATCCGTTTGGATGGTTGGGGATTTTGGCAGATGTGCCGCCCGTTCAAGAAGAGCTGATTTATGCCAACCACGAACGTGGTTTTGCCCTCTGTTCCATGCGCTCAGAGACCAGGAGCCGTTACTACATTCAATGTAGCGCCGACGATAAAGTGGAGAACTGGTCGGACCAGGCGTTTTGGGATGAGTTGCGCCGTAGACTTCCGCCTCAATTGGCTGAGGCATTGACTACTGGTCCTTCCTTTGAGAAGTCGATTGCGCCGTTGCGATCCTTTGTCTCAGAACCTATGAGATTTGGCTCACTTTTCACCGTAGGTGACGCCACCCACATCGTGCCACCAACAGGGGCAAAAGGACTGAATTTGGCTGCCAGTGATGTGCATTATCTTTTTGAAGGCTTCAAAGAGCACTACTTAGAACGTTCTAGCGCTGCGCTCGATGCTTATTCGTCCAGAGCCTTGCAAAGGGTTTGGAAGGCTGTTCGATTCTCTTGGTGGATGACCAACTTACTTCACCGTTTTCCCTCGGCGACAGGTTTCGATCAAAAGATTCAATTGGCAGATCTAAACTACCTTGCCCAGTCTGATGTAGCCAAGGCCTCTCTGGCTGAAAATTACGTTGGATTACCCTATTAGAAGCCGTTACGTTCATCAGGTAACAAGGCTAGGAAAGCAACGAGCCAAAGGACGAAATATGAATTCGAGGGTTTTGTCGCGCTGAAATTCTCAAATCTTTGAGTAAAGAGTTTCTGAAAATCCAAGAAAATAGTGACTGCATTTAGCCTGTGAAGCGCTTATTCAACCCTTGCGGCTCGATTTCTTCAGGTAAAACGGGTTAGGCGAAGTTGTATGAACCGTCACTAAAAGGCTGGGCTGTAAGTTAAACAGGACAAAGTTTTATTTTTGGGGCAAACTATTTGGACGGCGAGGGTTCTTTCAACGAATCCACCGAGATTACCTGCAAAGCACACACAGAACATGCTGCGGGGACAATAAAAGGGAGATAAACCAATGAAGAAATTTATAGCTGCCGCAGGCTTCGCCTTTGCGGTTATGGGCAATTCTGTTGCTGCGACTGCGGATACGACGAAAATTGCTTTTACTTTGGATTGGAAATTTGAGGGTCCATCCGCGGCTTACTTTGCTGCTGCAGACAATGGTCATTTTGAAGCGGCAGGATTAGAGGTTGAAACCGCTGCTGGTCGTGGATCTTTAGATGCCATTCCCAAGGTTGCCACTGGCGCGTTTCCGATTGGCTTCGCTGACATCAACAGCCTGATCAAGTTTTTGGATCAAAATCCAGGTGCGCCGGTGACTGCAGTAATGATGGTTTATGATAAGCCGCCATTTGCGGTTATTGGACGAGCGAGCCGCGGAGTTTCGGCTCCTGGCGACCTTGCTGGTAAAGTTTTGGGCGCGCCACCACCAGATGGTGCCTGGGCACAGTTCCCCGCTTTTGCATCAGCAAACGGAATCGATATGGCTTCTGTGACCGTTGAGCCGGTTGGCTTCCCAACACGTGAGCCGATGTTAGCAGAGGGCAACGTTGACGCCATCACCGGTTTCTCGTTCTCATCATTTTTGAATCTTGTGCGCCTAGGGGTGCCAGAGGATGATATCAAAGTCATTCTGATGGCCGATCATGGTCTTGAACTCTATGGCAACGCAATTATTGCAAACACGAACTATGCCAAAGCCAACCCAGAAAAAGTCACGGCTTTCTTGGGAGCTGTAGTTGCGGGTTGGAAAGACGTTATTGCTGATCCTGCAATGGGTGCGGCGGCTGTCGCAAAGCGTAATCCTGCAATTGACACAGCATTAGAGCAACGTCGTCTACAAATCGCTATCGATGGCAATGTTCTCACTGACTACACAATGGAAAATGGCATCGGCGGAATAGATGCTGATCGGTTTGCGGCCGGATTAAAGCAATTGGCAGAGACATATGAGTTTAAGAATGCGCCGGATGCATCTTTGTACTTTACCGATGCCTATTTGCCCGCGGCGGCTGACCGCATGCTCAAGTAAACTGCCCGGTTTTCCGAAAACTGAAAGCTAGTAAAAGGCGAGCCTCTCGTGCGCTGAAGAGATGAACGTATGAGGCTCGCTCTACCCCTCTGTTTTGGGTGTTTCCATGTCCGATATCAAAATCCAGAATGTATGTCATACCTACAATACCAACTCCGGCCCTTTACATGTACTCGATCAGCTTGATCTGGAAATAGGTGATGGTGACTTTGTTGCTGTCGTCGGCCCCTCCGGGTGCGGCAAGTCTACGCTAACGAAACTGGTGGCTGGCTTGTTAATACCCGATGAGGGCGACGTCATGCTGGATGGTGAGCGGGTTAAAGGTCCTCGCTCGAATGTCGGTATGGCATTCCAAAACCCAGTTTTGTTGGAATGGCGTACTATTGAGCAAAACATTCTTTTGCCTCTGGAAATTGTTAAGGGTCATGGCTTGGACGCGAGGCAAAGAAAAGAGCGTGTTAGCGAGCTTTTGGCGATGGTTGGCTTGGAAGGCTTTGAGAATAAACGGCCCAGTGAGCTGTCAGGCGGCATGCGCCAGCGCGCTTCTTTATGTCGAGCGTTAGTGCATAGACCGGAGGTCCTTATCCTTGACGAACCTTTTGGGGCCTTGGATGCTTTTACACGAGAAGACCTGTGGGTCGTGATGAGGGAACTACGCCGTCAAGAAAAGTTTACCTGTATGTTGATCACTCATGATTTACGTGAATCTGTTTATTTGGCCGACAGAGTAGTCGTTTTGTCCGGCCGACCTGGTGGGACTCAGTATGTTCAAGATGTAGATTTGCCGGAGGATCGAGGTCTTGATGTTCTCTTTAAGCCAGAAGCGATCAGTATGCTTGCCGATCTTAGAGAGCAAATCGCAATTGGCCAGAAACGTCAAACCATAGGAGAAGCCGTATGAACTCTACGCTTCGCGCTATCCTAATTCCACTGTCATTTATTATTGTGTTCCTATTGTTTTGGGAATGGTTGGTTTGGTTTAACAATTGGCCAAATTATAAAATGGCCTCACCCTCTGATCTATGGCCGGCATTTTGGACCTATAAAGGATTGTTTCTGGAGTATGGGTGGCAGACTCTTTGGCGCACTGTATTAGGTTTGATCTTGTCAGTGATCTTTGGAACTTTCTTGGGCATGATCATGGGGCTGTCTCGTATCGCTTACGAAGGGCTCTATCCTTTGTTGGTTGGTTTTAACGCAATACCCAAAGCGACTGTGGTGCCCGTAATTGCACTGCTCTTTGTTGGAAGCCATGATTTCAATACGGTTCTAATTGCCTTTATGATTTCGTTCTTCCCGATAGCGGTTTCAATTGCCCTCGGCCTTTCAACCTTGGAACCCGAATATCGTGATATCTTGCGTTCCTTGGGGGCGAGCCCATTCACCATTTTTTGGAAAATAGCTTTGCCGAAAACACTGCCAGAATTCTTTGGAGCGCTGAAAGTTGCCGTAACGCTTGCCTTTATTGGTACGAACCTAATGGAAATTATCTCTCCGCACGGTCGCGGTCTTGGCCATCTATTCTCAAGTGGAGAGCAGAATGCCGATTATCCACTGATGTTCGCCGTGTTGATCGCACTCGCGTTCATGGGGATCGTGCTTTACTATGTTGTTGTTGCTTTAGAACGCATATTTGCAGGATGGGCCGAACGCCGCGAGGGGTAAAATACTCACAGTTGAGGTTGCCCTGAAAACTGGTATTTGGTGCGCCCGACAGGATTCGAACCTGTGGCCTCAGGATTAGGAATCCTGCGCTCTATCCTACTGAGCTACGGGCGCTATGCTGTGTCAGAGATGTGAAACAGCGGTGCCTTTCATAACTTCATAGCTGGGTGAGAGCAAGTCTCAGGCAGGGCTTTTCTTCAGTTTCTCCATTGACCCTACCAAGGCTCTTCGAATGCCGGTGTCCATAGAGGAATGCCCCGCTGTGTCTATTATTCTGAGGTCGGATAACGGCCAGGCTTCTGCGAGTTCATAAGCAGAGACCGGAGGGCAGATCACATCGTAGCGACCCTGGATAATGGTGCCAGGGATTTCCGTGAGCTTATCAATATTTGTAAGAAGTGGTGCGTCTTTGAGAAATAGATCGTTTACGAAATAATGGGCTTCCGCTCGAGCGATGGCTAAAGCTTCATCAATATTAGCTTGAGAATAGTGCGGCGTTTTCGCGGGGCTGATAGACGCGCAGGCTCCCTCATAATTGGCCCAGATGAGTGCGGCCGGTCTGTGCACCTCCGGATCGGGGTCCATCAGTCTTTCGTAATAGAAATTCAAAAGAGCTTTTCCGCTTAGGCCGTCAGCTTGCCGAAGGAATTCCTTCGTCGCTTCTGGAAAGAAAGCGTTCATGCCATTCATAAACCAATCGATTTCCTGTGAGCGACCCAAAAAGATGCCTCTTAAGACGAGATGCAAGCATTTATCGGGATGGGCTTGGGCGTAAGCCAGGGCTAGGGTGCTGCCCCAGGACCCACCGAAGATGATTGCTTTGTCGATATTGTGAAGCTTTCGCAGTGCCTCGATATCGCGAATCAAATGTTGAGTTGTATTGTTCTCCATAGAGCCATGAGGTTTTGACTTGTCGCAACCCCTTTGGGCAAAAAGCAGGACCTTGAAATGGGAAGGGTCGAAAAATCGCCTAAAACTAGGCGAAAGCCCCCCACCCGGCCCACCATGGAGAAAAATCACTGGGATGCCATCCGGAACGCCAACGGTTTCCCAATAGATGGAATGGCCATCGTTAGTTAAGTGGTGTCCTGTCGCCGACGCTTCTATGCTAGGGTATAAATCACGGTCGAGAGGGTTGCTTCTGGGCATCGGAATCTTCTTAGAATGCTGGACTTTTTTAAGAAGACCATTAATAAGCTGTTCGAGCAAGTGCAACCGGCCAGATGGTCTGTACCAAACTGTCAAAATAGGGGCCTTTTTTGCAGGACGAGTTTATTCAATCAATCCTTGAGGATTTACTCTCTGCTGCTCGAGCGAGGGGAGCCGACGGTGCTGACGTTGTTTGTGTAAAAGGACGGTCGAGTTCTACCTCTGTCAGGCAAGGTAAAAGAGAAGATCGGGATCACTCTGAGGGAGCCGATCTGGGATTCCGGGTTCTTGTGGGAAAACAACAAGCTATCGTCTCCTCGACTCTTTCAAAGAACCTGTTCCGTCCAGATGATCTTGTGGATCGTGTGATTGCTATGGCTCAAGCGGTTCCGGAAGATCCTTTTGTACGATTGGCGGACAGCGACCAGCTTTCTAAGTTTGAAGGTGATCTTCAAACCTTTGATGACACTGAAGTTTCCACGGAAGCACTTTTCGAGAAATCTCTTGCTGCCGAAGAAGCAGGCTTAGCCGTCAAGGGCGTGGCTAACTCAGGCGGCGCCTCGGCGGGGTGGTCAAGTTCAGAAGTTTGGATGGCAAGCAGTAACGGTTTTCTGGGAAACTACAAATCTTCGAGTTTTTCTATGGGGCTCAGCCTGATTGCGGGTGAAGGCAACAGTATGGTTCGAGATTACGCTCAATCAAGCGCCATCTTCGCGAAAGACCTGAAATCTGCGGCTGAAGTCGGTTTGGAAGCCGGTGAACGTGTGACCAAGCGTTTGGGCCAGCGGCGCGTGAAATCTGGTACGTTCCCAATTGTTTTTGAACCGCGTGTTGCAAATTCTTTTTTGAGTACTTTTGCCAATGCAATCAATGGTGCAGCCATCGCTCGAGGCACGTCCTTCTTGAAAGACAAGATGGATGAACAGGTTTTCTCCGACAACATCACCATTGTTGACGATCCTCATCGCATCGGTGGCCGTCGTTCTCGTGCCTTTGACGGTGAGGGTTTAGTGGGGCAGAGGCTAAATCTTATCGAAGAAGGCCGGTTGACGACTTGGTTGCTGGATCTGGCGACGGCTGCCAAACTCGGTTTGCAAAGCAATGGACGAGCGGCGCGCGGCGTATCTTCTCCACCGTCACCGAGCGCTACGAATTTGCATTTCGAACCTGGTCGAGAGAGTCCTGAAGATTTGATCAGCTCGATTGACCAGGGGCTCTATGTTACAGAAATGATGGGACACGGCGCCAACATTGTTACCGGTGACTATTCGCGCGGCGCGTCGGGCTTTTGGATTGAGAATGGTAAGATAGCTTTCCCTGTCACCGGCGTGACCATCGCGAGTTCTTTGCAAGAGATCTTTAGTTCCTTAATCCTTGCTAACGATTTAACATTTGAACGTGGCGTAAACAGTCCAACGCTTCTCGTGCCACAGATGACCATCGCGGGTGAAACTTGATATGATGATCTTTGGTCGTCATACGCGCGAGTTTAGAGTCCGCTACCTTTTTGAGCGCCCCTGGATGCAATCGTCAATTGCCTGGGTGGCGGCGATTTGTATTCGGTTGATTTACAAAACGTCGCGCTGGGACGTTGTTATGCATCCCGAAGCTGAAGCCCTCATGACTAAAGATGAAGCAGGGATCGGTGTTTTTTGGCATTCTCGTCTCTTGATGATAGCGCCTTTTTGGGAGGGGAAAAAGGACGTTAAGATGCTCATATCAGGGCATCGAGATGGATTGATTATCGCCAAAGCAATAAAGTTTTTTGGATTTGGGACCGTTAGAGGATCGAGTAATCGCGACAGTAGAGCCGCAACAAATTCTCTCAGGCGCGTTCTGGAAAAAGGGGAAGCAATCGCGATAACACCCGATGGTCCACGTGGGCCAAGGATGAGATTGCAACAGGGCTGCACTCGGTTGTCGATGGCAACGGGCGCCCCGGTAGTGCCTTTGGCCTGTTCCGCTAAGCGAGGCCCATTTCTTAAAACATGGGATCGATTTTTGTTACCATACCCATTCAACAAGGGCGTCATTATGTGCGGAGAGCCGATCTATCCGCAAAAATTCGAGCAGAACCATGAAGAATTTCGTGTGCATGTCGAAGAGAAACTGATAGCGCTAACGCAAGAAGCTGATCGGAAGTGCGGGAGGGAACTAATTGAGCCTGCCGCTGAAAAAATAAGGGTAACAAAGGGTTAAATGCCTCTCCTGAATATCTATACTGCTGCCACTTCGATCGCGACGCCGTTATTGGAACGTCTGCTGAAAAAGCGGTTAGCGCAAGGTAAGGAGAAGGCAGAACGCTTGTCTGAGCGTCGAGGCATGGCTACGGTCGAGAGACCAGATGGAGATTTGATTTGGCTTCATGCGGCCAGTGTTGGCGAAAGCCTTTCTGTCCTGCCTTTGATAAAACGCCTGAATAAGGAGCATGCTGCGGCGTCATTATTGGTGACTAGTGGAACCGTGACGTCTGCGAATTTGTTGGCGGATTTGTTGCCAGAAGGTGTGATTCACCAGTTTGTTCCTTTGGACCAGCCAAGATGGGTGGCCTCGTTCCTAGATTACTGGAAACCTTCCCTTGGGCTTTGGGTTGAATCGGAGTTTTGGCCTAATTTATTACGTCAGGCAAATGCACGCAATATCCCGCTGGCTTTGTTGAACGCTAGGATTTCGGAGAAGAGTTTTCAACGTTGGAGTCGAGCAAAAAGCTTGTCGGGTTCTCTGTTGAAATGTTTCGATTTTTGCTTAGCTCAAGATCAGTTACAGGCAGATCGCTTGTCGAAGCTGGGTGTGAAATCGGTTAAGTCGGTTGGAAATTTGAAATTTGCTGGTCAGCACTTGAATGTTGACCCTGATGAGCTCTCTCAATTTCAACGAAAGATCAAAGGGCGCCCTGTCTGGATGGCAGCCTCCACACATGCCGGTGAAGAACTGGCGGCGATTGAGGTTCACAAGGAACTGCAAAAACAGCATAGAGATTTGCTGACCGTCATTGTGCCGCGTCACCCGGAACGCGCTGATGACGTTAAGGCTGATTTACGCCAGGCTCGTTTGAAGTTTTCGTCATGGTCCAAAACAAAAGTGCCACATCCGTCTGATCAAGTATTCCTGGTCGATACTCTCGGCGATTTGCCGTTCTTTTGTGCCTTGTCGCCGATCTGCTTTATGGGCGGTTCCATGAACGTCGGCGCGGGCGGTCATAACATTGTGGAACCAGCACGCCTCTCTAGTGCCTTGGTCTATGGTCCCGATATGGGTAACTTTGCTATGTTATCTGAAGCCTTCGTGAACCAGGGAGCTGCACTGCAAGTCCGTGACACTAGTGAGTTGGTTGATGCTGTTGATAATCTCCTAATTGATGAGGAGGCCCGAACGAAGCAGATAGCATCAGCCCTGGGTTTGGCAGCGGAAGAAACAAAAGTCCTCGACGCTGTCTATGACGAGCTAAGACCGCTTCTTGCGAAAGCCTCGATTGAGCCCAAGATAGGTAGTACGAGGGGGTAACGGTGAAAACACCTGGGTTTTGGACCAAATTTTCCCTTGTCTCAACATTGCTTCTCCCCCTTTCTGGCCTCTACTTCCTGGGGGCACAAGTCCGGCCCCTGCTAACAAAGCCTGTAAAAGTGAATGTGCCGGTTCTTTGTGTTGGAAACCTGACGGCTGGTGGTGCGGGCAAAACGCCGACTGTCGTTGCGCTGGTTGAGTTTCTTAGGGAACTTGGTGCTGTGCCCCATGTTTTGTCGCGAGGATACGGTGGTTCGTTGTCGGGTCCGTTGCAAGTCGATCCAGACAAACACAGCGCTGGTGAGGTAGGGGACGAACCATTGTTGCTGGCCCGCCATGCCCCTGTATGGATTGGGAAAGACAGAGTGGCTTCTGCAAAGGCGGCTATCGTTGCCGGTGCTACGGTGTTGATAATGGATGATGGTTTTCAAAATCCGTCGCTGAACAAAGATCTGTCGCTTCTGGTTGTTGGTGGAAGCTATGGATTTGGTAACCAACGATTGTTGCCTGCCGGACCGCTGCGGGAGGGGCTCTCTTCCGGGTTGGCGCGTTCTCAAGGCATGCTTATCATTGGTGAAGATGTTCACAACGTTGGAGAATATGCAGAGGGCAAAGCGCTGCTCAAGGCAAGAATTCAGGCCGACAATGCAGCCAGCCAGCGATTAAACGGCCAAGATGTTGTTGCTTTTGCGGGCATTGGTCTGCCAGAGAAGTTCCGCAAAACCCTTGAAGCCTTAGGCGCGAATGTCGTTTCTTTTCAAGCCTTTGCCGATCATCATAAGTTCACGATATCTGAGATCGAGGCCTTGATCGGCAAAGCTAAAGACTTAGATGTTCCGCTTGTGACGACAGAAAAGGATTGGGTGCGTCTGCCGGAAAAATTACGCGCTTCTGTCCAACAGTTGCCGATTGAGGTGGTCTTTGAAGATGAGGCTCAGGTTCGCTCTTGGCTTGCCGGAAATTTAATAGGGTAGCAGTTTGTCTCGGATTAATGGCTCTGGATCTATCCGTTTGCCAAACCAGTTCATGCGCCAATCCAGATGAGGGCCTGTTGATCGGCCTGTCGACCCGATGGTGCCAATCATCGTGCCTTGACGTACAGCCTGCCCAACGGTGACGTTGAACGACTGCAAGTGCAGGAAAGATGAGCTGAGACCATAACCATGGTCGAGGATGATGGTGCCGCCGCTGTAGTAGTTGTCACCTTGGACTAACCTGACAATTCCATCAGCTGGCGCAATGACCCTTGTCCCCCGTGGTGCTGCAACGTCGACCCCGTAGTGGGGGCGGCTTGGTTTGCCGTTTAAGATGCGCTGGCTGCCGTAAACACCGGTTTTTTTGCCGCGCGCAGGCCAGATGAAGCCTGTGTCAAAAAGCGGGTAGGGGGTTATGACAGCGCGTGCGCTTTTGACTTCTGCGTTTTCGCGGGAGATTCTAGCCTGGATGGCGGGATCAGGTGGTGCTTTGACTTTATTCTTTGCAAGACCGTTGATACGCTGGATCTTATATTTGCGTTGGACAATCGAGAGCCGCTTGCTAGTGACTTGGCTATCAGCTATTCGTACAGTCAAAGTGACTTCAGCTGGTTCGTCGCGATGAAACCCGAGGAGCACACGCCCGTCGGGCAGGACTGGAACCTGCTGTTTATCCAACCAGACTTGAGCGTTGGGTGGGACTCTTGTCCATGCCAGCCCGCCCTGCATTAGATCACCGGAGAATTGCAGCGACAGCGCTTGAGCAATTGTTGCCGGAAGAAAGAGACAAACGGAAGCCAGAAACGAGCGCAGGATCAAAGCAATTGTCCTTGTGCTTGATTGTCTGGCTTAGCGCGAGGCTTCTTCGGTTTTGGTGCAGTCATGCTCTTGCCTTGACTCACGTTTAACGAGCCATCTGCAAAAGTCAGTTCTAATTCATTTTCTTTTTGTGCATTAGCGGCGGACGTGATCGGTTTGCCATTTAAGTTTTTGACCATTGCGTAACCGTTTTCCAGTGGCAGGTGAATGGCTTTGTGAAAACCCTCAAGCAAAGTCGCTAATGTTGTTATCTGTTGTTCTCTGTCAGCAAACAGTCGGGATTTTACTTGCGTAAGGCGTTGGACTTGAGAGTTTAGTGCTTCATGCCTCAGTTCCAAAACTTGGTCCGGGCGCCGCAAACGCGCAAAAACTTGATTTAAGGAGGAATGGCGGTCTGTTATCATCCTTGACGCTGCTTGGTGAAGCCTCTCGCCGTGATCATCCAGGCGAATAGTGAGATCTTCAATCCGGCGAACTGGATCACCAAGAGCGCGTGCCATGAAGCCGAGCTCGCTTTGCCACTGATCTAGCTTTCGGGTGAGCGCTGTGAATGTTCTGCTTTTTAGATCAGCGAGAAAAGCGACCAGTTCAGCTCTCACCGGCACAGCCATCTCAGCAGAAGCTGTTGGTGTCGGCGCTCGAACATCTGATACAAAGTCAATCAGCGTTGTGTCGGTTTCGTGGCCAACAGCCGAAATGAGAGGGATTTTTGAATCAGCGACGGCACGAACCACGACTTCTTCGTTGAAACACCAAAGGTCTTCCAGGCTGCCGCCACCCCGCGCGACGATGATGAGATCGGGAGCTTGCTCAGGATGTGTATCCGGCAAACGGTTTAATTGGTCTATCGCAAATGCCACTTTTTCAGCGGCACCTTGGCCCTGAACTTGCGTTGGCCAAACCATGACGTGAATCGGAAAGCGGTCTGACAGACGGTGAAGAATGTCGCGGATAACAGCTCCAGTTGGTGAGGTGACAACAGCAATCCGGCTTGGCAAAAAGGGGAGATCTCGCTTTCTATCGGCGTCGAACAAGCCCTCCGCTGCGAGTTTCTTTTTGCGGTCTTCCAAAAGTTTGAGCAAGGCACCTTCGCCTGCCAGCTCCATTTGTTCGATGACGATCTGGTACTTGGAACTGCCAGGGTAGGTGGTGAGCTTGCCAGTAACGACAACCTCCATACCTTCTTCCGCCCGGATTGACAGGCGGTTGACGGTGCCTTTCCAACAGACCCCGTCGATGACAGAGTTCTCATCTTTCAAGGTCACGTAGAGATGGCCTGAGCGGGCGTAAGTTGGGCGACTGATCTCAGCGCGAACACGGACGCGACCAAAGGCACCTTCAACCGTCTTACGAATCGCCATAGAAAGCTCTGAGACGGAGTAAGCAGGTGTGTTGTCACCTAAGGGTATTTGCGGTTCGATAGTCGTGAAATCACTCATAGTGATCACTTATGCAATAGAGTCGTGCAAAAATCGAGAAGAACTGAGGGAATTTTTATGCGTATTTTGGTGGTTGGCTCTGGTGGTCGTGAACACGCGCTCTGTTGGGCAATAAAACAGTCACCCCTTTGCGAGGCCCTCTACTGCGCGCCGGGGAACGCAGGGATTGCTGAAGAAGCGGAACTCGTTGCTATTGGGGCTGAAGATATTGATGCTTTGGTCGGCTTTGCCAAAGATCAAGCGATTGACTTTGTCGTTGTTGGACCAGAGGCACCATTGGTCTTAGGGCTGGCTGACCGTTTGAGAGAAGAGGGCATTTCCGTCTTCGGCCCAAGTGCAGCTGCGGCGGCTCTTGAAGGATCCAAGGCCTTCGCGAAAGAGATTATGATCGAAGCCGGCGTGCCAACCGCGGCTTATGGCGAATTTTCAGACGCTGACGCCGCCAAAGCCTTTCTGGATGACCAGACGCTGCCAATCGTTATTAAAGCTGACGGCTTAGCAGCCGGTAAAGGCGTTATCATCGCTCAAAATCGTGAAGAGGCAGATCAAGCCATAGACGATATCCTGGTAGCAGGTCAATTTGGGGAAGCCGGATCGAAGTTGATCATTGAAGAGTTTCTTGAAGGCGAAGAAATTTCTTTCTTTGCGTTGATGGATGGCAAGTCCGCGGTCGCACTAGCCTCTGCTCAAGACCATAAAGCAGTTGGCGAGGGTGATACTGGTCCCAACACTGGCGGCATGGGGGCTTATTCCCCGGCTCCGGCACTGCCGGATGACCGTCGCTCTGAGATCATGGAGCTGGTTATTGATCCTGTCGCCGAGACGATGGCAGCGAGAGGAACCCCTTTCCAAGGTGTTCTCTTTGTTGGTTTGATGATGACTTCTGACGGACCGAAAGTGTTGGAATTCAACGTTCGTTTTGGTGATCCAGAGTGTCAGGTCTTAATGACAAGGGCCATGACTGACGTTTTAACGGCACTGATGGCAACTGCCGACGGCATGCTTAGCTCCTTCGACCTTCGCTGGAAGGATGAAGCAGCTGTGACAGTGGTGATGGCGGCAGAGGGCTACCCAGGTTCTTACAAAAAGAACACGGTTATTGCAGGTGTGGAAAAAGCAGAAGCTCATGATCAGGTTAAGGTTTTCCACGCAGGAACAACCAATTCAAAAGCCGGGGAGTTACTGTCAATCGGTGGGCGTGTACTTGGAGTAACCGCAACTGGCGAAGATGTGAAAGCCGCTCAAGCTCGGGCCTATCAGGCTGTTGATCAAATTGATTGGCCGGACGGTTTTTGCCGTCGTGATATAGGCTGGCGAGCGGTCTAAATTGGTATCTTATGAAAAGAAAATTAGCGTCTGCACACTGCAAAAAATTGCCAACACGCTTAAGAATAAATAGGTCATGAAGCGTCTGACTTTGGGCTTGCTTTGTTCGCTAACCGGACGCGACAGGATTTTGTAGTTATCCTGTCTGAGTGCCCAATTGAGAATTGCATAAACAAACGCGGCGACAAACGGCAGGATCAGCATTGCTTTGTAAGCCGGAGCAAAGGACGATGCTGACCCGTCAAACCCTATTTTCATTGCTTTTGGCACTTCGATGCCTTGCGTCGCAAAAATGATGAATGCGAGCAAAAGCATATAGCCTATTGCAACGAACAAACCGGTCTTCATCGAAATCGACATAGCATTTCTCCCGAACTAGAACAGTGTACAAATGGGATGCTTGACCTCAAAGTTCAACAAACCTTCTGAGAAAGACCGCAAGATTGTTTGGGGTGAGAAATCTAGCTTTCAAACCTCGTCGGACCTCGACGGTCTTCATCGATAGATAGATTTTGGAAAAAGGGTTGGTGTGCACGCTGGTCACAATTGTGACGAGGGCAAAGGCGGCAGTTGACCCCAATTTCCGTGACTGGCCCTTTGGGGCCAAGGTCAATCTGCTGTCCATAAATCAGCTTCTCTGCGTATTCAATTGGACACCCCAGAGCGACCGCTAAGCGTTTGTCTTCATTGGAAAAACGCGAGGAAGGGCGGTCAACTGTTCTGTTGATGGTCAAGTACTTGGAATTGTCTGGCATCTTGACGACTTGGGTGAGAATTCTGCCAGGAATACGCAGGCTGTAATGAACGTCGAGACGCGGGCAGGCCCCGCCAAATCGCGCCAGTTGAATTGGGGTGGCATTAAATCGTTTGGCAACGTTGCCGCCTTTATCTACACGCAGGAAGAAGAAGGGGACGCCCGCATTACCGGGGCGCTGCAGGGTGGTGAGTCGATGACAGATTTGCTCATAGGAGACGGCAAACCGAGCAGCAAGCTTCTCAATGTCGTAAAAATAGGACTGCGCTGCCTCAAGGAATTCATCGTAGGGCATAAGGAAGGCAGCAGCGAAATAATTGGCAAGTTCTACTCTGCATCGAGCTGCAACAGTTTCATCGCTTATACCAGAGCCTTTGATAGTTTTGCTGAGAATTTCGGAAAACTCTAGCATGCCAACAAGATGAGCTAGTTGAAATACTTTGTTAATGTGGTCGAGACCGTCAGAGAGGTAGACTTCTTTCTTATGACGGTCGAAGAAACGGAGACTGCTTTCCAACAAATCTTCGGGGATAGGGCGAACCTTGATTTCGTGCTTGTTGTGCAAATGGGCTTTGAGTTGGGAAAAGGCTTCATCTCGATCGATGGAAAGTTTGGACCTCAATCTATGAGCGGCTTTATCGACCTGATCGAAATAGTTCTGATGTTCACGGAAAAAGTCATGAACGGGTTGTTCACTACTAACGGCGCTGCTTCCCTGAACATCTGACAAAGCTTCATTTTGCGACGCTATCAACTCTCCGTACGATCGATAGGTTTTAAATATAGCCAACATTCCCCGTGTGAAGTTAGGCGCCCGCTCCATTGCTGACCGTAGTTCTTCGATGTCGACCGTAACATCTCCAAAGGCCGGGTCTTGCGTCATCTCTCTCAAGTCGGCTAAGGACAAATCGCTGGAGCTCTCGGTCAACTCTCGCCAATCGATGCCCAGATTATCTGACAAAGATATAAGAAACCGCAGGCTCGCGCTGCGTTGATTTCGTTCAATCAGGTTGATGTAGCTTGGGCTGACTCCCAACTGAGACGCCATCTCAGCCTGGGTCAATCCACGCTTCGATCTAAGTTCCCGAACTTTGGGGCCGATGAAAATTTTCTCACGTGACATAGGGACTGATCATTAGATTGTTATGGCTTTATGTCGCTAATGATATTTACAAACTTACAAATGTCAATTTTGTAAATGACAAAGGCATACAGTGTGACACGCTTGAGGTTCTTTTTTTCTGATTTCTCGCTTAACCTTTGTTTCAGTTCGAAAGTAAAGGGCGAGGACATGATTAGAAACACGAGCGGTAACAACGGGCTTTTCATTCCCGGACCAACCAATATTCCTGACCAAGTACGCCAGGCTTTGAACGTTGCCTCACAAGATATGCGCGCACCAGATTTTGGCGAATTCACTTTGCCTTTGTTCCGCGACCTGAAGCGAGTTTTTAAAACAGAAAGTGCAGAAGTCTTCATTTTCCCTGGCAGTGGCACTGCCGGCTGGGAGGCGACGTTGACCAATCTTTTTTCTGTAGGCGACAAAGTTTTGATGAGTTCCTTTGGCCAATTTTCAACGCTGTGGGTTGATATGGCACAGCGCTTTGGCCTTGATGTCGAGCACTGCAAAGTTGAATGGGGCCTGGGTGTGCCATTTGAAGATTACCGGAGAATTTTGGAGCAAGACAAAGAACATAAAATCAAGGGCCTGTTTGTTTGCCATAACGAGACCGCCACTGGTGTCACTTCAGACATCAAGCAGGTTCGTACAATCCTGGATGACTTGAACCATCCGGCTCTGCTTTGTGTCGACGCTGTTTCATCTGTTGCCGCGATTGATTTCAGAATGGATGAATGGGGTGTTGATGCCGTTGTGACGGGATCACAAAAAGGCCTGATGATGCCAACAGGTCTCGGTATCGTTGCTGTTAGTCAGAAAGCCATTGCGCTTCGTGCACAGGCAACTTTGCCACGTTCGTTCCTATCGTTCGACGATATGATGAAACACAATGCAACTGGGCATTTCCCTTACACGCCTGCAACGTCGTTGTTACATGGTTTGCGTGCCTCGCTGGATTTTCTTTTTGAGGAAGGTTTGGAAAACGTTTTTGATCGTCATTGGCGATTGGCCCATGCGGTTCGATGTGGTGTAGAGGCCTGGGGCCTAGAGTTGTGTGCCAAGGATCCGGCGCTCTATTCCGATACGGTTTCTGCAATTGTAGTGCCTGAAGGCTTTGACAGCGGTGAAGTGCTGAAGGCTGCTTACTATCGATACAACCTTTCATTGGGATCTGGGCTGTCCAAGGTTGCGGGCAAAGTTTTCCGCATAGGACACCTCGGGAACATGAACGAGATTATGGTTCTGCAAGCACTTGCAGGTGCTGAACTAGCTATGAAAGATTGCGGCATTCAAATTGAGCTTGGCTCAGGTGTTGCTGCCGCTCAAGAAACCTTCTTACTGAATAATCGAGTTTCGCTGAAACAAGCGGCATAAGGATTGATACAATGAAATACGAATACGGTGTTACCATCACAACAGAATTGAAATTGGAAGCTTTGGCGCGAGCGGGAGATTTCCCCTTCGTCCATGTTGTTGACGCAAGACGTGACAAGAGAGCGAAAGCTTTCCCTATTTCTGAACTAATTTACCGCAGGCTAAAGAACCTTTTTATCGGCTTCGATCAAATGCCAATTGATATGGAGCAACCGACGCCACGGGAAGAAAATGAATTGGTCAGATTGATGACCGAACCAGCTGGGCAAATTTTAGTTGTCACTAATCAAGTGGCAAAAATGGAGAAGCTCTGTCAGGAGTGCAACATTCCGGTTCACGTTGATCAGACGATGGTGGAAGTCATAACTTTCGCCCCGTCAATGATCTCGGCTTCGAACGAGTTAGACGAGAATAGCTTTAGTCAAGTAGCTTGAGAACCAAAGGTCAGCCTGAACTCGTCAAATTTGGCAAGGAAAGCGATAATCTAGTCTAGTGAAAGAGGCAAAAGGCTATTTTTGGCCGTCTCTTTTACCTTGAAAAAAAGCTTTAAGGAGATCGCTGCAGGCTCTTTCATCGATCCCGCCAAAGACTTCGATGGAGTGATGGCAGTTGTCGTGAGAGAACACGGCGGCACCGTGGTCAACACCGCCAGATTTGGGATCAAAGGCCCCGAAAAACAGACGTCGTAATCGAACATTTGCGATTGCACCGGCACACTGCGCACAGGGCTCGAGAGTGACGTAAAGATCGCAGTCACTCAGCCACTTAGTGCCGAGCTTTTGGCATGCTTCCCGGATTGCTAGAAGCTCGGCATGCGCTGTTCCGTCTTGTGTTGTTTCAACCAGATTGTGGGCGGAGGAAACGAGGTCTCCTTGACTTGTTACTATCACTGCTCCGACAGGCACTTCACCTAAGCTCGAAGCTTTCCTAGCTTCTTCAAGGGCCAGTCCCATAGAGGAAGGGCGGAACATTAGAGCGCGGTTCCGCCGACGGTGATTCCGTCCATCTTGAGGGTTGGTTGACCAATGCCCACAGGAACACCTTGCCCGGCTTTGCCACATGTGCCGACGCCATCATCGAGCTTCATGTCGTTGCCTAACATGGAGATTTTCATCATGGCATCTGGGCCGTTGCCAATAAGGGTAGCGCCTTTGATGGGAGCAGTGATCTTCCCATTTTCGATCAAATAGCCTTCGGTACAACTGAATGAAAAATTGCCGCTTGTGATGTCAACTTGGCCACCACCGAAGTTCACCATGTAGACGCCTTTGTCGACCGAGGCGAGAATTTCAGCCGGGTCTTTGTCTCCACCCATCATGTAAGTATTTGTCATCCGAGGCATAGGCGCGTGAGCGTAGGATTCACGGCGACCATTGCCCGTCGGCTTGACACCCATGAGGGCTGCGTTCTGCCGATCCTGCATGTAGCCGACCAATTTCCCATTTTCAATCAATGTGTTATGTGCGGAAGGGGTTCCTTCGTCATCTATCGTGATAGAGCCACGGCGGTCGGCAATTGTGCCATCATCTACGACCGTTACACCAGGGGAGGCGACTTGGTCACCGATCCGCCCTGAGAAAGCCGAGAGCCCTTTACGGTTGAAATCCCCTTCTAAGCCGTGACCCACGGCCTCATGGAGCATGACGCCCGGCCAGCCCGCGCCCAGGACGACAGTCTGCTCTCCGGCTGGTGCAGGTTTGGCTTCCAAATTAACTTCTGCAATTCGGATCGCCTCATTGACTGCCGCTTGCCATCTCTCGGGTTCTATCCACTCGGCGTAAAGTGACCGACCGCCGAATCCGCAAGAACCAGATTCCATCTTGTCGCCACTTTGCAGCGTAACCGAAACATTGAAACGAACGAGTGGGCGAATGTCTGCTCCGACATAACCGTCAGCGCGTCTGATCTGAACCGCTTTCCAAGAACCGGAAAGAGAGGCCGAAACCTGTTTGATTTTAGGTGAATTGGACCGCGCAAAGCTATCAACACTTTCCAGAAGCGCGACTTTCTTTGCGAAAGACAGTGCCTCCAAAGGGTTATCACTGATGTAGAGCTTCTGATTGGTGCCGGCGGGGGCGGAGGTGATTGTCCCACTATAGCCTCTAGTGACAGCGGAAATCGACTCTCCAGCACGCCGAATTGAGGCCTCGCTTAAGTCGCTGGAATGGGCAAATCCAGTAATATCACCAGCCACGGCCCTAAACCCGAATCCCGCATCGGTGTCATATGAGGCTGATCTTATGCGACCGTCGTCTAAGACCATTCCCTCCGAAAGTGAATACTCGAAGTACAGTTCGCCGTCACTGCTCGATTCAAGAGTTTTCCCAAGAATGGACGTGAGCCTTTCTGGCTCTAAGTCACTGTTATCAAAGAAAATTTTGTTTGTCGTCTCGATTGCGGTCATGAGGGGTGTTTTAACTCTTTTGAACAACAGTTAATGTGAGGTCGAGAAAATATGCGTCAAAGCGTTGCGCTTGGTGCTTTTTCACTTTGCTTGTACCGACCCGTCGACTATTGCACAACTAATTCCAAATTCCATAAACGGATTATCGATGGCTATGGCTAGTTTAAAACAGGTATTTGGGGCTGTATTGGGCGGCTCTTCAACTCTCTTTGCCACTTCGGCTCTGGCTCAACAGCCAGTCGATGGCGGTCTAGGTTTTCAACCGTCTGTTACGACACTGATGGATGATATCGTTTGGTTTCACGACGTATTGTTGATGCCGATAATAACTCTAACAACTGTGTTTGTATTGGCGCTGTTGCTGTATGTAATGTGGCGCTTCTCAGCGAAAAGAAATCCAAACCCATCTTCAACGACACATCATTCATTGTTGGAAGTGATCTGGACGGGTGTTCCAATTTTGATTCTGGTGGTGATTGCAATTCCATCTTTCAGAATTCTTTATGACCAAGAAGTGGTTCCTGAAACCGAACTGACGATCGAAGTCACAGGTAATCAGTGGTATTGGTCCTACGAATACCCTGAAGCCGGGGTCAGTTTCGATGCGAACCCTGATTTTGAAGGTGATGACCCTGCAACTGGCAAATGGAGAGAACCTCGTTTGCTGACTACTGATAATCAAGTGGTCTTGCCGGTGGATACAAATATTGAAGTGTTGATCAACGCAGCAGACGTTATCCACTCATGGACGATCCCATCATTTGGCGTCAAAAAAGATGCGACGCCCGGCAGAACCAACCACGTTTGGTTCAATGCGCGCGAGACAGGCACTTACTATGGCCAGTGTTCTGAAATTTGCGGCCTTAACCACGGGTATATGCCAATCGAAGTGAAGATCGTTTCCAAAGAAGACTATGCGAGCTGGCTTGCAGAAGCGAAACTCGCGATGGGTGAGGGGCGTGACATGCCTAATGTAGATAAGATGATTGCGCAGAGAAAGAACGGGACATCCTCTTCTACTTTTGTCGCAACAGCTGAATAAACCGGCGTAAAGAAAAGGAATTTTTGTTATGGCTAGTGCAGATCATAAACCAGGCTTCTTTGTACGCTGGTTTTGTTCAACCAACCACAAGGACATTGGTACACTATACCTTGTCTTCTCAATTGTTACCGGCCTAGTCGGTGGCTTCTTCTCTGTTTTGATGCGCTATGAGCTGCAGAATCCAGGTCTCGATCTCGTTGCAGACGGCCAGGTTTGGAACGTGTTTATTACGGCACACGGCCTCATCATGGTCTTTTTCGTGGTTATGCCTGCCGTTATTGGCGGATTTGGTAACTGGTTTGTGCCGTTGATGATTGGCGCGCCAGATATGGCGTTCCCACGCATGAACAACATGTCATTCTGGCTGTTGATCCCTGCTTTTGCCTTGCTGTTCCTCTCCACTATCTTGGACGTAGGAGCAGGCACGGGTTGGACGGTATATCCGCCGCTCTCATCTGTCGGTCACCCTGGTATGTCCGTTGACATGGCGATCTTCGCGCTCCACCTTGCTGGTGCTTCATCGATCCTTGGTGCTGCCAACTTCATTACAACAATCCTTAACATGCGTGCGCCCGGCATGACATTGCACAAGATGCCTTTGTTTGCTTGGGCTATGTTAGTGACCGCATTCTTGTTGCTTCTTGCTGTTCCTGTTCTTGCTGGCGCGATCACAATGCTGCTGACAGACCGCAATTTCGGAACACAGTTCTTTGATCCCGCAGGCGGTGGCGATCCACTTCTCTTCCAGCATCTGTTCTGGTTCTTTGGTCATCCTGAAGTTTACATCATGATTTTGCCTGGCTTCGGTATCGTCAGTCACGTGATTTCAACATTCTCAAGGAAACCGATTTTTGGTTATCTTGGAATGGCTTACGCGATGGTTGGAATTGGGTTTATCGGCTTCGTCGTCTGGGCGCACCATATGTACACAGTTGGTATGGACGTTGATACAAAAGCCTACTTCACTGCTGCGACAATGGTGATTGCTGTGCCTACCGGCATTAAGATCTTCTCTTGGATCGCGACGATGTGGGGTGGCTCTATTCGCTTCGCAGTGCCGATGGTTTGGGCGATCGGCTTTATCTTCTTGTTCACCGTTGGCGGTGTGACAGGTGTTGTTCTTGCCAACGCCGGTATCGATACTGCAATGCACGATACTTACTATGTTGTTGCTCACTTCCACTATGTGCTGAGCCTTGGTGCTGTCTTCACGATCTTCGATGGCTTTTACTATTGGATTGGCAAGATGTCTGGTCGTACTTACCCTGAATGGGCCGGACATTTTCACTTCTGGACAACATTCATTGGCGTGAACTTAATCTTCTTTCCACAGCACTTCTTGGGTCTGCAGGGTATGCCTCGTCGTATTCCGGACTATCCTGATGCCTACGCTTTCTGGAATAACATTTCATCAATCGGGTCATATATCGCGTTTGCTTCCACAGTGTTCTTTGTGTTCTTAGCGATATACACGGTGATCTGGGGCCGCAGAGTTGGTGACAACTATTGGGGCGAGGGTGCGAATACATTGGAATGGACGGTTTCTTCTCCGCCACCATTCCACTGCTTCGACGACCTTCCTCGCATCAAGTAATTGGGTTAGCCGGGTCTTTCGAGACCCGGCATCTTTTGAAGAAAAATCATGGCAACTTTGTCGATGGACATAAACCAACCTATTCATGAAGCAACAGCTAGAGACTATTTCTCTTTGTTGAAGCCTCGTGTCATGCTGCTGGTGGTTTTTACTGCTATTGCAGGGATGTGGGTTGCCCCTGGATCGTTGGATCCTGTCATGGCCGCTATTGCCGTTCTTTGCATTGCGATTAATGCAGGCGCAGCGGGGGCCATCAACATGTGGTATGACCGCGATATCGATGCCGTCATGACTCGTACTCAAAAACGCCCAATTCCTGCTGGGAAGATAGCGGCTGACGACGTTTTGGCTTTTGGCATTGGCTTGTCTGTTTTCTCCGCAGGTTTAATGGGGCTAGTCACAAACTGGACTGCTGCTGCTTTGTTAGTTGCAGCTAACGCATTTTACGTTTTCATATACACCGTTTGGCTCAAGCGCAGTACGCCACAGAACATCGTCATCGGTGGTGCCGCTGGTTCTTTCCCTCCAATGATAGGGTGGGCGGCCGTTACAGGTGATGTAACTTTGGCTTCTGCGGCTTTGTTCCTAATCATCTTTTTGTGGACGCCACCTCATTTTTGGGCTTTGGCGCTTTATCACAAAGGCGATTATTCAGCAGCCAAAATCCCGATGTTGCCGGTCGTTGCTGGACGTAAAGCAACAACGCGACAGATGCTTGTTTATACGTTGTTGCTTTTTCCCGTGGTTCTTGCGCCGTGGTATCTAGGGACAGCTGGACTGTTCTATGCTGCGTCAGCTTGTGTTTTGTCTTCGCTTTTTCTTCTGTGCGCTATCCGCGTCATGCTTGAGTACAAGAAAGTAGAACCAGATCACAAACCTGCCAAGCAAATGTTTGGCTATTCCATTATCTATTTGTTCGGACTATTTGCTGTGCTGATGATGGATCGTACAGACGGTTTAACTTTAGTGACAGGATGGATGTAAGCTCATGGCTTGGAAATGGTTTAGAAGTGAGGTTCACCGTAAGCAGAACAAAAAGAACTGGATTGTACTAGGGCTTTTACTTGGCTTCATTGGTTTGGTTTATCTTATTTCCGTTACCAAGATGTTGGAATATTGGAATGGCTGACTTCGACGACAATCAGTTGAAGCGCCGTAACAGATTTGTTGCTTTGCTTGTTGCTGGCACGGTTTGTGGTATGGTTGGCTTGGCTTTTGCCTCGGTCCCGCTCTACAAAATCTTCTGTCAGGTTACCGGCTATGGTGGCACAACACAAAAAGCCGATGCGGCACGAGCAGTGGTTGGTGACAGAGAAATCAAGGTTGTCTTTGATGCTAATGTTAATGCTGAATTGGGGTGGGAATTTAGGCCCGTCGAACGTACGGTTCAAGTCAATGTAGGCGAACAAAAACTCGCCTATTATCGTGCGACGAATGAAGAAAGTGAGGCTTCTATCGGTGTTGCCACTTTCAACGTGACACCCCTCAAAGCTGGCAAATACTTTAGCAAGATCGATTGTTTCTGCTTTAATGAGCAGCGGCTAGAGCCTGGGCAATCTGTCGACATGCCAATCACTTTCTACGTTGATCCAGCAATCGACCAAGACCCAAATCTGGACGAGGTGAAAGCTATTACTTTGTCTTATACTTTTTTCCGTTCTGACGAAGAGCCTGAGACAGTGGAACTTTCTCAACTCGACAGTTCGAACGCCAACCTAGTTAACTAATCTCTCAGAGAAAATAAGAGGCCGGATATGAGCAGTCCAAATCACGATTTCCACTTAGTAGATGCGAGCCTTTGGCCGTTCGTATCCTCTATTGCTGCAGGCGTACTAACCGGCGGTGGTGTTGCCTATTTGCACGGCATAACGCCGATAGTTATGATTATTGGTTTTGTATTGGTCCTGGCGACCATGTTCCTTTGGTGGCGCGATGTCACAAACGAAGCAGAGCACCAAGGTCACCATAAGCCGATTGTTCAGCTCGGCCTTAGATATGGTATGTTATTTTTCATTGCTTCCGAAGTAATGTTCTTCGTGGCTTTCTTCTGGGCGTTCTTTGATTTCTCAATATTCCCAAGAGAAGCAACAGGCGGTGTGTGGCCTCCTGAGGGTGTACGTGTGTTTGATCCGATGGATCTGCCTTTGTACAACACCATCATATTGCTTTTGTCAGGCACAACAGTAACTTGGGCACACCATGCTCTTCGTGAAGGCGACCGTAAGTCCTTTCAGCTTGGCCTTGGTGTTACAATCCTTCTTGGTATCTTGTTTACTTGTGTGCAGGGGTATGAATACTATCACGCGGCCCATGATTTCTGGGGCATTGGCGACGGCATCTACCCTACAACTTTCTATCTTGCAACTGGCTTTCACGGTTTCCACGTTATCATTGGTACGTTGTTCCTGACAGTATGTTGGCTCCGCGGAATGGCAGGGCACTTCAAGCCAAATCAACACTTTGGTTTTGAAGCAGCGGCTTGGTATTGGCACTTCGTTGATGTTGTTTGGTTGTTCCTCTATGTCGCTGTTTACTGGGGAATCTTCGCTGCGAGTAGCGGAGTTGCTGCTCACTAATTTTGGAGTTAAGCGACTATGGCTAGTTCAAAACGATCGCAGAATGAAGCGATCGTCCTCGGCCTAAAATGTCGCTGTCCTTCTTGTGGCAAAGGCCGTCTTTATGACGGCCTTTTGTCTGTTCGAGAGAACTGCGGTGAATGTGGGTTCGATTTGGAAAACGAAGATAGTGGGGATGGCCCCGTCTCATTTTTGATTTTCTTCATTGGAGCGCTGGTGGTGATCATGGCTTTTGTTGTCGACGCCAAATTTGCACCGCCACTTTGGTTACACGCAATTATTTGGGCACCGGTTATTGCTGGGATGACAATTTCAATGCTCCGACCTGCCAAGTCGTTGATGATTGCTTTACAGTTTCATCATCGGGCTACACAGTCCAACGAAATCGATTACGATGAGTAGTCACTGAGTTACCATGCGTTTTCACTTTAAACCCTTTCTGACATTGGTCGCTGCTACGGCCATCTTTGTGTTGCTGGCTCTATCGGTTTGGCAATATCAGCGTCTCCAATGGAAAGAGGCACTGTTGTCTGAAATTGGTCAGAGAATGACTTCATCGCCAATTTCCTTGGGATTGGATTTCGAAAGTCTTCCTCCATATCAACGTGTTCAAGCGAGCGGTCATTTCCTTGCAGATGAAAACTTATTTGTCACTGGGCAATCGCATGAGGGTCGAAGCGGTGTCAGAGTGTTCACGCCCTTCGCTACAGAAAGTGGATTGATGTTTTGGATGGACAGGGGATGGTCACCGGATGTCGAGCATTCTCTCAATGCTGTTCCAAGCCAAAACGGGCTGAAAATTGAGGCGGTTTTGAAAGTTTATCGCGAGCAAAGCGGTGCCTTTATTGGAGGGAATGATCCTGAGAATGAAATTTGGTTCATTGTTAACCCCAAAGAAATGTCTCGACACAGAAAATTGAAGGCTGTGGAGACACATTTTTTACAATTGGCTAGCCCTTTGTCCGAGGCCTCAGTTCCGCTCGTTTTGACGCCCACTGCAAACATACGGAACTCTCACTTGCAATATGCCCTAATCTGGCTGTTCTTGGCGATCAGCCTGTTCACGATATATCTCATTCTATCGTTTCAACGGACAAAAGATCCGAAATCTTCAGAGAAGTAACAGATGACTACGAGTGCTTATCAAAAGCTTGAAGCTAAGTTTCGTCGGCAAATGGCCATAGAACAGGCAAGTTCAATCCTGCATTGGGATGCGGCAACAATGATGCCTGCAGGGTCCAGTGAAGGAAGAGGTGAGCAGCTTTCAGTCTTGGCTGTCCTCGCACATGAAACGCTAACTGGTTCGGAAACCGCCGATCTGTTGGATGAAGCGGAGGAAGCCACGTTTGAATTGGACGATTGGCAGGCTGCAAATTTGAAAGAAATGCGCCGCCAATGGTTGCATGCCAATGCAGTGCCTTCAGAACTCGTAGAGAAAATGGCAAAAGCTTCCAACGATTGTGAAATTCAGTGGCGTCAAGCGCGTGCCGCTAGTGACTTTTCTGCAGTAAAAGACCAAATGCAAAGGGTCTTGGACCTGACCATCGAAAGTGGGAAGGCGAAAGCTGAAGCTTTCAATAAATCGGTTTACGATGCCCTGTTGGATCAATATGAGCCTGATGGCTCGGTCGCTACGATCGAGGCCCTATTCTCAGATCTGCAAAGCTGGCTGCCGAAGCTCATTGGGGATGCCATAGAGAAACAAGAAAGTCAGCCGGCACCTCTGCCGCTTGATGGTGATTTCTCAATTGAAAATCAAAAAAGTCTTGGCGAAGCACTTATGAACACGGTCGGGTTCGATTTCAACAAAGGTCGTCTTGACGTATCTGCCCATCCTTTCTGCGGTGGGGTTCCAGATGATGTGCGTATCACCACCCGCTATTCAGAGGATGATTTCACTTCGGCTCTGATGGGTGTTTTGCACGAAACTGGGCATGCAATGTATGAGGCTAATCTGCCTAGCGAGTGGCGCTACCAACCTGTTGGCTCTTCGCGAGGAATGTCGGTCCATGAAAGCCAATCCTTGTTGGTTGAGATGCAGGTTTGTCGAGGTGAGAACTTCTTGTCCTATCTTGCGCCTAAAGCAAAAGAAGTCTTTCACGGCAAGGGCAATGGATGGACCGGGGAGAACCTTTCTCAACTCTACACAAAAGTTGAGCGCGGTTTTATCCGTGTTGAGGCGGACGAGGCCACATATCCGGCCCATGTTATTTTGCGGTTTGAGCTTGAGAAAGCAATGATCGAGGGTGACCTGACGCTTTCCGAGTTACCGACCGCTTGGAATGATAGAATGGAACAGCTGTTGGGTGTGACACCGCCCAACGATGGTCTCGGCTGCCTTCAGGACATCCATTGGTATTCGGGGGCCTGGGGATATTTCCCGACCTACACTCTTGGCGCTATGACGGCGGCACAGCTTTTCGGAGCGGCAAAAACCCAGAAGGCAGAAATTCCATCGGCTTTAAGAAATGGGGATTTCGCACCGTTGATGACTTGGCTAAAAGAGAATGTTCACTCTAAAGCTTCGAGCCAATCCTCAGACGAAATCGTAAAACAAGCAACCGGGTCAAGTTTGACAACCGAGGTGTTCAAAAAGCATCTCATCGACCGTTATTTAGCCTAATTTCAAAGGCAGAGAAACAGCATGAAATATGTAAGCACAAGAGGGCAGGCGCCCAAACTCGACTTTGACGATGTTTTGCTGACCGGGTTGGCCGAAGACGGCGGACTGTACCTGCCAGAATTTTGGCCTCAGATCAGCAAAGAGAAAATGCAAGACTGGGCTAAACTCTCCTATGCCGACCTCGCGGTCGAAGTAATGGAGCCCTTTGTACACGAGTGCATTGACCGGAAGACTTTGACCGAACTCTGTCACAAAGCCTATGGACGTTTTAGACACGAAGCCGTTACACCGATTAAACAATTGGGCAGTCAGGTTTGGCTTCAGGAGTTGTTCCAAGGACCGACCTTGGCGTTTAAGGATTGCGCGCTTCAGATGTTGGGGCTGTTCTTCGAGCATACACTGGCAAAGAAAGATCGGGCTATCACCATCATTGGCGCCACGTCGGGCGACACAGGCTCGGCCGCCATTGAGGCATGTCGTGACAGGCAAGGCATCGAAATTTTTATTCTCTTTCCTGATGGCAAGGTGTCAGAGGTTCAACGCCGCCAAATGACAACCGTTGATTCCGCCAACGTTCATTGCCTTGCAGTCGATGGCACATTCGACGATTGCCAAGACTTGGTTAAGGCTTGTTTCAATGATCTGGACTTTCGGAACAAAGTCGGCTTGTCGGCGGTGAACTCGATCAACTGGGCGCGCATTATGGCCCAGATCGTTTACTACTTCTATTCGGCTTTGAGGCTTGGCGCACCAGAGCGTGAAGTTCAGTTTGCCGTGCCAACGGGCAACTTTGGTAATGTTTTTGCAGGCTATGCAGCGAAGAAAATGGGCCTTCCGATTGCGAAATTCTTAGTTGGATCCAATCGCAACGACATACTCTCTCGCTTTTTCAATGCAAATGACATGTCTATTCGATCGGTTGAACCAAGCTTGTCGCCGAGCATGGATATCCAGATTTCGAGCAACTTCGAACGCTACCTTTATTTTGTTTTAGATGAAGATGGTCAAGCGCTTGCGGAAGCAATGACTACTTTCCGGAAAGATGGAAAGTTACCGCTTTCAAACTCGGCCTTTACCAAAGCGACAGAGTTCTTCGAAGGTTTCAGCCTCGACGATGAAGGCACTCTAAAGGAAATAAAGAGGGTCTTTGAGCAAAACCAGGAACTGATTGACCCTCATACAGCTGTGTCGACTGCGCACGCAGATTCGTTGGATAAGTCCACGGGCATACCAACGATCGTGTTGGCGACTGCGCATCCTGCAAAGTTCGGAGAGGCCGTAAAAAAGGCCTCAGGAGTCACGCCGGAGTTACCCCCACACTTATCCCATATTTTTTCGATTCCTGAAAATTATAAGCTTTTGTCCAATGATCTATCCATGTTACAGGCTTTGGTCATGTCAGAGGGGGCAGCGACTATTTCATGACCGCACGTTTTACAGTACTAGCCAATGGGTTGACCGTCGCAACAGATCCGATGACGGGTGTGGAAACAGCTACACTAGGTGTTTGGGTGGGTTCCGGCACCCGCAATGAGACAGCTCCGATTAATGGTGTAGCTCATATGCTTGAGCATATGGCATTCAAGGGCACAAGAACGCGTAGCGCGTTTGATATAGCGGCCCAGATAGAAGCCGTTGGTGGTTTCCTCAATGCTTACACCGGCCGCGAAAGCACAGCCTACTACGCTCAGGTGCTTGGCGATGACGTGCCAATAGCGCTCGAAATTTTGTCAGATATCCTTCTTGATTCAGTTTTCGACGAAGAAGAAATTGAACGTGAACGTTCGGTTATCCTTCAGGAATTGGGCCAATCACTGGACACGCCTGATGATATTATTTTTGATCATTTCCAAGAAACTGCTTTTCCTAATCAAGGATTAGGCCGACCAGTTTTGGGGCGGGCGGAAATCATTGAGGGCCTCGGCTCTGACAATGTCCGAGCTTTCATGAGAGAGCATTACGTCGGACAATCGATGGTCTTGTCAGCAGCTGGTAAAGTTGACCATGACAAACTTGTCGAGCAGGCCAAGCGTTTGTTTAATCGCATTCCTTCGGGTGAAAAGAAGGAAAGTGATCCCGGTCACTATTCTGGCGGTCTTTATCAGGAATCTCGAGACCTTGAGCAAGTTCATTTGGTGCTTGGGTTCGAAGGTCTGCCAACGCAACATGATCACTATTACCCACTTTGTCTGTATTCTGCACTTTTGGGCGGCGGCATGTCCTCTCGCCTTTTCCAGGAAGTTAGAGAACAGCGTGGACTAGCCTATTCTGTTTCCAGTTTCACCTCAGCCTATAAAGACACCGGGCTTCTTGGTATCTATGCCGGTACAAGCTCTGAAATGGTGGATGAGCTTGTTGGCCTCGTCGGTAAAATCTTGAAAGAGATGCCGAAATCTCTGACGGTGGAAGAACTCGATAGAGCAAGAAATCAATTCAAAGCACACGTTTTGATGTCTAGGGAAAGCAGCCACACGCGCTGTGAGCAACTCGCCTATCAAATGATCACGTATGGTCGTCCATTGGCAACCAAGGAATTCATTGATCGAGTGAGTTCAGTTGAAATTTCTGATGTTTGTGAAGTGGCCGAACAAGTCACCCAAAGCAAACCAACAATGGTTGCAATTGGCCCAGAAAGCAGTGTGGATAAGGTAAAAGGCTTCGAACAAGCCATTCATTGAGTTGAGTGAGGGGATCGCTTAGGCGTGTCCCCAATCACTTGATAGACTAGCCGCCGTAATCCCAAGTTTTCCGATCGCTTCTGTCCAAAGCTTGTCGAGCGCCGTGCTGAAAACCAGGCTTTTGTCCGCTTCAACACTGAGCCAAGAGTTCTGTTGGATTTCTTGGTCAAGCTGACCAGCGTCCCATCCAGAATAACCAAGTGCAACAATGAAGCTTTCAGGGCCATCATTGTTGGCGATCTTCTTTAAAATATCGACGGTAGCTGTCAACGCGAATTCTGATGCAACGTTGACGGTGGTTTCCTGTTCGAAATCTGTCGAATGAAGTACAAAGCCTCGTTGTTCTTCAACAGGGCCGCCATGTCTTAAAACACCCAACTTAGGTACCGAAGGGTTGGGCAGATCCAATTGCTTGGCAATGTCGTGGCTGGAAACTTCATCGTTTTCTTTGTTGATGACTAACCCCATGGCACCATCTTCGTCATGAGAGCAAATGTAGATGACACTTCGCTCAAACCATGAGTCGTGAAGATTTGGCATAGCAACTAATAGTTTGCCGGTCAGGTAGCCGAGGTCGTTTGATTTATCTTTGCTCATTTGAGATTTTGCCAAGGAGATTTTGCCAAGTGGTTGCACTACTGCGATTGTGATGAATTCTGTTCTTAGAAATAGTTAGAACACCGAGTTGTGACAAGATTTTGTCGCCAACTAACGCTAAGTAAAATGAAGTATTCTGTTGTTTGTCCGTAATGTGGTTGTTTATGACTGAAAAAATTAGATTCCTGGCTCTCCTCTCGCTGTTGTTCTCGCTCATTGGAATGCTTCAGACCGCTAACGCGGCGACAGGTGAGTGGTTTCAGGATCACGAAGCGAAAGTCCGATTGGTGTCGTCGACTTCTGGAACGGGCGACCTCGAAGAAATTGGGTTGGGGTTAGAGTTCGTCCTAAACCCTGGTTGGAAGATCTATTGGCGGTCACCGGGTGATGCTGGCATACCACCCGAAATTGATTGGTCGAAATCCAAAAACCTGAAGACGATTGAGCAGAAGTGGCCTGTGCCAGCGAGATTTTCTTCCTTTGGTATGGATACGTTCGGTTATGGAGAGGAAATCATTTTCCCTCTTGTTGCGACCGTCAAAGAGCCAGGGCAACCGCTTCAACTAAGTGCTGCAATCAACTATCTGATTTGTGCTGATATCTGTGTTCCTGGTGCTGCCAATGTTAGTCTAAACCTCACCGATGGGCCGTCCTCGCCAAGTGAACAGTCTCAGAGAATTAATGTTTATGAAAGCCTGGTTCCTCAAACAGCTTCGCATCAGGGTTTCGAACTGCAACGACTTACTTCGACATCTACCGGCGAGCAACATGAGCTTCGCATTGAGGTGGCTTCTCTTACGGCGTTTGATGCCCCAGATTTGATTGTTGAAGGACCGGAGGGCTTCTTTTATGCCAAGCCAAAGGTCGAAATTTCCGAAGATGGAATGACTGCAAGCTTGGTGCAACCGATAGAAATCCCAAGCTATTTGGATCAGAAGTTCGAGGGAAGCGTTTTTACGCTCACCGTTTTTGACGAAAAACGCGGGTTTGAAGTCCTTTATACAGCGGGAGAGGTCTTGGCAGGTGACAGGGGAATAGAGACGCTGTCGAGTGTTAAGCCTGAGATAGCTTTTGACGTTTGGCTCTACATTTTGGGCATTGCATTGCTGGGCGGTTTTATTCTGAATTTGATGCCATGTGTTTTGCCCGTTTTGTCGATCAAACTGATGTCAGCCTTGGGGCATGGCCAGTCGTCGTCTTCAACAATACGCGCAAGTTTTTTCTACACTGCTCTTGGCATATTGGCATCGTTCCTTTTGTTGGCCGTCGGCGCTATTGCCCTGAAGTATTTGGGCCACTCGGTTGGGTGGGGAATGCAGTTCCAGCAACCTTTGTTCCTCCTGTTTATGATTGCTGTGATTACGGTTTTTGCTGCTAACATGATGGGCTGGTTTGAGATAACTCTGCCTAATTTCTTGGGTGGTTGGGCCTCCAGCGCAGGACAAGAGGGCAGTAATTCTGCCTTTACAAAGAACTTCTCAACAGGCGTCTTGGCGACATTGTTGGCAACACCGTGCAGCGCACCGTTTCTTGGAACGGCGTTGGCTTTTGCACTCACCCGTGGCGCAATCGAGATTTTTGTGATCTTTCTGTTTCTGGGAATTGGTATGGCTCTGCCTTACTTCCTTGTCATGCTGGCTCCTTCGATGGTCAAGCTGATGCCCAAGCCAGGCAGATGGATGTCTGTTTTGAAGGTCGTCATGGGTTTGGCTCTACTTGCAACTGTAGTTTGGCTGCTTTGGGTGCTTTCGGCGCAAATCGGACAAGTTGGGCTGCTGATTGCCGGTTCTTTAGTGGTTCTCATATTGGGTGTCTTTTGGCTTGGTAAAACCCAACGTCGGAGCATGAAATTCACGGCTTCTATGCTGGCCGTTGCCTTGTTGGTCATGCCGACGTTGTTTGCTGAGAAGCCAGTAGCCGCTGCATCTGACTCTGATTGGATTAGATTCGATCAAGAGAAAATCCCGCTCTTGCTGGCTGAAGGGAAGGTCGTTTTTGTCGATGTCACAGCAGATTGGTGCTTGACCTGTAAGGTGAACAAGAAAGTAGTGCTCGAAAGTGAGGAAGTCCTGTCCGTGTTTGGCGGTAGTGACGTCGTCACGATGAAAGCAGACTGGACCAACCCAGACCCAGCGATTGCCAAATACCTCGCTTCTTTTGGGCGCTACGGTATTCCCTTCAATGTGGTCTATAGCTCTGCCACCCCAAAAGGCCAGCCCTTGCCTGAATTGTTGACTAAGACCGCTGTGCTGACTGCTATTAGTGATGGACGTTCGCTCTAAGACTGACTATCAATCCGTTTGTTCTTACTTAACCTATTACAAGAGATGATGATGATTGAAGCTGGCCAAAGAATACCAGATTTTTCCATTAAACACATGACCGCTGGCGGAATGGAAGAAGCGACCGCTGCCGACCTTTTCGATGGTAAAACGACGGTGTTGTTCGGATTACCTGCTGCTTTTTCTCCAACCTGTTCTGACAAGCATGTGCCCGGCTATGTGGAGAAAGCAGAAGAGCTAAAGGCTGCAGGCGTCGACCAAGTTGTTTGCTTATCAGTAAATGATCCATGGACCATGCGCGCTTGGGCTTCTTCGTTGGGTGTTAAGGACGAAGTATTCATGTTGCCAGATGGCAACTGCGATTTGACCAAGGCCATGGGGCTGGAACTCGATCTATCAGCGATCAATGCTGGTGTTCGTTGCTTGCGTTTTGCGCTCGTCGCGAAGGACCGCGAAGTCCAGTTCATTAACTTGGATGCTAAGCCTGGTGAGTTCGGTAACTCTAGTGCAGAGACAATTCTGTCGAAACTCTAGGCTCTTAATTCTTCGATGGCTGCGCGGGCGAGGGCGTCCGCGCGTTCATTGTCTTCGTGGCCGGCGTGGCCTTTGATCCATTTCCAGGTCACGTTGTGCTTTGACGCCGCTGCATCTAGAGCTTCCCAAAGCTCTTTGTTCTTAACGGGTTTCTTCGCCGCGGTCTTCCAGCCCTTTTTTTTCCAGCCTTCCAACCATTTGGTTATGCCATCTTTGACGTAGACAGAGTCCGTCGTCAGAGACACTGTCATTGGGCGCTTTAGAGCGTTCAATGCTTCTATAGCGGCCATCAGTTCCATACGGTTGTTCGTCGTATCTTTGGCCCAACCGTTGAGCTCTTTTTCATGGTCGCCATAGCGCAGTATGGCACCCCAGCCACCTGGGCCGGGATTACCGCTGCAAGCGCCATCTGTGAAAATCTCGACTTCGTTAGTTTCAGTCATGTTGGGTTAAGCTTCCAAAATCTTTGGCAGTTTGAATGTTACGTTTTCTTTTTTGAAAACCGTGTTTTCAACGGTGACATCAAAACGCTCTTTAAAGGCGGCGATGATTGAATCGACTAAAACTTCTGGAGCGGAAGCCCCTGCCGAAATGCCCAATGTACTCACATCTTTAAAATCCGGCCAATGAATGTCAGGTGCCTTTTCAATCAGTGCAGCCTTGTGAACCCCACGACGCCCGGCGACCTCGACAAGTCGGTTGGAATTCGAAGAGTTGGGCGCGCCGACAACTAGGAAAGCGTCACATTCATCGGCGATCAGCTTGACCGCTTCTTGACGGTTGGTCGTCGCGTAACAGATGTCTTGAGCACGTGGTTCGGAAATGGTTGGGAAGCGTTTCTTGAGGGCTGCAATGACCTCTGCCGTGTCATCCACCGATAAAGTTGTTTGCGTAACGTAGGCTAAATTGTCTGTATTGCTGACTTCTAACGTCTCTACATCCGCTACAGTTTCAACCAGCTTCACAACACCGGCCGCCAGTTGACCCATTGTGCCGACGACTTCGGGGTGGCCCGCATGGCCGATCAACACAATGGTCTTGCCGTCCTTGTGATTGCGTTCGGCCTCTCTATGAACCTTGCTCACCAAAGGGCAAGTCGCATCAACGTACAGCAATTCTCGTCGTTCGGCTTCGGCAGGGATCGACTTTGGTACGCCATGAGCAGAGAAAATGACAGGGCGGTCATCTGGGCATTCGTCTAGCTCTTTGACAAAGATAGCGCCTTTGTTCTGCAGGTCTTCCACCACGTAGCGATTGTGGACGATCTCGTGCCTGACGTAGACGGGCGCGCCATATTTTTCGAGAGCCTTCTCCACGATATCAATGGCACGAACAACACCAGCGCAGAAGCCGCGTGGGTTGGCCAGGAGGATTCGCAGAGGTTTCTTTGATCTTGTCGTTTCGGACGCCATAATTCTGTCGTTCATTTGTGTAAAAGAGGCTAGGTTATCAGGCCGAGAGCAGCTAAAAGCTCTGGCTAGGGCATAAAGCAAAGATGGTGATCCAGCAAGGTTTAGGCAATGAAAGAAATGCGAGCAATACGATACATTTTTGTTCTTCTGGCGCTCTTTGCATTGACCGGTTGCGGAGAGATCGTCAAAGAAATTTGGTGGAAGTCGCAGGGGCTAGAAGTGCCAGAGAACATGGGTGGAGAGAAACCCAAGGTCGTTTGCCCTAAAGTGCAAATGGTTGCGGGGCAACGCAGTCTTCTTCGGGCCTCAAAACCCGGGGAATCTTATCGTGTTGATATTGCCGGTGCTAAAACAGCTTGTGATGTCCTTGGCAGTGATGTGCTGACCCAAATAAAGATCAAATTTAGGGTTCTGGCGGGACCAGGTAACACAACACAGCTGGCTGAGACGCGTTACTACGTGACGGCATCTGACGCCGACGGCAAGAACAAAGCCAAGAAATACTACACCTCATATTTCCCAGTTCTCAGTGCCGGTAAGCCCTTTGAAACCGTGGAAATAATTGAACATTCTGTCGACACACGCAAACACAACTTTGTTTTGTCCATTGGCATTGAGCAGGACCCAAGACTCGTTCAGCCCAGACAACCAACAGCGGTGCCTCAAACAACGACCAGAACAAGTGTTCCAGTGCCAGTGCAGCAAGAAACCTTGCCAGGAAACGAAGACTTAATCTGGCGTTAGGCTTAGGTGCCTAACTGCTAAAACAGGTCTCAGGTTTAAGGTTTGCTCATGGCCTCGAACTTGGCTTTTGAGACGATGAACCGATCGTGCCGACCTTTCATGATCACTGTGCCGTTTTGTGTGATGGTGGCAGAGAATTGTAACCGCCGCCGATCTACTTCTTCCAGCGTGGCTTCAATCTTAATTGGTGTGCCCGGTACCGCTGCCGCTAGATGGTCGATGCAAACATGTGTCCCAACCGTTGCGTCATCATCATCGTAAAACGGCATTACATTGTATGTGCAAGCAAACTCAATTTCCCCAATGAGATGGGGCGTTGACACGACGTTAACCCCAGGATTTCCCAGAGCAGCGGCGGTGTGTTCAAAGGACACTTCGCGCGTGTATGTTTTTGAAAAGGGCAGGGATGGGAGTTGTTTCATTGCTTTTGTTTTCTCTTTGGGAAAAAGCGGTTCAGATAGTTCTCAGTTACGTGAGACGCTTAGTCAAGCGAAGAGGGCACTCCTAGATCAGGTTGGCCTCCCGGAAAGAAAGATCCCCGCTCAGGGCCTACCGGATTCACACATTTCTGATTGCATATCCATATCTGATGGCATTGAATCGTTTTAGGCCATCGTACATAACAATTGGCCCAGGTTTTCCATAGTAGGGATCCCATCCCCCTAGTCTTGCGATGATCCAAGCAGCTCGAGCGAGTGTGCCCTTGGGATGTGGGTTTTGCTGTTTCACAGTAGCC